>NZ_JBMPOR010000008.1:0-213449 GCF_049340265.1 Undibacterium sp. Di26W
CGAACAGGACCGTGAAACGATTACGCGCCAATGATAGTGCTGCAACCAGTGTGAAAGTAGGTTATTGTCAGGCTTGTATCCAGAAACCCCCGCTAGAGCAATTTAGCGGGGGTTTCGCTTTGCGCGAACGGAAAATACACGCGCAACACCAGATCAAAAACAACACTAACATCATCAACATCAACTTCAAGACCTCTCAACACAGAGGCACAGAGATGCACAGAGGGCACTGAGAAAGGTAAGAAAGTCTGAAAAGGTAAGAGCATCAGGGGTTTCTCTGCTTTTACTCTGTGCCTCGGCCTTCGGGGGTATCAGCGGGACAGTAATGAAACGTCAGAATCTCTTGCTTTGCTCTGTGAACCTCTGTGCCTCCGTGTCTCTGTGGTGAGCGGTCTTACAATATTGTTGCTACTAGGAAAATTATAGATGCAGCTTGTCGCCAGTGGCATGGAGTCGTATTGTTTTTATGCCATTTTGACTTTCTCTCGCCGGGAAGTTACTCTGACAGAATTGCTTACAAATTTTACTTGCAGGCACGGATTTTGCAGTGTCTCATACTGCTGAATATCAAGTATTATTCGTCATCCGTATTGCCGAAATGTATTATTTCAATAAAAAATTATTATGAAGGCTCTAATGGGCAAGTCAGAGATCAATCACTCCAGTCACAAAGAGCGCGGATTTACTCTTATTGAGCTGATGGTCACTATTGTGATATTTGCCGTTTTATCGGCGATTGCCGTGCCAGGTCTGAAGGCCTTCATTATTGGTGCGCGCATGAGGACACAGTCAAGTGATGTTATTGGCGCAATCAATCTAGCGCGTTCTGAAGCGGTCAAAAGGAATAGTGGTGTAACCATTTGCAGAAGTGCAAACGGCACTACTTGTCAGGCTGCAGGTAGCAATTGGGCTGCAGGCTGGATAGTCTTTGCTGACCCCAATTATGATGGTGTAGTTAACTCAGGCGAAACGGTGATTCGCGCTTACCCGGCTTTAAGCGGCAATACCACTGCGGTAGGTTCTGGCGGTAGCGCACAAAACCTGGTTTTTACGGGCTTGGGGCGGCCGTTGCCTACATTTACTGGCGGCAAAATCACCATGTGCCCTCCGTCAGGAGATGATCAGTCAAATTGTCGAACCGTCTGTGTCAATTCACAGGGCAGGCCACGGGTCGATACACCGGCAGAATTGGCTGCGGACAGTTATTGTGGGAACTAGAGGATCAAGATGTTAACTAGCGCAACATTGGCTCACAAAGCTATGCATAAACGGCAATCTGGTATTGCCATGATGGAAGTATTGGTCACCATGGTTATCTTTGCCATAGGTGCATTGGGCTTGGCTGCCATGCAAATAACATCCTTGAAATACAATAAAGACTCTGCGGTACGGTCCAAGGCAACCTTGCTCTCGCTGGAGTTATCGGATCGTATGCGCGCGAATATGACCGGTGTAAAGGCGGGACAATACACCAGGAATTATGGTTATGCAACGGCGTCTACTACTATACCGACTGCCCCTGGTTGTGGAACCAATGCAACCGAGTGTACTCCAGCCAATATGGCCACGCTTGATCTGTCTGACTGGACCAATGACATTGCCAGGACTCTCCCTGGTGGTGCTGGTGCCCTGATACCAACAGCGAATAATGCCGCGGCCTTTAGTATTGTTGTCATGTGGAAGGAAAAGGCTTTGATTGATGCAAATTCGACTGACTCCTTGTGTCCAACGCCGGCAGTTGTTGGTGTGCGTTGCTTGAGCACGCCATTCATTCCATGATTAAAGGTTGAAGAAATGACTCGTTCTGTCATGCGCCGCGAAGACGGTTTCAGTATTTTGGAGTTGATGATTGCCATGTCGATCGGACTTGTGATGTCGGCTGCAGTGGTCAGCCTGTATGTCGCGAATACCCAATCATTCAAATATCAGGACAGTGACGCCCGCCAGCAAGAGACCATGAGGGCCGCGATGGATGTACTCGGTTATCACATTCGCCTGGCCGGATTTGTTGATGCTGTGAATAATCCTGGGACACGGCAAAATTTGTTGCAGCCGGCAAATAAGGACTGGTTGTCAAAAACCGATCCGAACAGGACCAATTCAGATTTGCTGTCCATGTATTTTGGACAGTCACCAGAGTATAGTAGTGGAGCAAACAAGATACACGGTGTGATGGGGTGCAAGGGGCTTTTTACTACGTCAGGTGATCCTTTACAATTGTCTAACTGGACTTGTGCGTCTGCTACAGCGACCAGTCCAAGCTCTCTGACGGTGGCGTATCAGGTGCTCAATAGTGATGTAGGTGCTAATGCAGGAGCGGTTCTGCCTGCAGCTGCGGCGATTGACACCATGTCGGCATATGACGCCAATACTGGTAAGGGATCGGATTGTGGCGGCAATAATGTGAACGGGGCTACAGCAAGCCCGGCAGGGCCTTTGGCGATCAATCGTTTCTATGTTGACGTGGCAAGCAAGCGTTTAATGTGTATTGGTAACGGTGATCCAAGCAAACCTAAGGCGATTGCAGAAGGCGTAGAGGATATGTATATCCTCTACGGAGTTGCCCCTGCAACTGTCAGCTTAACCGTTCCAGGCGATAGTGCTGTTGCTCAATATGTCACTGCAGACAGTGTGGCAGATTGGTCACGGGTTTTGTCCGTTCGTGTTTGCCTGCAAACAGTGGCAACGGCAAAAAACGTAGCGCTCAAAGGGACAAATTACACTGATTGTAGGGGGACGAGCGTGTCTTTGGCCGACTTGCGCTATCGTCAGATTACGCGTGCGACTTTCTCTTTGCGCAATAATATTCTTACCTCTCCGGATGTGCTGCCATGAGATCCGCTAGCCTCAAATCACGTCCACGACAAAGTCAATTCGCGATGCATCGCGAACGTGGCAACTCTCTGATATTGACAGTCGTATTGTTAATGGCCTTATCTTTGCTTGGGCTATCTGCCATGCAAAACAGTACTTTGCAAGAACGCATGTCGAATAACTTGCGTGATCGTAATATTGCCTTGCAGGCGGCTGAACTGACATTGCGCGATGCCGAACGCGATTTGGCCAGTTTGCTTGCAGACAATGTAACATTTTGCCCGGGCGGAAGTGCCGCTGGCGCTGTGACTTGCCGCCCTACAGCGGCGAGACCGGACAATCCTTTACTCAGAGACGGCTTTTGGGTCTGGACCAGCACCATGCGTCAGACCTGGACGCCAGATTGTGTGCGTGGCCAATGCCTACCCTTGGATAATGCAACGGCGCCAGTACCGGTATGGGACGATACCGCTGCGAATTGGGCACCACAAACCGGATCGACCGGTACCAATCCTACTATTGCATATGGCACCTATACAGGCGCAACGGCAATACCAAAAGTCGCAGCCCAACCGAGGTATATCATGGAAATTTTCCCCCCAGGCGGCCTGGTTGCTGATTTTGCCGGAACCTCAGGCTCTGCCCGTGTCGCGGTTCGGATTACCGTGCGCGCTGTTGGACAAAATCCCAATACAGTTGTGATGTTACAGAGCGTAGTTGCTCCTCATTGATTTAAATATTGTCTGGAATAATGATGATTACCCACTATTTGCCTGGTTCATTTCTGAAAAAATTGGCACTCGGCTGCTTTATCGCAAGCTTGGCTGCTGCTTCTGTTGCAGCGAATGTGACACCGTCCAAGATGCCTCTGGAAAATATCGACCGTGCGCTATCCAATGTGGTGTTTGCGCTGTCGGTGGAATTTCCTACCGGTGATGCGGCCAGTTATGCAGCAACTAATGCGGCCTCGTCATCATCAACGTATGATCCTGCAGCGACCTACTATGGTTACTTCGACAGTGCCAAGTGCTATTCATACAGCACCAGCAACCTGTATTTTTCACCGACGGCTTGTGCAACTGGAACTTTCAAAGGCAATTTGCTGAATTGGGTATCCATGGCCAACCTGGATCAATTCCGCCAAATCATGACGGGGGGTAACCGCATTATTGACTCGGCAGGAACGACGGTATTACAACGCGCTTATAACGATGCGCAGAGTGGCACATCTTATTTTCCAGACCGGTCAGCAACGACGACAGACGCAAACGTTGCAACACAACAGACTTATCGCAGCGTTAACATGGGTGACAAGATGTTGGTGCAGGCGGGAGGAAGTGTGGCAGTCAGCAATCTGACGACCGCACAAATGGGTACTCATACCTGCGCCCAATTGGTAACGGACTATAAGGCGGTGAATAATAACAATAATCCCTCATGGACTTGTTACCATGTCAGAGTCAAAGTGTGCGACAAGGTAGCTGGGCTGGAATCAAACTGTACCGATTACTCCACTACAGGTGGAACGTATAAGCCTGAAGGCTTGATGCAGCAATATAACCAAAATATGCGCTTCTCTGCATTTGGATATTTGAATGATCCGGCACAATCAAGACAAGGGGGCGTGCTGCGTGCCCGCATGAAATCGGTCGGCCCTACGATTGCAGACCCGATTGCCTTGTCAACTGTCAATCCACGTTTGGAGTGGAGTGGCACTACAGGTGTGTTCACTGTTAATCCCGATAGCAGCGATCAGGCTGCCACGAGTGGTGCCACCAACAGCGGCGTCATCAATTACCTGAACCAGTTTGGTTATGCCAGTGGTTACAAAGGCTATGATCCCATGGCTGAGTTGTTTTATGAATCATTGCGCTACCTGAGGAAGATGAGCCCGACGCCACAGGCCATCGCGAACCCCACCACGGCAATGGTAGATGGCTTTCCAGTGATTAATTTTGATGCAACGGTTGCTGCCAATGACCCAATAACCAGTTCTTGCCAGCAGAATTTTATTGTTACCATCGGTGACGTCAATAATTGGTGCGACACCAGAATACCTGGTAATCAAAATAGTAATTGTGGTGCTACAGCCCCTACGGATAATCCACCGAGCCCAGGTACTGCGGTGAAGTTTAATGATTGGACCGACAATGTGGCAAACATGGAGGCAGGTATTATTAATTCTACTGTCAGCGCTTCCACGATTAATGCTGCCGCGTCACCTGGACGAAATGCCGGTTGGTATCTGGGCGGCCTGGCTTATTGGGCGCACGTCAATGATATACGACCAGACAAGGCTGCACAGCGCATCACGGATCAGAAACAGACGGTCACCAGCTTCTTTGTTGACGTCATGGAGCCTTTTAACGGTCGAAACCCGGTACAGACAGGCGCTACCATGACACCTATGTTCACCGCTGCCAAATATGGTGGTTTTAATCCTGCCCTGACGCAAGCACCTTACTTGAACCCCAATTCGACAGCGTTAACCAGTTCGATCAAGTCCTGGGATAAGGATGGTAACGGCACGCCAGACAACTGGTATGCGGGTAATGATCCTATCGGTTTAAAAAATGGCTTGAGTAATGTGTTTCAACAAATTGTTGCTGCCGGTAGTCTGGGTGATGGTGCCGCACCTGCGACATCTGGCGTGTCTATCGCTTCAGCCAAAGGAATTTACTATGCAAGTTACACGTTGACCAATGGTGGTCGCGGGGCAATAAAAGCATGCGGTTTTAATGTGGCTGTTGCTACTTGCGATGCGAGTCCAGACTGGGACACTTCTGTCTGGCTGGACCCGACTGCATCGACCACGTATTCGACCTATCAAACGGATACCGCGCGTCAGATTATTACCCGTTCCGGTAACGCAGGCGTTGCTTTTAAATATGCTAATCTGTCGGCGACAGATAAAGCTTTAATGGATACCAATCCAGCGACTGGCTTGACTGATACACCCACTTTACTAGGTGTTAACAGGGTCAACTATATACGTGGCGACTCTTCCAAAGAATCATCCAGGACAGGCGGTATATTCAGAACCCGTTTGAAAACCAAATTAGGTGACATCGTCGGTTCTGGCCCTGTTTATGTGGCTGCACCCAGTGCCTTGTACGCAGGCAATGCCTTCCCCGGATACTCTGCATTTATTGCCAACAATGTAAATAGGAAACCTGTCGTCTACGTAGGCGCGAACGACGGCATGCTGCACGCCTTTGACGCTTCTGATACGGGCAAAGGCAAGGAATTATTTGCCTATGTGCCGGGCAAGTTCATGCAGATAGATCCTACTACTTCAGCCCCCAAGATTTCTGCCTTGACGACACTCACCTATACGCATGAGTTCTATGTCGATTCGACACCGATGATAGGTGATGTCCAATTGACCAGCGGTTGGGCGACCTTGCTGGTCGGTAGTTATGGTGCCGGTGGCAAAGGATACTTTGCGCTTGATGTTACTGATCCGACCAGATTTTCAGAAGCAAATGCGGCTACGATTTCCAAATGGGAATTCTCTGACACCAATGATACGGACATGGGCTACAGCTATAATCAGCCCGCTCAAAGCCCTATTTCTGGGCAGGTATTACAGATTACAAAAATCCCGGACGGAACAACGAATGGCAAGTGGGCAGTCATTGTTGGCAACGGCTTTGGCAGTACCAACGGCAAGGCAGTCTTGTATATGCTTAATCCCAATGATGGCAGTGTGATCAACAAAATCGAAGTTGAAGGTTCGCTGGGAAACAATGGTCTTGCGACCCCCTTACCAATCGCAACCCAGGGTGATGGCTGGATAGACACGGTCTGGGCTGGTGACCTGAAGGGTAATATGTGGCGTATCAGATGGGATACAGCAACCAGCACATGGAAAGTGACTAAAGCCTTTGCCGGTAGTGCAACGCAACCGATCACATCGGCACCTGCTGTAGCGCCGCATGCCTTGGTGCCTAGTGCATGGGCCGTCGTTTTTGGTACAGGAAAATATATAGAAAGGGCTGATTACAATACCACTGTACAGCAAACAATCTTTGGATTCGCGGATACGTTCTCAGCGACACCCATTACCAAAGCCGATCTGGTGGCACAAACGATCACCTCAACAACTTTAGTAAATGCGGCGGGGGATTTTTTCAGAGCCACATCTTCCAATGCGGTCAACTTTGCGACCAAGAAGGGCTGGTATATGGATATGCCGAACGTTAATGGTGAGCGCAGTATCGTCAATTCGATCATGCCGGCAGATACTGGTATTGTCCTGGTCAGTTCGTTCACACCTGCCACTGCCTGTTTGCCGGGTACCGGGTATGTGAATATCTTTAACGCCTACAGTGGCGCTGCGGTAATAGACAATACTTCGGGCACACCTGTCCAACTCAGTAGTTGGGGGGCAGTGGGAATGGGGATACCTTATTTCAGTTCTGTGGTATCCAGCGGCAAGAAAGCGGTGGTAAAAGTTGGTGGCGTGAGGGTTGGTTTCACTGCTGGTGGTAGTGGTAGTGGTAGTGGCAGTCCTCCTCCGGAAAGTCAATCAGGAGTTGAATTAAATAAAAGTGCGGTTACAGGGGTAAGGTTTTCCTGGCGGCAAATTCGTTAAATCTTATAAATTGTGACGAGCTCCTGGATCTGCCAGGGGCATTTAAATTTGGAATAGATTATGCGCAAAACCTCAAGTGGTTTTACCCTGATAGAGTTGATGGTCGTGGTTGTCGTTATTGGCGTGATTGCTGCTGTCGGTATTCCCAGTTACCGGAACTATGTCTTGACCGGTAATCGGAATACAGCCAAAGGCGATTTGATGGAGTTGCAGCAGTGGATGGAGCGAAATTATTCGTTGACAAACAGTTACGCATTGATGCCAGATGGGACAACCGCCTTGACGACGGCGCAACTACCATTTAACACCTCACCGCGTTCATCGAAAACAAAGTACAACTTG
The DNA here is from genome assembly GCF_049340265.1 of Undibacterium sp. Di26W. NCBI lineage: Bacteria > Pseudomonadati > Pseudomonadota > Betaproteobacteria > Burkholderiales > Oxalobacteraceae > Undibacterium > Undibacterium sp. Di26W. The sequence goes on from NZ_JBMPOR010000008.1 coordinate 7,754, forward strand.
TCTTTTGTTGGTACTCCGACGGCAACCGCCTACACTTTGCAAGCAGTGCCAGCAAATGATCAAGTCAATGACACTACTTGTGCTACCTTGACCCTGACCAGCGCCGGTGTGCGTGATGCAACTGGTACTGGTGGTGCCGCAGCCTGCTGGAATAAATAGAGGGCACGAACGGATGTTTTCCTGCCTGGAGGACGTAAGCAATAGGCAGGAAAATGTCACGGCAATTCAATTTCGTGTTTTACATTATTACAAAAAATGATACTTCCCGCTCCGTCTTTGCATTAACTTTCTCTTTGGTGATGCATGGCTTACTGGTGGTGTTTGTCTTATGTAAAAACGCTCAGGATGGGAATGTAGATAGCATCGTTAAGCATGCTGATACGTCCCAAATCCTGCAAATTCACTTCGTCGCATCTGATACGTCGCAGCCTGATACCCGCAAGGCTGTCTCCCGCCCGCCGACCGGAAATAATCTGCGACATAATAATCAAGCGGAAAAGTTCAGGGAAGTGCAAGTTCAACACAAGAGTCCCCCGGCTTTGTTGCAGACCGCCGATTCGCTTAGCTATTATTACCACGTTGACGAATTGACTACACCACCAGAGGTGCAGAATAACGTTGAGCCCAGCGCAACCCTCACCCTGGTCATGGATGAGGTTCCAGAAAAACCCCTGCAATTGCGCGTGCTGGTCAATGAAAATGGCGACGTTGACGACATCGAAATTGAAGAGAGCAAACTTTCAGCAGAAGCCACCCGCTTGGTGAAAGAACAATTCTTGAAAATGAAGTTTGCTCCGGGCATGATTGGTGATGTTGCCGTGAAGAGCCAGTTTGTGATCGAAGTATCACTGAGCGCTGCAGTTCACCCGCTTGAATTTATTGAAGTATCAAAGAAAGTGATTCGGTAATAAAGCAGCATGGCATTCCATGTGATTTGTGCAATGGTCTTGCTTGTTTTGCAGCTTAATTTTTCCTGACTTCCTGTATCGCTTCAGCAAATTCCGATACGTCTTCAAAACTTTTGTAGACGGAGGCGAAGCGGATGTAGGCGATTTTGTCGAGGCGTTTCAATTCGCGCATAACCAGTTCGCCGACGTGGCCGGACATGACTTCGCGTTCGCCACTGGACAGTAATTTTTCTTCTATACGCTGGATGGCAGTTTCCACCGCTTCAGCGGAGACCGGGCGCTTGCGCAGGGCCAGCATCAGGCTGGCGCGCAGTTTGGCGGTTTCGTATTCGGTACGGCTGCCATTTTTCTTGACGATGACCGGCATCACCAGCTCAACCCGTTCATAGGTTGTAAATCGTTTATCGCAATCGGCGCAGCGGCGGCGGCGGCGGATCACATTGCCCTCTTCTGAAACACGGGTATCGATAACCTGGGTATCGTCATTGTGGCAAAAAGGGCATTTCATAGAGTTCGCCTAAAGTTTAAAAAACGCCACTCATGGAGTGGCGTTTTATGTCGCTGAATTATGCTTCGTAGACCGGGAAAGCATCGGTCAATGCTTTGACACCGGCTTTCACACGTTCAATGGTGGCGGCATCATGCGGATTTTCAAGTACGTCCGCAATCAGGTGTCCGACTTTCACTGCTTCGGCTTCTTTGAAACCGCGTGTCGTCATGGCCGGGCTGCCCAGACGGATACCGGAAGTGACCATCGGTTTTTGCGGATCATTCGGGATACCGTTTTTGTTGCAGGTAATATGGGCAGAACCGAGGATGGCTTCTGCTTCCTTGCCTGTCAAACCTTTAGGACGCAGATCAACCAGCATGACGTGCGATTCAGTACGGCCAGAAACAATGCGCAGACCACGTTCAGTCAGGGTAGTTGCCAGGGCGGCCGCATTTTTAACGACTTGTTCCTGGTAAGTCTTGAATTCTGGAGACAGCGCTTCCTTGAATGCAACTGCTTTACCCGCGATGACATGCATCAGTGGGCCACCCTGGATACCAGGGAAGATCGCAGAATTGATCTTTTTGGCAATGGCTTCGTCATTGCTGAGGATGATGCCGCCGCGTGGACCGCGCAGGCTCTTATGGGTGGTGGAGGTGACCACGTCCGCAAACGGTACCGGGTTAGGGTAGACGCCAGCAGCGACCAGGCCAGCATAGTGCGCCATGTCAACCATGAAATAGGCACCAACCTCTTTAGCGATTTTCGAGAAACGTTCAAAGTCTATACGCAACGCAAATGCAGAGGCGCCGGCGATGATGAGTTTTGGTTTGGTTTCGCGTGCCAGTTTTTCCATGGCGTCGTAATCGATGTCTTCTACGGCGTTCAGACCGTAAGAGACAACATTGAACCATTTGCCGGACATGTTCAAGGGCATGCCGTGGGTCAGGTGACCACCTTCAGCCAGGCTCATGCCCATGATGGTATCGCCTGGATTCAACAGCGCAAAGAAGACGCCCTGGTTGGCTTGGGAGCCAGAATTTGGTTGCACGTTGGCAAAATTGGCATTGAACAATTGCTTCAGGCGATCAATTGCCAGTTGTTCCACCACATCCACGTGCTCGCAACCACCGTAGTAGCGCTTGCCTGGATAGCCTTCGGCATATTTGTTGGTCAATTGGGAGCCCTGGGCTTCCATGACGGCTGGGGAGCAATAGTTTTCTGACGCGATCAACTCGATATGCTCTTGTTGACGGACGTTTTCTTTTTGTATCGTAGCAAACAGTTCTGGATCTACGTTGGCGAGGGTTTGATTATTTGCAAACATGGCGGTTCCTGATTATTCCTGTTAATAAACAATTAATAAGCAATCACTAAGCAATTGCTTGATGTCAATGAGGTGTCTGAAACGGATAGGGGGCAGCCTCATTGCTTTTACCATCAGGCTACCCAGGCGCACGGCTGGAGTCAGGTTGACTCCGAAATCTCACGCTTCCCGATGGATCTCCATCTTTGGCCGGTGTGATGCGTGTTCCGCATACCCTGCTGATGCAGGTTCGGCCGTTTCGCCAGTCACGTGAGACGAAATGGTGCATGGATTTTACGTGATGGCGTTTGAATGGGCAAGTGCAAGCCGGTCAAATACATGCCTGCCCATCGGAAATGCTGCATGTGCATTAAAATGCCAGTATTCATCCATCACATTGAAGGAAATCAGCATGATCGTATTGATTACAGGCGCAAGCTCAGGTTTTGGCGAAGAAATGGCACGAAAATTTGTCAGCCAGGGCCATAAGGTGATTGCCGCCGCCCGTCGTGCAGAACGACTTGCCGCATTGCAATCCGAACTTGGTGCGGCCTTATTGCCGGTGACGCTGGATGTCACCAGCAAGGATTCCATCCGCCTGGCCCTGGAAGGCCTGCCACAGGACTGGAAGCAAATCGATGTGCTGGTCAACAATGCCGGTCTTGCCCTGGGCACTGAACCTGCACATCTGGCGTCGCAGGATGAATGGGATACCATGATAGACACGAATACCAAGGGCCTGGTGACAGTGACCCGTGCCGTCTTGCCGGCCATGGTGGTCCGTGGCAGTGGCCTGGTGATCAATATCGGCTCGGTTGCAGGTTCAACGGCGTATCCAGGTGGCAATGTATATGGTGCTACCAAGGCTTTTGTGGATCAATTTACCAAGAACCTGCGGGCTGACCTGGTCGGCACCGGGGTCAGGGCCACGAATATTGCCCCTGGCTTGTGTGGCGGCACCGAGTTTTCGAATGTCCGCTATCGTGGCAATGACGATGCGGCAGCCAAGGTGTATGAGGGCACGGTACCGCTGACAGCCATCGATATTGCTGAAACTGCTTACTGGATTGCCACTTTGCCGCCGCATGTCAACATCAATCACATAGAAATGATGCCGACTTGCCAGGGGTATGGTCCATTGACCATCAAGCGCACCACATCCTGACGGCCGGATGGCCTGGGGAAGGTTAATCATGCTGATTCGATAGCAGATCGGCATGGTTTCAGTCATTCCTGGCAGAAGCAGTTTACAATGATGATTTCTATGATAACTTTTCTAGTGGGCTGTTGCAGTCCACTAGTTTCCCGCAAAGTTTTACATTATGAGCAAAGCGTTTGAATGGCAAGTGCGGGTCTATTATGAAGATACCGATGCGGGTGGTATCGTTTTTTATGCTAATTACCTGAAATTTTTTGAGCGTGCACGTACCGAATGGTTGCGCGCAGCCGGGGTGAACCAGCAGCAGATGGCCGATCAGCATGGATTGATGTTTGTCGTCAAAGCCACGGCAGTCGAGTATCATGCACCTGCCAGACTGGATGATGAACTAAGGCTGACGGTTGTAGTCGAAAAGCTGGGTAGGGCATCGGTACAGTTCGAACAGCAGGCCTGGTGCGGCGAACGCCTGTTGGCTAGCGGCAAAATCAAGGTGGGATGTGTGGACAAGGTGAATGTGCGGCCAGCAGCCATTCCTGACGATGTTCTGACAAAAATTGTCTGAATTTGTCAAAAAGTGCCTAAATTTGTCAGGATGTGCCTGAATTTGTCCAAATTTATCCAAATTTATCGGATACCGCTGAATACTCGCCTGACTGAACGCAGCATGTCATCAGGCTTACGTTTTTTGTTTTTTATGTGATTCAATATGACTGTTACCCAAGATCTCTCATTCTTAAGCCTGATTACCAATGCCTCCATCCTGGTGCAACTGGTCATGTTATTGCTGTTGGGCGTATCCCTGACCAGTTGGACTTATATCTTCAGTAAAATGTTTGCCATTAAAAAAGCACGTGGGCAGACAGAAGAATTCGAACGCAATTTCTGGTCTGGCGGCAATCTGGTGGATTTGTATGCCGCTGCCACCAATAACCGTCGCAATGGCCGTGACAATACCGGTGCGCTGGAGCGTATTTTTGAAGCCGGCATGAGCGAATACCACAAAGTAAAAACCGCCAACAAGGCATCGCTGGATGCCGGTGCCATGCTGGACGGCGCACGCCGCGCCATGCGTGCGTCTTACCAGCGTGAAATGGATTTGCTGGAATCCCATCTGTCCTATCTGGCGTCGGTAGGTTCGGTGTCGCCGTATATCGGTTTGTTTGGTACGGTCTGGGGCATCATGAATTCCTTCCGTGGCCTGGCCAATGTACAGCAGGCGACGCTGGCGGCAGTGGCACCAGGTATTGCCGAAGCCTTGATCGCAACGGCAATTGGCCTGTTTGCGGCGATTCCGGCGGTGCTGGCGTATAACCGTTATTCGCATGACATAGACAGGCTGGCGATTCGTTTCGAAACCTTCATCGAGGAATTCTCGAATATCCTCCAGCGTCAGTCGCGCTAAGAGGAAAGAGGTCAGCATGAGTACTCTGCGAGGCGAACGTAAACGCAAATTCAAGGCAGAAATCAATGTCGTCCCGTATATCGACGTGATGCTGGTGTTGCTGGTGATTTTCATGGTGTGTGCACCAATGACCAATCCCAGCGTCATCAACCTGCCGACGGCTGGACAATCGACACAACCGCCATCCGACTATATAGAAATTACCCTGCGTCCGGATGCACCTTCCACCATCAGCATCAACAGCAAGGCAGGCAGTAACGGCAATAACCGCCAGGACAGCAAGGAAGAAGCCAAAGACCGCAAGCAACTGATGCAGAAACTGCGCGAGTTCCATGATGCCAAGCCGGAACTGTCGGTACTGGTTTCCGCCGACAAGGGCATGCTTTATGATGAAGTCATACAGGTGATTTCGGAAGCGAAAAAACTTGGCATCAATCGTGTTGGGCTGGCAACCAAGTGAGCGATTACTGATGCAGATAACACTGCGTACCTCTCTTGCAATAGGGTGTGCCCTTGGGTTGATCGGCACAGGGCAGGTCAGGGCGCAGCAGGTGGCAACACCGGTGCTTGCGCCCACCCCGCCTGCCAAGGGAGCCAGTACTGCCGCGCCAGTCACGGCGCTCACTCCAGCCCCGGAAAATCCCGATATCGATCCCGACACCGTGGTCAGGGCCAGCAGTGGACGCCTGCAATTGCAAACCCCGAAAGCAAGCTGGGCGGATTTGCTGCGGCAGCATATTCCCGAATTTTCTGCCAGCGCCGATGCGCAAAATATCACCCCAGCGCTGATACGCAAATTGCGTCAGGACATTGGCAATATCCTGGCAACCGAAGGTTATTTTTCACCGCAGATACAGTTTGACAATCTCGACAATACCGACACCCCAACGGGCACTGCCAAACTGATACACGTGACAGTAGATGCCGGTGTGCGCACGCTGATAGAAAATGTCTCAATCAAAATACTGGGCCCCATGGCCGATGCCATAGATGCCGGGGATAAACCGACCTTCAAGCGCAGACGTGCTTTACAGGAAGACTGGGGCCTGGCGGTAGGACAGCCATTTCGCGACGCCGACTGGACCGACGCCAAAACTCAATTGCTGGAAAGCCTGCGTGCCGATGCGTATGCGGCGGCAACGCTGACTTCCAGCGAAGCCAGAATCGATGCCGATGAACACCGTGGCATCTTGGAGGTGGACGTCGATAGTGGTCCGGTATTCACCCTGGGTGAGATACGGGTCACCGGCATGCAGCGTTATCCTTCGTGGCTGATAGACCGCTATCAGGCACCCAAAAAGGGGGAACCGTATTCACGTTCACGCCTGCTGGATTTTCAACGCGCCTTGCAGAACTCACCGTATTTTGCCACTGTCACCGTGGGCATAGACCCGGACCCGGAAAAAGCCGCTGCCGTGCCAGTTGACGTGAACGTGGTTGAACGGCAGGCACGTGACCTGAGTTTTGGCCTGGGTTACAGCACCAATACTGGCTACCGCAGTGAAGTTGCTTATCGTGACCGCGATATCCTGGGCAAAGCCTGGGATTTGCGTACTGCGGTAAGGCTGGAGCAACGTCGGCAATTGGGTTACGCCGACATCTATTTACCGCCGCGTGAAAACAATTACCTGGATTCTTTTGGCGTATTGATAGAGCGCGAAGATATATCCGGTGTGCTGACCAATCGCCAGTCTTTGGGTGTCAAGCGCACCAGCACGCGCGGCCATCTTGAACAGCGCCTGGGCTTGAATATTGTCAGGGAAAAACTGACCGTCGCCAATACCCCGGATGAATTTCACCGGGCGCTGGTGGCCAGTGTGGGCTGGACCTGGCGTGACGTGGATCAACCGTTTGATCCACGCAAGGGCGAGATTTATCAACTGGATCTGGCTGCATCAGAAAAAGCCTTGTGGTCAGATCAGCGTTTCGTGCGGGTCTATGGCAAATACCAGCGCTGGATACCGGTACGCAAGAATGACAGCGTGATCGTGCGGGCTGAAGTGGGTAATGTATTTTCCACCAGCGGTGACGGCATTCCTGAAGACTATCTGTTCCGTACCGGTGGCAGCACGACCGTACGCGGCTATGCCTATCAAAGCCTGGGTATACAAAACGCCACCAGTACCCGTGGCGGCCGTGTCATGGCGACTGCCAGTGCTGAATATGTGCATTGGCTGTATCCCGAATGGGGCGCGGCTACTTTTATTGATGTAGGTAATGCAGCAGATAACTGGCGTGAATTAAATCTGCGCCAGGGTATGGGTGTGGGCGCGCGTTATAAAACACCCGCCGGGCCGATAGCCCTGGACCTGGCATCTGGCCGTCAGACCAAAAAATTCAGGCTGGATTTTTCCATCGCTATCGCTTTCTGACATGACGACACCCGAAGTAAAAACGCTAGTAGCAAAGACCAAAAAAAATCGCTCGGTGCTGGCGCGTCTGCTGTTGTCCGCCTGTCTGTTTTTGCTGCTGCTAATCGTTACATTGACTATTCTGCTTACCTGGGCCAGCAAGACCGAATCAGGTACCCGGACCCTGCTGGCAGTCACAGAAAAAATCAGTGGTGGCAGCCTGCAATTTGAAGGTGTCAAGGGTGCGGTGGGAGATGACCTGGCCATTGATAAGTTCAGTTATAAGAGCAAGACGCTGGTGATTGAGGCGATTGCCGTCAGCCTGCAATGGCGTCCTGCTGCCTTGTGGCGTCAGCAGGTGGATATTCCACGCTTGCAAGCCAGTTCATTGCGCATTGCCAGCCTGCCTGGCAAAGACCCGGCACAACTGCCGGCTACCCTCAGCCTGCCATTTACCCTGGATGCACACAAGCTGGCGCTGGGGCATTTGCATGTGGCGAACTTGTCAGTAGATGGCACCCAGCATGAAACCCTGGAGCTGAGCGCACTCAGTGGCAGCCTGCATTTTCAAGACGGACAATACCGTCTGGTGGCGGGTGTTACCAGCCCATGGGGGCGGGCAGAAATGCAATCTTCGCTGGCCAGCCTGCGCCCGTATACACTGAATGGCCAGTTCAGCCTGCAAGGCCAGGTGCAACAAGACATACCCGCGCTGGCATTGAAAGGGAGCGTGTCTGGCAGCCTGCAGGATTTGCAACTGGCATTGCAAGCCCAGGCAGCAGAACAGAACCAGCACAATGCGCAATTGCAGGGGCATGCGCAGGCCAGTCTGACACCTTTTACTGCACCGTATTTACGTCAACTGAATCTGGACATCCAGCATTTTAATCCTGCGGCCTGGCAGGCAGCGGCGCCGCAGGCCGACTTGCGTTTGCTGGCCAAGCTGAAACCGGCGGGCGACAAAAATGCTTCCCGTTTTGTGCTGGCCGGCGATGTCAGTGCCAGCAATGCGCAGGCAGCAGCCATCAACAAACAGGGCTTGCCAGTGCAGTCGCTGACAGCCAGGCTGCAACTGGAAGCGGATCGCCTCAGCTTGCAGGGCCTGGCAGTGCAATTGAATGGCAATGGCAAATTGCAGGGGGATGCCCGTCTGAGTTGGGTTAATGCAGAGCTGGCTGCGGATGTGCAACTGATCTTGTCCAATGTTGACCTGGCACAGATAGATCAGCGCCTGCATGCCAGCCAGATCAAGGGCAAGCTTTCTGCCCAGACCGGCAAGGACAAAATCATTCAATTGCAGGCCCAACTGACGGATGCCAAGGCCAGCCTGAAGGCCGACGCCACCTACCATGGCGTGACGCAATTGTTTAGTCTCGACAAATTTGATTTGCAGGCAGAAGATGCCCATTTGCAGGGGGCGGGAGATATCGCTTTTTCTGGTAAACAGGCGTTCAAGCTCAAGGCCAGGCTGACGAATTTTGACCCGGCGCGCTGGATAGCCACACCCGCTGGTAATCTGCAAGCTGCCTTCAGCTTGCAGGGCGAAATTTCACCACGTCTCAACCTGCAAGTCAGCATGCCGCAACTGCAAGGTCAATATGCAGGACAGACCGTGCAATCCAGTCTTGAGATGCAATGGGTGCAGGACCAGCAAGTGCGCGTCAAGCAAATGGATCTGCGTTGGGGAAAAAATACCCTGACGGGACAGGGTAACTGGGGTGCTGCGGATGATGTGCTGAAACTGAATCTGGATGCACCGGAATTGAATAATCTCAACCCCTTGCTGAGTAACTGGCAACTGGCACTGAGTGGTGCATTGAAGGCCGATGTCAGCCTGCGTGGCCGGTTTGCCGAACCCGCTGGCAGCCTGGATGCGCAGGCCCAGCAATTGCGCATTAAATACGGAAACCGGGAATGGGCTATCGCCCAACTGAAATCCAGATTGAACCTCGACAATGGCAGCAAGGGTAATTTTGACGGCGACATAGTGGCAAGCCATATCGGCGGTGATTTGCCTGATTTTAGTGTCAGTCCGACTGGCGCTAACTTAACACCAGCGTCAACGCCGGCACCAACGCCAACACCAACGCCAGCGCAGCTTAAAGCACAGGCTGCAGCCGACAAGTTAAGCGAACTGCATCTGCAATTGAAGGGCCGGCGTGACGCCCATACCATCACGTTGGAAAGCACTTTCCCGAATCGCCAGACTTTTGGCCTGGGTGCAAATGGCAGCATGCAGGCGGATTCAAAAAATGCGCAAGGCTGGAGCTGGAATGGCCAGTTGCAGGCACTTAACCTGAATGGCAAGCCGGATGTAAAACTGCAAGGCAGCGCCCCTCTGCAATTGTCATCGCAGTCAGTGCGTCTGGGGGCTTTGACATTGCATAGTGAGTTGGGCAGCCTGGTGCTGGAAGAATTGGAATGGACACCCGCTGCGCTGAAAACCAGGGGCCGTCTCACCGATGTCAGGGTGATAGAGATTGCCAACCTGGTGCGACCACAATATGCCGTCAGCGGCAACCTCAAACTGAACGCGCAATGGGATCTGCAATTGCATGAACATGCACAGGGTGAGATTAAAATACAGCGTCAAAGCGGTGATTTACGTTTCAATGATCCGGATGGCACTGGCAATTCTGTCGCTCTGGGTATACGCGACTTGCAATTGCAGATGAAAGTGGGCGGCCTGGTCGCAGGTACCGATGGCGAAGACCTGGCGTTGACCATGAACGCCGAGGGCGCGCGCCTGGGTAGCTGGAAAATCAAGGCCAATACCTTGTTAAGCAAACAGGGCGGTGCCTGGACCATCGCACCAACGGCTGCGCTGAATGGCCAGGCCAGCGCTGTCATCCCTGACCTGCAATGGCTGGGGCCATGGATTAACCCAGGCCTGGTACTCAAAGGAAAACTGAATGTCGATGCGCGTCTGATGGGCACGGTTGGCAAACCCGGTTACCGCGCTGACCTGACGGGGCGCGAGCTGGAAGTCGCTTTTGCCGCTGAAGGTTTATTGTTACCGAATGGCAGCTTGGATGCACAAATTGAAGACAGCCATCTGAAGGTCAGCAATCTGCAGTTTTCCAATACGATCACCAATGTACCGCGCCATGCGCTGTTGCAAGGCATGGAACTGGTGGGACAGAAAGGCGAATTCAAGGCCAGTGGTGATATCGACATGGGCAAGGAAACCGGCAGCATACAGGCGCAGTGGCAGCATTTCCCCTTATTGCAGCGCAAGGACAGGTGGCTGGTGGTTTCTGGCAAGGCCGACATTGTCGAAGCCAATAATATCTGGAGCCTGAACGGCAAGGTGGATACCGATGGCGCCTATTTCAAACTGCCAAAAATGCCACCGCCGAGTTTGTCCAGCGATGTGGTGGTGACCCGCAAAAGCGACAAACTGGCAGTAAAAAACAATGACAGTGACGCACCGAAAAAAGGTTTGAAAACCCGTGTCGATGTCAGCTTCGACATGGGGCCACGCTTTGTGTTTGTCGGGCGTGGGCTCGATACCGGGCTGGAGGGCAGTTTGCGTTTGCGTTCCATCGATGGTAGTCCCTTGCAGGCGACCGGCTCCATCCGCACCGTCAGAGGCGTGTATGAAGGATATGGGCAGCAACTGGCGATAGAGCGCGGTATTTTGAATTTCCAGGGGCCACCGTCTAATCCCGGTTTGAATATTCGTGCCTTGCGCCGTGGCCTGGCGGTAGAGGCGGGGGTGGAAATTGTTGGTACGGTCGCTGCGCCACAAGTCCGGCTGGTGTCGGAACCTGCCGTGCCGGATGCTGAAAAACTGTCATGGCTGGTATTGGGCCGTGGCGCTGATCAACTGGCGGGCAGTGATGCATCTTTGCTGATGTCGGCCGCGTCGGCCATATTCGGGGGCGATGGCAGCCGCAATGTGCCGCGCGATATCGTGCAGGGACTGGGCTTTGATGAATTCTCCATCGGTTCATCCTCCGCCAATAATACGACTCGCTTGCCCGGGCAAACCGTGGCCGGTTCTACCGGTAATACTAGCGCCAGTACAGACCAGGTGGTTAGCGTCGGCAAGCGCCTGATGCCTGGCCTGGTGCTGTCGATAGAACGTGGTCTGGCAGACGCCAGTGGCGGCATCAAACTCAGTTGGCAACTGACGCGCAGGGTCAGCATTATTGGCCGCACCGGTACCGAATCGGCGGTGGATGTGAACTATACGTTCTCGTTCAATTGATTGATCGTGCATGCGACTGTGACCAGTAATCTGCAGGCTCAAAAAAAGCCAGGCCCTTCCATAAGTCTGGTTTTATTAGGATTTACGCAAAATTGTCCCAACAAGGCGCAGCGACGAAGACAGTACTTTAGTACGCGGCTCCTAGGAGAGGAGCTGCAACGCAGTTGGGGCGGTTTTGCGTAGATCCTATCTATTTGTCTTTTTTATCTTCTGGATACAAGACTACCTGCACATAATTTTGCATATTGAAATAACGATTGGCTGCGTCCTTGATCTGGCTGGCGGTGACGGCCTTGATGCGTTTTTCAGTGGACAGTATGGATTCAGGATCAGTCTGGTACAGGGTTGCCGTTTGCAGATGATCGAGCCAGCTTTCATTGCTACGCAGGTCGGCCTGATGGTCTTGCAGCCAGGCCTGTTTGACCTTGTTCACATCTTCTGCCGAAGGGCCAGCCGTTTGCAGTTTTTGTATCTCGGCAAACATGGCGGCGATGACCTTGTTCACATTGTCCGGGCTGCAGGGTAAATTGATGTCTATGCCATATTGCATCTGCGGGATTCTTTGTATGGAACCATTGATGCCGCCACTATAAATCAAGCCCTGTTTTTCGCGTATGACGTCGATGATCTTTAATTCCAATACATCCAGCATGGCATGGAAGCGCGTGTTTTCTTCCCGCGAATACACAGTCGGGCCGGTAAAGCTGATGGAGATAATGCTTTTTGGTTCGCTGCCGACCTTGACATCTTTTTTGACGACGCCGCGTACCGGTAAAATTTTCAGATCCTGATAACCGGTCTTGATATCTGTTGTCGGCAGGCTGGCCAGATAAGTGGCGATCAGCGGTTTGATTTTGTCGAGATCAATACTGCCAATGAAAATGAAAGTCAGGTCTTTGGCGCTGCCATATCTGTCCTGGAAGATTTCCATGCTGCGTTCCAGGTCCAGCTTGTCAAAATCCTCGACCTTGGCCTGGCGCATGACGCGGGGATGGTTTTGATACAGTGCAGTGACAATCTGATCTGAAAAAATGGCTTCTGGACGGGCCGAGGAATTGCGTGCCAGTTCTTTCTGGGTATTGATGAAAGACTGGTACAAGACCTTGTCCTTGCGCGGGCTGGTCATGCGCAGGTATAGCAGTTGCAACATGGATTCAATATCTTCATTGCTGGATGTGCCACCGAAACTTTCAGCATAATTGTCGATCGAGGTTCTGACGGTGGCATATTTGCCAGCCATGGTTTCCTGCACATCCTTGGCGCTGAAATTGCTCATGCCCATTTCCCAGACGATGGGATTGGCATACCAGGCATTGTAGAAATCCTGGTCGCCATAGACGGACATACCACCGAAGCGTCGTGCACTCATCAAGATCTGGTCGCTCTTGAAGTCGGTTTTCTTCAATATCACCTTGACGCCATTCGACAGGCCCAGCTCAGTCAGGCCCAGCAGCTTGTTTTCTTTTTCAGACACAATCTGGCCCGCCGTGGGCGGGGTGTTCATCAACGCGCTGCGGGATTCTTTTTCTTTGTAGGCCTGTATCGGGCGGTTTTCTGCCTGGCTGGCAAATTTCAGCAGTTCAGCCGTGTCGGGAACGACTTCACCGGCCTTGTTGGAGCCCATATAGAAGATGAGTTTGCTGGTGTCATCCGGCGTCGCTTTTTTTGCGTACTGGTCGAGTTCTTCCAGTGTAATGCCATCATGAAATTCCTTGAAATAGGCATATTCGTTTTTCAGCCCGGGGATAGGCTCAGCATGCAGAAAATTGCGTATGTATTCGCCGGCGAAATTGGAGGACGGTGAATTATTGCGTTCGTTGTACATGGTTTCATATTCGCGCGCCTCGATTTTCTTGGCTCTTTCAAATTCGGCAATGGTGAAACCGAAGCGACGGATACTGTTTTTTTCCTGCACCAGCGCATTGATTGCTGCTGGTATGCCTGACTGTGACAGTACTGCGGCAGACATGAAGGATTCATAGCCTTCCACGACCTGTTCGGTACCGGCAGATGCACCCAGGAAAGGCGGTTGCGCCTGTTCTGTCAGCGCGCTCAGGCGCTTGTTCATCATGGACTTGTAAACGCTCTTGATAATATCCTGCCGGTAATCGCCTATGGTCAGGCGCGGGGCGATGGGTTGCAGGGGGTAACGTATCATCAGCAAGTTGTTGGTGGCTTCCTTGTCGGTAATGACCAGGGCCTTGGACTCAAGGTTTTTAGCGATGGTGACGGTCGGGCGGGGGCGCGACGGCAGCGGGTTTTTCAGCCCGGAGAAATACTCGCGCACCATTTGTTCGCCGTCTGCCGGATCGATGTCACCAACCACGATGACCGCCATCAGGTCGGGGCGATACCAGTCGCGGTAAAAACGGCGCAGCGCATCATATTTGAAGGTTTTGATGATGTCTTCCTTGCCTATAGGCAAGCGATCGGCATATCTGGAGCCATTGAAGACTTCGGGCAGCAATTGCTTGCTCATGCGGTCATCGGCACCTTTACCCAGGCGGGCTTCTTCCAGGATGATGTCGCGTTCCTTGTCGATATCGGCATCCTTCATCTTGACACCCTGGGCCCAGTCGGCCAGTACCTGGAAGCCGGTTTTCAGGTAAGCTTTTTTGTCGGTCGGTATTGGCAGCACATAGACGGTTTCATCAAAGCTGGTAAAGGCATTCAGGTCGGCACCAAATTTCACACCGATAGATTGCAGATAGGAAATAAGCTGGTTTTTCTTGAAATGGGTGGACCCATTGAAAGCCATGTGTTCGGTGAAATGCGCAAGACCCTGCTGATCATCATCTTCCAGCACCGAACCTGCTTTCACGACCAGGCGCAGTTCCACCTTTTTACGTGGCGTGTCATTCTTTTGGATATAGTAGGTCAGACCATTATCCAGTTTGCCCAGAGTCAGGGCTGGATTGACAGGAATCGGGTCATTGAGGTTGATAGCTGCCAGTGCTGGCAGAGTGGCAATACCAAAAATCAGGCAGACCGTCAGTCTGGAGGAACGATGGAATAAAGCAGTGAAATAGGACGGCATGTGGTCGATAGTGCAAAAAAAATACCAGTGTACCTTGCGCCATGATTTCAAGTGAAATTTCGTTTTGAAATTGTGCGATCGCGTCTATTTCGCTCATGAAGATGATTGTGTTTTGACTGAGCAATGATTTGATTGATGTTCGCTGTGGTGGTGTCGCAGTCTCATCTACTTTGCATGGCCGCAATCCGCAGCCATGCAATCCGCCTCGTCAACATGGAGCATGCTTCAGTCTTTGCACGACTTAGCTACCGCCGCCGCAGCCACCACCACAGCTGCTACCGCAACTGCTGCCACAGCTTGAACCGCCGCTATCGCAGCCGCCGCTGCTGGCATCGCAGCTTGCGCTGCTGCTACTGTTGCCGCTGCTGCCACAGCTACTACCGCAAGATGCGCCGGCGCTGGCGGCCTTTGCTTGCTTCTTCATCATTTCTTCATACGCCAGGTTGGAAATCAGCCCGGCTGCTAGCAGTTGGGTGGCGTCAAAGCTTTCCGGATAGATGGCTTTGCCGGTGTCGGCAGCACGCGTATTCATGTGCCGGAAACCTATACGCAAGGATGTGGCAAAGTAGGAATACCCTTGCGGCATGTGTAGTTTTCGGTCCAGCGCAAACAGGCGCGGCAGGGATGCGCTGCCGGGTAGGCGGCCTTCTGCCCGTTGTGCCGTGACCAGGCAGTTGGCCAATGCGGCATCCATCTCGTTGCTCATTTGTGCTGCTTCAACGTGTGGTATGGTGCGGCCAAAGTGCTTGAGACAGAAGTTATCCAGATGGATTGATGACCAGCTATTCCAGGCATGCCAGACCGAGTCGACTGCCTTGGAGGGCAGGGCGCAGGGGCGATTGCTGCGGCGTACATAATCGAAGAACATCATCAGCCCTTCAGTGGCGCGGGCAAAAAAAATGGCATCACTGGGGATGCCGGGGAATTCATATTTTGCTTTAGCCTGCCATTGCAAAAACACTGCGTTAGGAACTTCAATCAACTGACGCTTGTAGCCTGAAAATTCGGTGATATTTCTGGCACGCATCATTTGATATTTTTGTTTTAATGTACTTAACATAGTCTTTATTATCCTCTTCTCTGTTGTTTTGGTGATTTCATCTTAGAAGAGATTTGTGACAAATGCGTGACAAAACAGATGGTGGAAAATACGTATATGATTTAGCCGTCGTTTCAGAGATGATGGAAGCTTATGCTCTGGATAATACTGCTGGCGCAATCACCTTGTGCGCCGGGCCGACAAACAGCATATAGGCACGCCCCAGGTTATTGTGTACATGCACAATGGTGGTAACGGCAATGCTGGGCAGGCCATCCCTGACTTGTTTGGATACAGAGACTTTGACATCCAGATGCTTGTCAGAATCGCAGAATATGACCTCTTCGTCTGACTTGTACACCAGCGAGAATATCCCCGCCCTGTCCCCTACCTGATACGCCTCGGCTGGCTTGTTTTTATCCAGCGATTTCATCCCGCCCAGGTTCTTCAAGCCAAACAGGCCGACGACGCGATTGCGTGCACCCATCAGGCAATTGACCCACGCCGGTGTCCTGGCAAAGGTATTCATGTAGATTTGCATGGCGCTCAGTTCTGCGTGATTGAATGGCATTTGATAGCAATCATAAAAATAGGCACCGGGCAGGTCTTCCGCAATTTTGGTGTTGCTTGGGACTGCAGTTTCCGTGATCTTGTTTCTCATAGTGCTGGCCTTTGGTTTGAACGCCTGTTCATCAATGCAATTGCCGCCGGTATGGCCAGCCAAAAGCCAGACACTGGCATCAACACCAGGCCGAACAGACAGCAGATCAATATGCCCAGGCCCATGGTGCCGGCTTCTGCAAAATCGCGTTTGCGTTCCATGTTGTTGATGTTCATTCCCAGCAGTAAAAGTGGCCCACCAAACAGCAAGAACCAGATCGCTGCCGACCGCAAAGGGTCACGATTGACGGTATTGAATACGCCGCGTTCCAGCATGCCCATAAAGACGGGGCCGTAGAGCAGCAAGGCGACGATGGTATGCAGGGCGGCAATGACCATCAGATAACGACCTATCCAGATTTTCCCGGTTTTAATTGGTGCTGACATGGGGGACTCCTTGTTTGGTCCAGGCGATATCCGTGTTGACTATAGAGCCCATTTTCTTGAGCATATTCATCAGGCCCAGATAGGCACGGTCAAAATACGGCACGTCTTCATGCCAGCCGGCCAGGATGCTTGCCAACACCTTGCTGTGCTGGACGTTGATGGTTTTGGGGTAGGGCGATTTGTTGCTGAAATCAAAGTGCGTACTTCGAAAGGCTTCTATCTTCCAGGCATGTAATTCTGCCAGTGCCGGGATGACGCCGGTATCAAATTCAGCTTGTGTGACCACATCAGAAAACAGACCCAGATCGATATAGGCCAGGCGCAAAATACGATTGCGTTCGGTTTCGTCCGTCATCAGCAAGGCCCGCCAACTGCTGGCCATGGCATTGCTACAGGTAGTGGAAATTTTGTTGGTGCAACCAAAATCCAATACTGCCAGGCGCCCGTCAGGCATGAATAAAAAATTGCCAGGATGCGGGTCTGCATGCACCCGGCCCAACTGGCAAACGCTGAACCAGAACCAGTCAAACAGCAATTGCCCAAAATGATTGCGCTGTGTTTGATCAGGTGCCGTCGCCAGCCAGGCATCCAGGTGCAGGCCGTCGAGTTTTTCCATGGTCAATATGCGTTTGCTGGACATGGCGTCTATGCATCTGGGGATGACAATGCCGGGCAAATTGACATGCTGGCCAAACCAGTGTAACTGCGTCGCCTCATGTTCGTAATCCAGCTCTTCGCCCAGCTTGACTTCCAGTTCATTCATGAAGCGGTCTATGACTTCTTTGCGTGGCAAGATGGTGGTGCCCATGGCCATGGTTTGAAAGATGCCGCGCAACATACGCAAATCACTGCCTATGGCAGATGCTATGCCAGGGTATTGCACCTTGACGGCCAGTTGCTGGCCATCTGCCGATTGCGCATGATGCACTTGCCCCAGGCTGGCCGCGGCAAAGGCATGCGCATCGAATTGTGCATACAGATGTTCCGGAGCCTGCCCAAATTCACGTTGAAAGACTTTATGGATCAGCGCGCGATTCAAAGGCGTGACCTGGTGGCAGCCCTTGGCCAGTTCACGGCGTATACCTTCCGGCAAAAAATCGGCTTCCATGCTCAGCAATTGCGATACCTTGAGCGCACTGCCTTTTAACTGGTTGAGAGCCTTAAAAAGTATGCGCCCGAGTTTTGCTTCGTGCTGTTCTTGTGCAGCCTGTTTGTCATCATCGCTACGCAGCATTTGTCGCGCCTTGTGACCCAGTTTGCTGGCACCAGCCTGCGCCAGTGCCAGGCCAGTGATGGCAGTTCTACCGAGTTTGCTGGCAGGCGGTGCCTTGTTCATCGTCTATCCCCCAAACCATTCCGCACGAGCTTAACCATTTCCAGCAAGCCAGAACCATTTTGCATGATGCGTGATAGCTGGTTGCGCAGCATGAAGCTGGTCAGTTCTGACACTTTATTGACGATGCCACTCTTCAAGGCCATGACCAGTATCGCCAGCGTCATATCCACCAACTGCGTGGTGTTAGAGAATTCTTCCGACTCATCCTTGAGCCAATACGCGATGACGGCGAACAGATAGTCACCAAACAAGCCACCGATCAGGTTCTTGAAATCGCAAGGTGAAATATCGCCGCGCTGCTCAGCTTCTTCCAGCAGGCTGACGATTTCTTGCTTCAGGGTTTGCTGCCCCGGCATATTGTCGCGCATCATCAGCAAGGGTGATTTACCAAAGATATCACGCGTGATTTCTACAAATTCACGGTCACCCAGCAAGAGTTCCAGCAAAGCATCCACCAGCCTTTGCAGTTTTTCTTGCAGGGTAAATTCTTCCCAGCCTGGTGTTTCTTGCGCTGTTTCGAGGGTGATGTCGATACACAATTCATAGTAAGCCAGCAGGATTTTCTCCTTGCTGGGGAAGTACTTATAAATCGTCGCATCACCGATGCCGGCATCCCGGGCGATCTGCTTCATGGTGGTGGCGTCATAACCCTTTTCGGTAATCAGGTCGACGGCCGCACGGATAAGATTACGCCGGGTTTGTTCTTGCTGGGATTTGGAAGTTTTCATAATCGAGACGAACTTCTATAAAAATGGTGTTTGAGTTCCATTAATATATACATTGTTTCGTTAAATAACAAGGTTTACTTGTTTAAACGAGGGTTTGTATTGATTGTGGGGTGGGGAGGTGTGTAGGTTGGGCTACGCCTTACCAGCCCAACACTGGGCGCCTAAATAACGGATACGTTTGATAAAGCCGAGTGTTGGGCTGGAAAACCGTAGCCCAACCTACATACTGGGCGATTGAAGGATGATGTACGTAATTAAAAGCCGAGTGTTGGGCTGGTAAGGCGCAGCCCAACCTACATAATGCCAACCTGCAATATTAGGATTTCACAGCCCACCACCCTGGCAACAAAGCCCGCACATCTCCACGCCCAAAGCGGTCATCAATCAAATACACCACACCCTTGTCATCCGTCTGCCGTATCACCCGCCCTGCTGCCTGCACTACCTTTTGCAAGCCTGGGTAAAGATAGGCATAGTCATAGCCCGCGCCAAAGATTTTATCCATGCGCAGCTTGATCTGTTCATTGATGGGGTTAAGCTGTGGCAGACCCAGGGTGGCGATGAAGGCGCCGATCAGGCGGGTACCTGGCAGGTCTATGCCTTCACCAAAAGAACCACCCAGCACGGCAAAGGCGATGCCCTGGCTGTCTGCGGTAAATTTCGCCAGAAAATCTTCACGATCTGCCTCATTCATGCGTCGGGTTTGCAAGCGTACCGGGATATCGGGGTAGTGCTGGATGAAGTTGGTGCTGACCTGGGCCAGATAATCAAAGCTGCTGAAAAACGCCAGATAATTTCCCGGCTGTGCATGGTACTGCTGTGCCATCAATGCCGTGATGGGCGCGACAGAATTGCTGCGGTCGGCATAGCGGGTGGATACTTTGTCCACGATATGTACTGCCAGTTGATCTGCAGAGAAGGGTGATTCCACATCCACCCAGGCGGTAGTTTCGGGTAAGCCTAAAGTATCGCAATAATAATTCCAGGGGCTGAGCGTGGCCGAGAATAAGGCTGTCGTATGGCTGGCCGCAAAGCGCGGCGTTAAAAATGTAGCCGGCACGATATTGCGTATGCACAGCGTCGATGTGCCCTGTTCTTTACTGATATCAAACAGCGAATGATCAGCAAAGCTTTCTGCCAGGCGGTTGAACAGCAGGGCATCCAGATAAAATTGCTGCAAATCAGGTGCCAGCTGGCTGGGGTTGTCGGCAAAGTAAAGGCCAATTTCTGTACACAGGCGCGTTAATGCAGCCAGCAATTTTTCTGGTATCTCTGCATAGGCTTGATAGTCTGGCGTTTGTTCTTTTTCCAGTTGCAGCCAGGCGCGATATAGCCTGTCCAAGGGTTTCTTGAGTACTGGTGGTGGTGTCTTGCGCAGTTGCTTCAGGCTGTCGCGCTGCAACCCTGCCGTGTACATCTGGCGTGCCCGCGTCACCATATTGTGCGCCTCATCCACCAGCACGGCCACACGCCAGTCATTCACTACGCTTAAGCCATACAGCAAAGCGTGGATGTCAAAATAATAGTTATAGTCACCAATGATGACATCGGCCCAGCGTGCCATTTCTATGCCCAGATAATAGGGGCAAACCTGGTGCGCCAGGGCGACATTGCGCAAGCCTTCCTTATCCAGCAATTGCTGATCAACGGCAGCGGCTCGGGCCGCAGGCAGGCGATCATAAAAGCCTTTGGCCAGCGGGCAGGCATCGCCATGGCAGGCGGCTTCCGGGTATTCGCAGGCCTTGCTTTTTGCCACCAGTTCCAGCGTGCGCAAGCCAAGGGATGGGGTGCTGCTCTGTATGTTGGCCAATGCATGCAAAGCCAGTTGCCGGCCTGATGTTTTGGCAGCCAGATAGAAAATCTTGTCCAGCTTGTGTTCTGCCGTGGCTTTTAATAGCGGAAACAAACTGCCTATGGTCTTGCCTATGCCAGTGGGCGCTTGCGCCAGCAGGCAACAACTGCGTTTGCTGGCTTTGTACATGGCTTCAGCCAATTGGCGTTGGCCCGGCCTGAATGTCGCATGGGGAAAAACCATGTCCGCCAAAGCTATGTTACGCGCAGCACGGTGGCTCACTTCCTGCTCTGCCCACGCAATAAAGCGGCCACACAGCAAGGCAAAAAAATCTGCCAGCTCAGCAGCGCCAAGTTCTTGCTGCAATACTGTTTCTTTCTGGCTTTGTATATTGAAATACACCAGCGCCACGCTGATCTTTTGCAAGCCCAACTGTTGGCATAACAAATGCCCATATATCTTGACCTGTGCCCAATGCAAATGCCGGTGGTTGTCTGGCATGGTGTGCAGGTCACCCAGATAAGTTTTGATTTCTTCTACCTGTTGCAAGTCAGGGTCATAGCCATCGGCACGGCCACGCACCTGCAAGCGGCCATGTTGGCCTTCGAGTTTAACTTCACGCTGGTAACTGCCGTTTCTGCGCAAGGCCACCGTCGTATGCCCGGCCATGCCTTGCTCGGCAGTGGGGGAGGGCGTAAAGCGCAAATCAAGATCACCCTGCTTTGCTGTGAATTCACACAGCGCCCGCACGGCTACGGTATAACCTTCAGCGCTCACTGATCAGCCTCTTGCCATTCCAGATAACATACTGTGACAGGCATGTCATGCGTGGCGCAAAAATCCAGCCAGCGCTTCTGGTTGTCTTGCAGCTTATCGCCGGGGCCCTTGACCTCTATCATCTGGTAACGCTGTTCTTGCGGCCAAAACTGTATCAGGTCAGGGAAGCCATTGCGGTTGGCCCTGATGTCGAGCAAGATGCGCTCAAAACTATGCTTCAGGTGTTGCGCGGGTATACATGTCAGCGCCATCTCCAGCAAGTCTTCAGACAAGGCACTCCAAAACACAAAGGGCGATTGCACGCCAAATTTGGCGGTATAAGTGTCGCGTATGGTCTGGCGATACGCACCTGACTCCAGCTGCGCAAAACAGGCAGCAAAATCGTCTTCCCGCCGCACCTGGAAATCGGCACTCAGCAAATCCGCAGGCCCGCGGTGGAATGGATGAAAAAACGCTCCCGGTATCGCCTTAAAAATAGCTGGCCAGCACAACAAGCCAAACAAAGAATTGATGAGCGCATTCTCTACATAAAACACCGGTGCCTCATCACAGCTTAAATGATCACGTACCACATATTCGACCACATAATCTTCTTGCGGAAACGGCAGGCGCAAGGCCAGTTCTGTGGGTGGCATACTGGTCGCCGCAGCCACTTTAGCCAGGCCCAGCTTGCGACAAAGGCGCGGGGCAATGCGCAACATCTGCTGGTGTTCTGCCTCGCTCTCTGGCGCTTGCTGCGCCAGTGTCAGCAAATCAAAAGCCGCCTGGGTTTGCCCGCTTTTTTCCAGCACGCGTATGGCACGCAAACGTGCACCAGGGTAAGTGCAGTCTGCATATACCTGCTGCGCCAGCGCCCAGTCTTTTTGCTTTTCTAAATGTTCACCAATCTGATACAGCAAACGGTTACGGCGGCTGACCAGCCAGGCATTGTCCAGCGCATGCAGACCAGTGGCAGCCAGTTGCGCCAACACATCAGGCACAGGCTGCTCCGCATGAAAAGCTTCGCGGCAGGCATGCAAGGCCAGGTAAGCATCAATATCAGCACGACTGCCAAAGCCACGCGACGCCGCAGAAAATTCCACCTTTTCATACTGAAAAATACCCAGGTCAGACAGCACAAATTCTGACCAATCCTGATACAGATTGCCAAAAAATAGCAATCGCAGCCGGTCGCACAAATCCTTGTTCAGCACCTGGTAAGCCACATCATCCATGCCCGCACACCAGCCAGAAAATGCCTTGCTGTCCGTGTGCTGCAAGCCCAGCAAAGCCAGTTGATCTGCCTTTTGCAATTTCTTTTCAGCAGGCGACATGGCAAAAGCCAGCGCCAGCTCCGGTTTTTGCAGTAAATCAAACAAGCCCGCAATATCAACCACAGCATCAGCCTGCACCCAGCCCACGTCCACCAGGGCCTGCATGGCCGCACGGGTATCACCAATCTCGGCATAATTAAGCTTGCTGGCCCTGAATACGCAGCCCTTGCGCATCACCATACGCACATACAAGGCACGTGAAACCTGCGGCAAGCGGGGAAACTGAGTAATAAAGTCCTGCTCATCCGCCACCAGCAAATCCGCATAGCGCCCAGCCACCCAATCCAGCACAGTCTGGAAGTTTTCAAGGTAGTAAAAGGGGTAGGCCAGATTGGCAAGCATGCGGGGGAGGGTAAATAGCGTTTAAATAACTGTATATGCATACAGTTTAACGCAATCTGCTATGAAGGGTAAACGAGAACCGCAAGCATTTCCGTCTGCGTTGAAGGCCTAGCGGTTAAAATACTGCCATATACTCCTTTCCCTTCAAGGGAAAGGCCGGGTTAGGGATGGGTTTCAGCCGCATACCCAAGCAGCAATTCTGTTAATTACCCCGCCCAAAACACCCACCTAAGACAAAAAATGAACAAAGCCGAAGCCATACAAATCGCCAACGATTCCCTGCAAGCCAACGTCCTGAACGACGGCAACACCCAATTCTCCCAGGTCGTCCGTTATGGCAATGACGAAGGCTGGTGGCTAAACATTCCGCTGACCAACTTCAGAAAAGAAAACCACTTCCTCATCTGCAGCGAAAAAGCCAAAATCATCCGCCACCTGATGATCAAAGCCAACAACATCCTCAGCCCCGCCACCAAGTTCCGCGTCAAGGACGGCATCGCCGACATCTTCATCTCAGCCGGCAACCCCAAACGCCTGACCGACGTGCTGCAAGGCGGCAGCAAGTACAGTTTTAATAAGCATTTGGTGGATGAGCATAGGTACTAAAATCAGCTTTTTTTGAACTGAAAGCGACAATAAGACCAAATTAAGACTAAAATCAGTCTTTTAATCGGTGGTGATGCAAAATGAAACTCTCTACCCAGGTAAAGCCAATCAGCTACCTCAAAAGCCATACTGCTGAAATCGTAAAAGACCTTACAGAAAGCCGTGAACCCATGTTGATTACCCAAAATGGCGAAGCCAAGCTGGTTGTCATGGATGTTAAAAGCTATGAAGAGCAGGAAGAAACTCTGGCCCTGTTAAAAATGCTGGCACTAGGTAACCGCGAGATAGAACAAGGCCAGTTTCGCGATGCAGAGGATGTTTTTGCCGAACTGGATAAGGCCGACCACTGATGGGGCGCAGGATAGTTATCCTTGCCTCGGCCGAGCAAGACCTGAAAGAACTCAGAAGTTATCTGATCAAAAATTTTTCAGCAAAAACCTGGCAAGACAGCTACAGCAAAATCAAAGACGCGATCCGCCATTTGCAGCAATTTCCTTATGCAGGCATCATCCCGGATGAACTGGAAAAACTCAGTCTGAGCCAATACCGTCAGGTCTTGTCCGGCATGAACCGCATCATTTACGAAGTGCGGCAAGACACGGCGTATATCCACATCATTGCAGACACCAGGCGAGATATGAGCGGCTTGCTGACCAGGCGCTTGCTGCGGGTTAACTAGCTCGTGTCGCGTAAATTTGCCGTGGTATTTTTCATTTCTTGTGCTTCCAAAGTAACGTTTTTTTAAGCAATCTATGGAAGACTAAATTTCAGGATAAGCTCACTGTTTTCAGACAAATGCTTGCTTAAACCCAAACCTCATCCAAACTCTTTGCCGCCAGAAGTTTGTCGCGCAAGGCGTAGCGTGATGACTGCATGTTGATTTCGCTGCTATCTGTACGCGGTATAGGCTTAATCACTGTCGCTGCCCGCTTCATATTAATCATGTACTTGCCAGTGTCGTTGTAAGGAACGATAGATTCAATTTCGGCAATATGGGTGATGGCTGCAATGGGCGCGACCTGGTAGGCAGCGATGTATTTTAACTTTGGAATTTGCCTGGCATTGATACGCACAGCAAACCAGCGGTTTTGTTTTAAAAATTCTTCTTTAAAACCATCTTCGCGGGCAGGGATGACGATGGTGTCGAAGCTGCCGCTTTCTGAGCCCACAGGCTGCACTTGTTCTGTCACATCCTTGATCTTGGGTGGCGTGAATGCATTGATGCCGAGCATGGGCAAGATCAGCAGCATGTCTGTCAGAAAAGCCTGTGCAGTCGCTTTCGCTGCTGGGGACATGGTCGGCTCTGTTGGCGTATTCTTATTGAGTAAAATGGCGCGGTCATACTTCTTGGCCAGGGCAAGTAACGCGGATTCAAGGTATTGCACCTCGGTCTTGCCGATTTTATGGTTGCGGTCAAAAAAGTACACACCCCAAACCCAGCCTTCTTTGTTGGTGACATGATTCTTTAGCCTGTCACCTACCGGGTCGGCTTCACCGATATAAATGGTTTCTTCGGCGGCGTTACCAACCAGGATGTAGATGCCTGCCTGTGCAATACCCGGCTCTTGCTTCAGGCTGCCGACCAGTTCTTTGGTGAACACCACGCCATAGCCTGACCAGTTAGATTTGTCCACGTGGCGAATCGCCTCCGGGTCGCCAGTGGTGGCAAACAGGGTGATGGAGAATGGTTGCATTGCATCGTTCCTTATTTTATTTCTTAGTCTTCACGGCAGTTTGATAGTTACAGCATACATTTAGAAAAGTCACGATGCTGGTCGCCTCATCAAATCAAAAACCATTTTTTTAAATCCAGCATAGCGTACTGGATCTGATAATAATTGCATTTTTTGGTTTTCATGCACGTCGCTGCTATCTAAAATTGCGTCGTCTAGTGCCTTGGAAAAATCACCCAGCATGGCTTGTTCTGCGCTGTTGTTGGCGAATTGCTGCATGACGCTGGAGTTTTCCCTGACCTTGTCGCTAACGGTGAAAAAATAATTGACCATGTCCTGATCAGTCAAATGGTCAGTGATGAATAACTCGTTTAGCCTGTAGACTATCTGCGACAAGAATTCTGTTTTCTTGTCCTTGGCGCGGGCTGTGCCTGCGCCTTCACCGGGCACCAGCTTGTATTCTTCCTGATCTTCTTTCAGCATTAAATGCTGCTGGCGGATTTTGGATACGCGATAGTGACTCAAAGAGATGGTCGATAAATCGATATCATCCTCGTCGATGATGGTTTCTCGCAGCATGGGGCGCAGGTTGCGGGCGTACAGGCTGAGTTTTTCCAAATCCTTGTCATCATAATCTACGATTTGCGACATGAATTCATAAAAGCGAACGAAAGTACCCAGGTCTTTTTTGAATATCTCCAGCGCATCCCTGGCTTTCTTGCAGTCTTTAAGACTGTTTTCAGCGTTGGCAATCAGTACCGCGTCATTGAATTTCTTTGTGCGTTCATACATTTCCTTGGCCTGCTTGTAAGCCTCTACCGCATGCTTATAGCGTTTTTGCCAGCGCTCTACGGCGGGTTTGCAGATATTGGCAATGGCGGCATTGCTTTTACTTTGCACAAAGAAGGCTTTGCAGAACTGCTCAACTTCTGTCCAGGTAAAAATATCCGCAGTGCGCAATTTATCAAACAGATCAAAAATCAAATTGGGGTTGGATACGTCTGCCAGTTCTGCCGTCTGAAAATAAGGCTGGAAGGAGGAAAGGATATCTTCCGGATCATTAAAAAAATCCAGTACAAAGGTACCAGTCTCTTTTTTACTGGGGTAAGTACGGTTCAGGCGCGACAGAGTTTGCACACATTCCACACCACCCAGTTTTTTATCCACATACATCGCGCACAGCTTGGGCTGGTCAAAACCTGTTTGAAACTTGTTGGCGACGATCATGAGCTGATAATCATCGGTATCAAAAGCCTTGCGCATATCGCGGCCTTTTAAGGCCGGGTTCATGTTTGTCTCTGTGAATTTTTGGTCCAGCAGCGCCTCGACATTCGGGTCTTTATCGTTAAATTCTACCTCGCCAGAAAAAGCCACCATAGCCCGTATCTGTTGATAGTCAGGCTCACTTTCACTTTTCTTGGTAATGTAAGTGTCAAAAGATTTTTTATAGCGCACGGCTTCTTTGCGTGAGCTGGTCACCACCATGGCCTTGGCCTGCCCACCCAATAAACCCATGATATGCGTTTTAAAATGTTCAACAATGATCATGACCTTTTGGCTGATATTGTGGTCATGCAGGCGTACCCACTGGTTGAGCCTGACCGTGGCTTTCTTGCTTTCCACCTGTTGATCTGCATCGTTGATACGCATTGCCAGGTTGTATGCCACCTTGTAATTGGTGTAGTTCTGCAATACATCCAGGATGAAACCCTCTTCTATCGCCTGACGCATGCTGTACACATGGAAGGCAGCAGGCTTATTGGTTTTTGATGCTTGTTCTTCAGGGCGAGGGCGGCGGCCAAATAATTCCAGCGTCTTGGTTTTAGGCGTCGCAGTAAACGCCAGATAACTCAGGTTCTTGGACGCACGGCGTGAGGCAACGGCAGCATCAATAATATCGTCAGCAGTGATTTCATCTTCATCACTGGTGCTGCCATCCACCATCAAGACTTCTTTCAATTTGCGCGCTGTAGAGCCAGTTTGCGAAGAATGTGCCTCATCAGCAATGACCACATAGTTACGCTCTTTCAGGCTCACGCTGTTTTCTATCGCCTGCAATACAAAAGGGAAGGTCTGTATCGTCACGATAATAATTGGCTGAGAGCTTTCTAAAGCCTTGGCCAGTTTTTCTGATTTTGAACCATCACCTTCCTGGTTATTGATGCGACCAACCACGCCGTCGGTATGTTCAAACTGGGCAATCGTGTCTTGCAACTGTGCATCCAGCACAGTACGGTCTGTCACTACAATCACCGAATGAAATTGCTTATTGCCCCGCTCATCATACAAAGACGATAACTGGTGGGCCACCCAGGCAATCGAATTTGATTTGCCTGAACCCGCGCTGTGCTGTATCAGGTATTTATGTCCTGGCCCCTCAGTACGTGCTGCTTCCAATAATTTATTCACCACATCCCACTGGTGGTAACGCGGGAAGATCATGCTTTCCTTTTTATACTTGCGGCCTTCCCAGTCTTCTTTTTCTTCTATCTGCAAATGCACATAGCGGCCCAAAATCTTAAGCAGATTGTCGGGCAATAAGACTTCATTCCATAAGTAATCAGTGGCATATTGCGTGACATCTTCAGGCACATCATTACCAGCGCCACCATCATGCGTCCCCTTGTTAAACGGCAGGAAGAAAGTATCTTCACCTTCCAGCCGGGTCGTCATATAGACTTCGTACTGGCTCACCGCAAAATGCACCAATGCACCACGTTTGAAAGTCAGCAGTGGTTCTGATTTTTTGGTGACGGGGTCAATGGGCAAACGCGTGGTGCGATACTGACGCATGGCATTGTGTACCGCCTGTTTAAATTCAGACTTTAATTCCAAAGTCGCAACCGGGATGCCATTGACGAACAAGACCAGATCAATACGCCAGGCTTTTGCTTTTACACTGTTTGCCTCATCCGTACCAGTTGAGTCGTCATTCCCGCGCAGGCGGGAATCCAGTGGCGCACCATCCGCCTCCTTCACCCAAGGGCTGTAAGTCAACTCTGGCACCACACGTAAACGGTTCTGCTTATAGCGCGCCAAAGTATCCGGATTCAAATCATGCTCAGGCGCAAACTGGCACAGAGAAAAGCGCGTGCCACGGTCTTTAAGTTCATGCCTTAAGACACCCAGGGTGCCAAAGGTACGCATCTCTTTATTCGCCGCATTTGGGTCTGCTTTGTTCAACTGCTGCGTCAGTCGCTCCAGGATTTTTTGTTCAGGCTGAACAGGATACAAGGTACAAAACTTTTGCCATTGCTCGTCTTGCGTGTCTTTGACAAAACCCAGCACATCTTCAGGATACAGCGCCAGTTTACGATTGTAATGCTCCGCCTTGCCTAGCAGCCAGCCATTGGTCACGAGCTGGCGTATCATGTCATTTTGAAAGGTAAGTTCGTTGGCTTTGCTCATAAAGAGGTTCTCTGGTGGAGGCTTGGTTTAATCAAAGGCTATCAGGCGGCTAAGGCTGTGTCGCAGTGAGTTTGCCAGTCGCGTACGTCGATTTTCCCGGTGACGGCGGCGGAGATTAGGGCTGTGCGGCGTTCTTGAAGCAATTCGATTCCTTTTGTTGCTTGCTCGGTTAAACTTTTGAATTGTGCTCGCGTTCGGTTAACAAAATTGACAATTTCAGTAATTTCGTGATCCAGTGGAATCGTTATGGCGATAGATTTCACGATATCCGTATTTAGATTCGGCTGTCCAGAACCTTGCTTTATTCTTTCACGCAGATCTTCTGTAATTGTCGAAAGGTAAAAGTACGCATATTCAGAATTGAGTCTTAATTG
This sequence comes from Undibacterium sp. Di26W, assembly GCF_049340265.1. Lineage (NCBI taxonomy): Bacteria > Pseudomonadati > Pseudomonadota > Betaproteobacteria > Burkholderiales > Oxalobacteraceae > Undibacterium > Undibacterium sp. Di26W. Next base: position 37,055 of record NZ_JBMPOR010000008.1, read on the forward strand.
TTCGAATCCAACAACACCATCGTTTGCGTTCGCGTCTATAGTTAAAATTTTGGGGACTCCAAGTGTTGCGCCACTATTTGAAAGCAATAACGTGCCTGCGGAAAAAACGCGACACTGTTTACTCCCCAATTTGGTCAGAAATGATTCTGTTGATGTAAGATAAATCTCATCATCTTTAGTAATTTCAGCAACGGTGACCCAAGGTGAGTAATCACCATCAAAGAGCAAGGGATTTCCGGCGGGCCTAGGAGAGCCCCCGCGGACAACCATCGAAATGTAGCCAAATTTTGTAACCTCCCAATGCTCCGGCACTTCGCCTAGCCACTCAACGCCGGAGTCGCGCATGGGGGCGTTGGGGTTGAGGCCTTTGGTGACGGCATGACTAATCACCGCCTGCCGTTTTTCTTTCAGCAGCTTGATCAACTCTTGCTGCTTCGCGATCAGGGTATCGATTTTGGCGGTTTCGTGGTCGAGGAAGTTGGCTATTATTCTTTGCTCAAGCAACTTCGGGAATGCAATACTTATTGAGAGGTAATCATTTTTTGCGATATTTTGCATGCTACTACTTGCACCCTCAGCAGCTAATGAGATTTGGCTTCGAAAGCCTTCATCCATCATAAAATACGAAATGAATTTTGCGTTTTGAGCATTTATGTCCGCAAAATTTGTTTGCCACAAACGATCAGGAAGAAATAGATTTGGTGAGTCGCTATCAACTAATGCACTAGCACCAACTAACTCAGGTGTATTCATCCTACTAATGATTATTTCCCCCTTGCGAACCGGGCACTTAACTCGCGAAATTTCCTCAATCAATACGGTTTTATTTTCCTCGGGTCGGAAAGAGCGAGTGTAAACACAACTGGTTTTTAAAACTCCAACTTCTTTATCTTCTGCTGGGACATCTGCTGCATTGACACTTACACCCGACTCCAAAGACAAGATAACGTGTTTTAACTTTTTCACGCTCCAGCTTTTCGGCACCATTCCAAGCCACTCGATCCCTGAATCCTTATACTCAAAATAAGCCTTATACCGACTCATACCCCATCCTCCTGCGCCAAATTCAACAGATAAAACTCATGCAGCTTCGCTTGCAGCAGTTTCTTATCGGGTAGTTGTGTCTGGTATTCAGCAATCATGGCAGGTGACAGGCTGCGGCTCAGTGCGTATTCGACGACTTCATCATCTTTGCTGGCGCATAGCAGCACGCCGATGGCGGGGTTTTCGTGTGGCTTTTTGTGGTCGCGGTCCAGGGCTTCCAGGTAGAAATTGAGTTTGCCTAAGTGTTCTGGCTCAAATTCGGTAATCTTCAATTCGACCGCCACCAGCGAATTAAGCCCGCGGTGATAAAACAAAAGATCAAGTTCAAAATCTCGCCCACCTACCTGCACAGGAAATTTGGAACCAACGAAACAGAAGTCACTTCCAAGTTCAGTTAAAAAACGTCCTAAGTTGTTGAGCAAGCTGTTATGCAAATCTCCCTCGGATTGCTGTTTCGGCAAACCAAGAAATTCAAGAAAGTAACTGTCTTTAAACGCTTGCTCTGCCTGCGGCTGCGATTCTCTCAACACCGTTGAGAGTTTTGGTGCTTGCGTTACTACACGAGCAAACAATTGAGTATCTATTTGGCGAGAAACTTCTCGAACTGACCACCCCTCTTTTTTTGCCATGCGCAGGTAAAATTCGCGCTCTTCCGGCAACTTACTGCCGCTGAGAATATGCAAATGAGAAGACCACGACAATTCTCTCAACAGTGTTGAGAGTTTTTGTGTGTTGCAATAAGCATCATAAAACTGGCGCATGCGCCAGATGTTTTGCGCTGAAAATCCACGTTGACCCGGTTGCCTTAGCTGAATATAGTCTGCTAAGGAACTCACCGTTGCTTTGCCCCAAGTGTTCGCCTCTATTTTTTTGCTGACGTATTCACCGACTGCCCAATACAGATCGATCAATTGGGCATTGACGGCGCGATCAGCTTTTTGTCTTGCCTCTCCAATCAGACGTACCACCTCGGCGAAATCCTTATCGCTCTCTTGACCTTTTATTATTTTGCTCATGAATGTACCTCTTGTAGCAGCTTCATGATCTCTGCGCTGACAGCATCCAGATCCGCATCTATCTCAGCCAGGTCACGCGGTGGCTGGTATTGGTAGAAGTGGCGGTTGAACGGGATTTCATAGCCGACGATGCCGATTTGTTGGTCTTTATCATCCTTTTTGCTGGCATCGATCCAGGCGTCTGGCACGTGCGGTTGCACTTCTTTTTTGAAGTAGGCTTCGTTGATCTCGTTGACTGTTTTGGATGGATCGAGGGCGACGTTTTCAAAATCACGCAGGTCGCCATCGGCTTTGTATTCTATGGTTTTGCCATCCACCTTAAACAGGCCATAGATGGGATCGGCCTTGGTTTTGTGGATTTTTTTGATGACGGGCAGGGCGGCTGGGTTTTTCCAGCTTACTGCGGCTTCGATGACTTTTTTATTCTTGGCGTCCAGGCTGATGTTGGCCAGCTTGGCTGCTTTTGCAATGGCGTCATCGTAGTCGTTCATATCATCAAACTGTGACTTACCTAACTGCGCTTGCAGGGCCTGGGCTTTGAGCATGCTGGCTTTGGTGTTTAACCAGGTGTCACGGTTGAGCAGGTCTTTGACTTGTTTTTCTTTGAGGTCGGCAAAATGCGTTTTGATATAACGGCGCATGGTGTCTTCATGCTGGCCAAGCACACCATAGTGTAGGCAATCTGGTGCATCGCTCCATATTGCGCCTGGCAGATTGGCGAACTCTGCGTATGCCCATTGCATGATGCTGTTCAATGCGCCTGATTCAAAGCGCAGTGTGGTGATGCGTTCATCAGAGAATTGGTAAGACTGTCTTAGCGGGCGTTCAATGGTAATGCGGCGGTAGCCAAATTCATGGGTCTTGAAAATCTTGGCGGCAAAGGTTTTTGCTGCTTCAGTCTTTGGGGTTGCTGATTGTCTGCCGCGACTACTTTTTTGTTCGCTGGGCTTGTCCAGTTCACGCGCATCAATGGCTTCAAAATCACCAAAGCAGCGGATGATGGTGGCGATGTCTTCGGCACTCATTTCATTGCGCTTGCTGCCCAACGACTTGCGCATTTTGCTGTAGAGGTTGCTGCCGTTGATCAGTTGTACCAGGCCCTTTTTCTCGTCTGGCTTTTTGTTGGACAGTATCCATACATACGTGGCGATGCCGGTGTTATAGAACATATCGGTCGGCAGGGCGACGATGGCTTCCAGTAAATCTGCTTCCAGAATATAACGACGTATTTCAGACTCGCCCGAACCCGCGCCGCCTGTGAAAAGCGGTGAGCCATTGAGGATAATGCCTATGCGGCCACCACCATCCTTGATGTCGCGAAGCTTGCTGATGAGGTGCAGCAGGAACAGCAAAGATCCATCAGAGACTCTGGGTAAGCCCGCGCCAAAACGGCCATCGTAGCCTTTTTCATTGTGTTCCTTAACGATGTCTTCTTCTATCTTTTTCCAATCAACACCAAAGGGGGGATTGGACAGCATGTAGTTAAAGCGCTCTCCATACAGTTGATCGTTAGAGAGGGTATTGCCAAGCTTGATGTTTTTGACCTCTTGCCCCTTGATTAGCATGTCTGCTTTACAGATGGCATAGCTTTCGGGGTTAAGCTCTTGCCCAAAGGCGACCATTCTGGCGTCACGATTGAGCTCATGCACGTATTCCATGCCAGATGACAAGAATCCGCCTGTACCTGCGGTAGGGTCATAGATGGTGCGAATCGTGCCCGGGGTGCTCAAGGCTTTATCGTCTTCCGTAAACACCAACGAGGTGGTCAGGCGTACGATATCGCGTGGGGTGAAGTGTTCACCCGCTGTTTCATTTGAACCCTCAGCAAAGCGGCGTATCAGTTCTTCAAACACCAGACCCATATCATGGTTGGACACGGCGCTGATACTAAGATCAATGGTGCGAACTTTTTGCACTACCTTGTATAGCAAATTGGCATCGTTAAGCTGGCCTATGAATTCAGCAAAATTGAAGTACTCAAATATCTCACGCGCATCTTTGGAAAAACTCTGGATATAACTTTCTAGGTTGGCTTTGATGTCGCTTTCACCCAATTTGGACAGATCCATTTTGGATGTGTTGAAGAAATTCAAGCCACCAGTGGCACGCAGCAGCAATTTTTCTTGCGCCTCTTCGGGCAATTTCGTGCTTTCTATTTTTTGTTGTTCCGCCAGTACGGCTTCTTTGCTTGCTTCCAGCACGCATTCCAGGCGGCGCAACAAGCAAAACGGCAAGATGATGCGGCCATACTGGCTCTGTTTGAAGTCACCCCGGAGCAGGTCGGCAATCGCCCAGGATTCGGTCGCGAGGTTATTCGATGTTTGTGTCATTGGTGTTTCTTTATTCGTCAAATTCGTTGGATTGAAGCTGCCTAAGCAATGCTTGCAAATTTTTGCCGCAGACAAACCAGGTGTCTTGGTGGTCTGCGTTGGTTTGATTTGTATATTACCTGAATGGCAATTGACTGCCTATGAGAATAGGCTTGGTTCAGCTCAAAAAAAACAGAAGTATGCAAAGAGAGGTAAATATCTGATTACAGAACCTGAAATCGGTTTGAGATTAGCTTGGCTATAGCAAACTGTTTAATCTGCCGGATAATATGGGGGAATGTATGCGAAGTCTTGCCGCGGCCTTAGTTAAGTCCATTCACCACTTCGTAAATTTCTGGCTAGGTGAGACATTGCGTTCAATAGAATTGTTTAACTTCCAGCTGACAAGCCGTGCATTGGTAAATAAATTGGCACCCCCGCTTAAATTGGGGACAATATGATCGACTTCGGGTTTGTCCTGGCGGCCAGCCTCGCGCAGTTTTTGATATGGCTCATTCGTACCAAAAGTCCAGGCATCTGATTCCATTTCGCCACCATTAAGGCCGCGGTTGTATTTAATGATCCAGTCAATTTGCCACGATTGATAGCTATTCCAGGTCTTAGGGTCTCCATGTCCTTTGATACTATTGAGCCATAAAATATCCAGAGCAAGATAAGGCGAATTTTTGTAATTATCTGGGATCTGGCCCTTCTTATGCGCATCTGCCAAGCATTGGAGGGCATGATTTTTATTCTTCTTGACTTTACTTTCGTCGGAAATAAATTCCATGTCTTCTTTAACAAATTGCTCGCGTTCCACCACATCATGAAGAACACTAAATGACGTTACACTATCAATGTTGACTGCGATTCGATTAGGGACGCGGCTGTCTTCGTCTTCGTATTTAGGTTCGATCGTAACTTTATTTTTACCAATATAAGGTTTGATTGTGTTTTCAATATTTTTCCACTCACCAAAATTAAACTTGGGCAGCATAGGAACCATATTGATGTTGCGGTAGGTGCCACCAAATTGCCGGGCTGCGACGTGTCCTTTGTGATAGCCCTCCATGTCTTCATATTCATTTTTATCTAAATTGACAAAGCTACGGGCAGTTTCAGGATCCACGTTGTCGCTTTTGTTGCGCCCCATAATGACTACTTTGGATACCCGTTCGCGGGCCTTTTTTTCTTTTTTATAAGGAAAATCTTCGGTCTCATAGCTTATTTTATTAATCGTTTCAGAGCTTGCCATCTGGATGGCATTGGAGGAGTCGTTCGCTGGAGATGGCGTCAGTGCAGATTGAGTGTTATTAATATTCGCAGCTTGCGCCACATTTTCACCCGTCGCCAGCGCCTTGGCGCCCATCACGTCGGCTTCTGCTTCCAGACCCTTGTCGTCATTGACAGGCGTACCCTCTTTCATTTGCATGGTTGGCCTGACTCTGCCCTGAGCCTGTTGCACTACATGCCAGGCTTCATGCGGTAAATGCTGTTCTTGCCCAGGTGCTACGTGTATGTCACTGCCTTGTGCATACGCGTGCGCATTGAGCTGTGCCGGTTTGTCAGAGTCAAAGTTGACTTTGACATGATCCATGCTCATGCCGGAAAGTGATTCTATGCCAGCCTTGAGTTGATTTGGTAAGTCGGTGTTGTTCGTCGTGTTATTTGCTGTGTTATCTGGCTTTGGACTAGGTTGTTCAACTAATTGCGCGGTACCGTCATCTGGTAGCTTGGCTTGCAAGGGATCGTTGTCCTCTTCAGACTTTTGTACTGTGGTCAGTTTGTTTTGTACCGGATCTTCATTTTCAAGTCTTTGCGCGGCGATAGCCTGCACGGATTTGAGCTGTAGTGAGCGCGGGCTGTTTTGCATCATGTGCTGGTAGGCACGAAGCTGCTTTGCCTGGGCGCTGTTATTCGCCATTTCCTGGCGTTGCCTTTGCGCGACGGCTTGAGGACGTGCATCAACAAAGTCAGTGGCGAGTTCAACCCCGGTTTGTGGTGCTGATTGAGTGCTTTGTTGCAGTTCTGCTTTAGCTTGCTGTAAAGGTGCTGGTACGCTCATCATCGACCTCGCTCAAACTTAGCTTACTCTTTTGGAAGTATTGATTTTATTTCATTTTTGAATGAGATAGATGCTTTTGGTCCCGAGAGCCGGAATCGAACAGGCACGTATGATGGATTTGATTGTTGCTAGTTATTTGCTGGTGATTTGCTCCTTAGCTGCTCATATCGACTACACGGGCTTCTTTAAACTCGGTATTTCCTTGATTTTTCGTGGTAATGCATCATAATTGTGTTAAGTATACTGAACATATAGGTGTTTTGTGAAACTTCACGAAATAGGTGCTCAAGTCAAGGAAAAGCGTATTGAGTTGGGCCTCACGCAGGCGCAGGTCGCTAAGTTGGCGGGTTTGTCACGTACAACGATTAATCAGCTTGAAAGTGGCGTGTTGCCCGATCTTGGCTACAGCAAACTGCTTAATTTGTTGGCTATTTTGGGACTGGACATGGATGCGAAGCCGTCCAAGGGTATCAGTAAAGCTTTGGAAATTGCGGCGCGGACTGCGAGTACCAGTTATAGCATGATGTTGTCTTCATCAACTCTGGAAAATATTTTGGCTGCCGGGATTGCGCCGGTTGAATACCATCCTCACCTCATGACCTTGCTGGAAGAGACTCCGCTGCCTATCGTCGTGAAGGCGATTCAGGAAGCGTCAATGGCAACCCATACTTCAACGCGAACCATCATGCGCAATGTATCTAAATTTGCCAGAGATTTGCATATCTATAGAAAGGTCTGGTGATGGCAGGTTTGATGATTTGGGAGGATTTGTTTAAAAAGAGCCTGACCTTGATTGATGAAATCGAGACTCATGGTACAAAGAATTTGTATTGGACCTTTGGTGGTGGCACCGTGTTGATGCGCCGTTATCAGCATCGGTTTAGTAAGGATATTGATATCTTTGTGCCAGATCCTCAGGCATTGAAATACGTTACCCCACGGCTTAGTGATCAGGCTGAAAGTATTACTACTGAATATACTGAGGCTGACAATTACGTCAAACTCTTTTTGTCGAATGGTGAGATTGATTTTGTTGCTTCACCTAACCTTACAGACTCACCTTTCGTCTTCGAAGAAATCTTTGGGCGTCAAGTGAGGGTAGAAACGTCAGCAGAGATCATTGCCAAAAAATTCTTTCATCGTGGTGATCGCTTGCAAGCAAGGGATATGTTTGATTTTGCACTTGTCGCAGAAAAAGAACCCGTAGGTTTACTCGCAGCGAGTAAATTTTTGGTCAGACATGCAAAGACTATCAACACTATTCTTAATGGAGACACGAGTTTCTTGCGTAAGCAATTCAATGCCATTGATACAATTGACTATAAGCCGACTTTTGACTATGTGCGTGAGCTTGTACTTGGGCAGTTGGTGGAGTGCGCTAATTATTTAGAAGCAAATCAGTAGCTTGCAAAACCAGGTTAACGCGCGCAAAGCAAAAAGGCCCTCACATGGAGAGCCTTGCAAATGCTTTTGGTGCCGAGAGCCGGAATCGAAACCCTATATTTCATGCGGATTTCCATGGCTCTCGGGTTTATTTCGGGTGAAATTCCCCGCCTAATCGCCCCGTAGTGATTTTAGCAGACTTTTAGGTTCGGTTGCCGGTGTGTTCAGTATAGCCTTCAGGGCGTTGTAGCTGTCGATGCAGAGATTTGTCCTCCGCACCTCGCTATCAGCGTCTGTGGCGATGCCGATAAGAGCGTCAGCAGCCTCTGGCAGTATGTCGGCTCGTTCTTGGTCGCCAGTTCCGCTGGCAACGCCGGTATCGCCACAGATGGAGCGATGACCACTGGTTGCGATGGACAGCCTGACAGCACCACGGCGCACATCAGCACGCAAAGAATCTGTTTGTATTTTTGCATTTTTTGTTACCTCGTCGTTATCAAGTTGCAATTTGCTGATCGCACGTTGCAATTCACGTTCCTTTGTGCGGGTCTGTTCTACAGCTTCCGCCCTGGCATGGGCCAATTCGGCATTGATGCTTTTCCGTTCGGCATGTGCACCATGCCAATCGCCGGCGAAGTAGGCCAAAGCCACAATGCCGATGGTGGCCAGCCAAACACGAGGGTCAAGTACGCTCATAAGTTCCTCACACAGTAAGACCGTTCGAGGTTGCGACGTGTGCGCAATCCCTTTTCCAGATTGGTACCTGGCATCACCCATCGCAACAACTGATCGCAAGCGGCCATGCTGCGGCCATCGTTTTTCAGCTTGACCAACGTGGACTTGCAAAAATTGCTCACACCCACGTTGTATGCAAAAGACAAGTAAGCTGCCTTTTCGCCGTCAGTCAAAGGTGTTTTGACGCAATCCAGCGCGGCTGCATGCTTCAGCAAGTCTGCGTATTGCTGTTCCTGGCATTGTTCCAGGGTGAAGGTCTGGCCGAGCTTCAATTCAGGCCCAGTGTGACCCATGCAGGATGTGAGAATGCCAACAGGGTCTTTGTACACCTTCAATACAGTGCCTTCAGATGCCGTGGTGAGATAAAGTGCGCCAGATGCAGCGGTAACGCCTACCAGCGCAATAAGTTTGTCTTTTGCGCTCATTTTGGTGGGAGAATTTCAGTAGGGTGGGTAACTTTGGCAACCCAGGCCAACCAGATAGCCGTGCCCAAGCCGATGATGGCCGCGAAGGGCTTTGCAAGTGCGCCTATCCAGCCCAGCACCTTGAATGCACCCCGGAAGCTTTCGAGGATTTCCATCAGTTGCGCTGTGCCGGCTTCGGTGCGCTTCGTGGCTTCGGTGTTTTCCATCAACCCGATTTCCAACGATTGAATCCTGTTTCGCATTTCCTCTAAAACAGAATGTGGGGGTACTACAAATTCATTACCTTGGTCGTCTTGCATATATCGCACTCCTAAACATCGATCACTTCGATTGATAAATTAGGTGCGACACCTTCGATCACACCGTCACGTACAAATACTTTCGTACCTACGTCACCAGTGCCCCTTGCGAATACCTGCGCGCCGTCCGGCACTTGCACATACACACCACCTGTCACGACGGAAACGACTGTCCCGACGAGCAAGGGGGTGTTGGGCAAAATGCTTTTAAAGAGGGCGTACAGGTTAGACATATGTGGTAATGCCGATGGTTTGACGTGCGGTAGGTAAAGCGACATTAACCGACATGGAATTCACCACGCCAGTTGCCGTAATTCCATCCGACGTGTACCGCACCGTCTTGCCAGGGAGGATCAGGCCCGTTTCCTCCAGCACCGGCAAACTGAGTTGATACTTTTTCACTCTGCCGAACTTACTCAGTTCTGATATACCGCGCTGCCTTGCCGCTATGACATTGGTAATCAATGCATCAGTTACCATGGGCGCAGGGCTGGCGCCATCTGAGCCGGCGCGACGTACAAAGCCCAAAACACCGCCGGTCGTGGAACCGGAGACATATACGGAGTTGTATTCGGCTCTGTCTTCCCAGCTTTCTTGTTCCTGGATGATTGGCGCTGACGGCAGGATGATATCTGGCGTGGAGTCGTTCAACTCCCATGGCTTGACCTTGTTACGCGACAAGATGTGTAGCGTTTGCGTTACGGGATCTGGTTGAACGAAAGCACCAGCGGCATTGGCAATGGTGGTGATCGCGCTCATGTACGTGCCTTGGTGTACCCAGGAACCAGATGGCACAAGCCAATCATCAATTTGCCAGTCAACATCCCAGCCGATGGGCACCCCGTTCAACTGCAGAGCGCCCACCATCAATTGCTGCGCGGTTCGTGTGATGCCGTTGTGGAACCCAAGCACAGGGCTGTATGGGTCGCCCAAGTTCGCTGAGATGCCACGGCCCGAAAGGGATATGCTTGTTTTTCCGAATGTCCTGTCACGGCTGATTGTCTCCGCGAGTATCCGGTAACTATGGCCGTTGATCTTGGCATTCAGCACAACGGGGTCGCCGGAGGAGTCGCGCTTGATCAGTTCGTAACTTGTGTAGGGCATTGATGCAGAAAAACCCCACGTCCAGCTATCCATATCTATTTTCAGACTCATGTTGTCCGTTGGTACCGGCGCACCGTCAGACACACGGGTAAGTTCAGAATTATTGACCACGATATATGCTCTCCGAATAGGGACCACGATAGGACCGCCAGGGGTAGGCGTGTCGTGATCGCAGCGAAACAGTAAATTAGTGCTGCCGTTCCATGCTGTGCTAAACAGCAAGTCAACATGCAGGCCGTTAGGTGGTGTGTAGCAAGGATTGCCGATAGGCGGCACGTTTCCACCAGAAGTACCCGCGGGCGGACGGCGCGCCTTTTGGAATAAATCCTTTTCGTTGACGAACAGCGGCTTTGCTTTCTGAAAGCCGGTAGTTGTGCCGTGCTGAAGCCGGACGGCATCTTGCCATCCAGTTTGGCGACTCGCCCTTGCAATAGGCCGCATCGACTGGAAACTGTTCTGTATTTCAGTTCTGAGTGGTATGGCATCCTGCCATCCAGTTTGGCGGCTGGCCCTGGCGATAGGCCGCATCGACTGGAAACTGCTTGTGAACGAATTGCGCAGTGGTGCCGCATCTTGGAACTTGGACAGCGCCGATGTGTGTTCCCTGTGCATCGTGTTTTTAAGGATGCTGGTAACACCTTCCACATTGCGCTTTGCCGTTGTCCACCGGGTCTGCGCACCGAGCGGCATGCGCTTCATAGGGCGGCTACCCGTCGTCACGGCAGAGGAAGTTTTTACAGCAACTTGCCAACTGGTGCTTACTTTTCCGACGATAGGCCTTGACGTGTCGCTTGCGTAGCTGGCAGTTGCAGATACCGTCGTGCTTGGCATCGTCACTGCAACATTCGCAAAGACATCGTCGATTACTGGTGCTTCAGTGTCGCCGCCAAATACCAGATCGGTTGGGTTGCCGATAGGTGCCGAATTGAATACCAGGTCAACTGGCACATAGGCATGTGTAAAACCAAAAACCAACTCCGATGGGTTGGTTAGCGGGTCGTCCTCAAATAGCAGCGCGGTATCGCTCACGGCTACCCGATCACGGCTGACTGCAAAGGCACGTTACCGCCGGCATAAAGCTGCGTGCTGGATAACTTCAGAATGCCGGTTCCCGTGTCATCTGTCACGTCGCAATCGAATGCGATTTCCCCGTTGCCGTTGATGACCCTGGCCCAGGTGGCCACACCAGTTCGCATGATCAAAGCCGAGCCGGATTGTGTGAGCGACAAAACTCCGCTGGCAATCACGCCAGCGGGTTTGGTCAACGTGATTTCGACAAGCAAATTTGTTGCGGTACCGCCCAGGTCCGGCTGCACACCCTCATAAATGCGTATCCTGGCGCGGCCTGTGCCAGCGTCGAGGTGCGCAAGGGAACCTGCAAGGCGCGCATCCAGATGTGCTTGTGAGACTTGCAATGTCATGTGATTAATTCGGGAGTCAGATTGTCTGCGATCACCGCTCGTTTGCCATGCGTTCTGTCATAACTCACAACGGTGTACCTGTATGACGAATCTACGTGGTCAAAGGCGTATTCGCCAGTGGCCGGATTACTCCATACCTCACCGACTACAAGGCCATCTTTTTCCCGAATCAACCGGACTTTCTCGCTGACGGGCGTATCTGCTGGCGTTCCCTTCAGTTTTGTGGTGCCTGAGATGCGGCCATTGCCATCAAAACCGATACGGCGCAAACGTTGACCAAACCAATTGGCAGAGACAGGTCGCAATACCAACGATGAATAGTACGGCAGGCTATCAGGCGGAGTGAACGGACCCGTATATCTGCTTACGCCTTTTGTGATGCGAACATCATCAATGTAACCAGGAAAGTAGTACGCATTGGTGGACGCATCCCGCCCCACGGCTAGGTCCGCAGGTAGCCCATGTGAGAGTACTGGTGCGCCGGTCATTGTGTTTTCCAGTGCGCCATTACGGTATGTCTTTATTGTGTTACCGATCCTGCATACGGCTACGTGCACCCACTGATTCATAGGTACAGGTGTGCCTGCCCCGGCAACCAAGTTGTACGTTCCGTCTTGCTCCCAGAATTCAAGCGCAACACCAGCGCTGTACACTGAGAAATTGAATACGTTGGAACCACCACGCCGGCTGAGTATCACATTCGTGCTGGAACCTGTTGCAACTTGGTACACCCAGGCTTCCAGCGTAAAATCGGTATTCAGGTCCAGCGCCGTGTCGGTAGCTGTTCCCCATGCGTCCATGCTATTGCTGAAATACGAACTTGTTGTTCCAAACTTGCGTATGTTTGCTTTTAAAGCCGGTGTGCCGACACGGGTCATCGTCCTGGCATATGGACTTTGGTCTACGACCGAGGTTGCGCCATCTGCGCCGTCGAATTTCAACAACAAAGCGACGTTCGCATAGAGCGGGTCGCCGTCTGGCAAACCGAAAGGTGCCGGGGGAGCGAAGTTTCCCATGTACCGTGCGGCAGATGTGACGCGCAGATCGCACATACGTCCGTTTAAGAAATATAATGTGGAGTATCCGATCCGTCCTATGTAGTACGGTTGCCCACCCAGATTTTTTATTGGAAGTGTAGTTCCAGTACTTGTGCCCGTCATCACCCCGTCAACGAATATGCGGCAAGTGGCCCCAGACCTGCACACAGCTACGTGGTGCCATTGCTGAAGATTAAAAGTAAAACCAGCGCCAAGGGAATCCACGTGGAAAGACGTACCGTTCACATCTTCCATGTAGCATTGCGGTCCTTCCGCTTTTAGCCCGAAGTTGAACGCAAATCCCCCGGTATCTTGGCGCGCCAAGATTACGTTATAAGGGTCGTTTGTGTTCCAGCTATCTAATATCACCCATGCTTCAATGGTGAAGTCCCCCGCAAGCCACGATGCATCCTTACTTATCTCGTACCAGGAACCGTTCGGAAAATTTCCTGCCACGGAGTAATGCGCGCTTGTGCCTGTGTTGATCACCACGCTGTCGTGCGGTACGAGCGTATTTGCCAACGCGCTGGAATCAACTGGCGTTGTTGTTCCGTCCGCTTCGTTGAACGAAACGCGCAGAACGGTACTTGATTCAAAAATGTCAGCCATCGATTACCCCCACGGTCCGGTAATGTCAAAAAACACAGTGCCGTATACACTGGTGCTTGTGTTCTTCGCGGTAATTGCCTTCATCACCCGGCCAGGGAAGTTGGCAACACCGGACACACTGTCATGCGTGGCAAATGTTGTGGTGGGCATGCTCTGTGCTACTGCGTACATGCCTCGCATAAAGCCACGGAAAGCCTTGCTATCGTTTTCCGAGATGTTGAACAAAACCAAATACAAACCGTTATCAGTCGGGTTCGGGTAGGGTGTTGCGTTCGGGCCTGTCACCTGACCGCTGTAGTTGCTAACGCCATTTGCCAATGCTGTTGGGAATGTGCGGATAGCTTGGATCGCATCGCCTATGCCGTTGTATGCTTTGGCAATGTAGGCCGTGGCTGGCGCGATGGACGAGTAGAAATTCTGGTCAACAGTCGCCGCGCTGCCATTTGATTTTTCATTTGCGCAGCCGGTAAGCATGCAGCCGAAGGCATCGCCGGAAGCGCTGACGGATGCCAGATCACCAAACATGGACATTTCACATGCCAGCGTATTTGACGATGAATTGAAGCGATTAAAGTACAGCGTTTTTCCGTCAGCGAAGATGACCCACTTACGCGCAGTGGATGATGCCGCCTCGCTCTTGGACCAATACAAACCGCCTGATTGTTGCGCGCTGGTTGGGAATGGGTTTGTACCGGTGGATATCGCGGTCATGTCGGTATATCCAACAACCCGGGCAGATGTAGTGCCAGTGTCATCAACTCGCAGATATGCCATAGTCGATGTGCTGTCTGCCGATTTGTAGGCCGCAAGGTTGGTACCTGAAAACGCTTTGGTCCATCCTGCTGATGCCACTTTGGCAGTGATTGTGCCCGTGGCCGTCTGGTTGCTGATGCCTGTCGTTGCGAAAGTCGCTGTGGTCGTTGTGGTAGAGGCAATCCGATATTCGCCATTCAAACCGGATGGCGTTGCGCCAGCGATCAGCGCGACTGCGCCAGGTACAAAGCTGTGTCCGACCGAAATGGTCATCGTCGCCACGTTGTCCACAACAACGATGGTGCCGACAGAGGCAACGCCCCAGCCGTTGACCAGCACGGCATCCAGAACGTCTATCAGGCTACCTGCAACCCCGTTCAATATCGGCGCACCGGCCATACCATCGTGAAAATATTTTACTGTTGTATCTGTCATGTTCTGCCTGTTAGGGTTGGTCTACGTCGCCACGTACCAGTAAAGTGAAACTATCGTTTGTGGATGTTGGCGGACCTTGCAGGATAGTGCGCGCTACCCAAATCGGATTCGTTGCCCCCACTGTGTTGACACGCAACACGTTGCCAACAGCCCAGCCCGACCCCCAGCCTGCCGCTGGCACAGTGAAGTAGGGTGCGCCCGTTGCCGGATTGTTTGGCGCTGCGTCAGTACCTGTATTGCCTGCGCCGATAATGCCGGTGTGTTCGCCGATGATGTCGAACGTCGTTGTGTTGGTGAATCGCAGCGCCCAGCGTTCTGTCAGCGCGCCCTTGTTCGTAACGAGGATCGGGAATAGCGTATCGTTGTACGTCGCTTGGGCTGGGGAGCCTGTAACGGTATCTGCCCATGTGTTATCGAACGTCGCCTGATCAAACAAAGTAGACACACGCGCATGGGTGTCGCCAATGATCAACGCGCTGGATATCGAAGACCCTACCGGGTAGTCATGGGTGAGAGGACGGGACAAACTCAATTGCCCATTGATCTGCGCATCGGACACAAGAGCCATATCTTCAATACGATGTTCTACTTTGATAGGTTGAACGTAGCCAGATACGTCGATAAATTCTACCGCGCCGGCCTCCAGGTCTTGGATGTAGCCAGCATTTATGATGTGTCCATCAGCATCGATGACACGAACGCGTGACAGGCGGACCCTTGCGCAGTTGATGACCTGGCCATTAGATACAGTCATAGGCCCGACGGTCGCAGTATGGCCGACGACCACGAAGTTACCGACACGGAAGATGGGTACCTTGCCGTCTGTGGGGAGGCGCACTGGATCAAGGCCCAGGATGTTCTGATCAAGCGGCAGGTACGAATAGCCTACGGCGCTATACCGCAGGGTATCTGTCTGCACGGCCTTGGTTTTCACGTATTTGAGGCCAGCGATGCCCAGGTAAGTAAGGTCAACCACGCCAGGGTCATGAGCATGCGAGTCGTCTACTGGGGTACCAAAGCGCAATGTGACGATACCGTTGTTGTAATCAACATTGCCAAAGATGCCAGCAGATGTGTTGTTGATTATGCCGTGGATATCTGGTGTGCCGCTAAAGGTCGAACCGTCTTGGAAAACACCAGAGATGCTGAACCCCCCGTTAAACAATGGTGCCACGGCAGTACGGAATGTGACCGCATCGGCCACTGCCGTCAATCCGATTGGATCAACGCCGCTGATTTCTGTCGGTGTGTTTGCAGTGCCTGCGGCCCACGAAGTCATGATAACGCCAAAGTCATTGGCCACAGTGCCGACTGATCCGCAGTTCGTGCCTACGCCAGTTGCGACAGATGGATTGCGCACCAGTGTGTTGTCGTTTGAGATGAAGTAGCGCTGACCGCCCAACTTGAATGATACCGGTGCCGGACTGCCTTGCATAAACAAACTGTCTACGTTGAAGGTGTAGGATTGACCGGTCCCATCAGAACCCACACAGCGGTATTCTCCTGCGCGGGTTTGATCACCTGACCACCATTGCCATGACGTGGTTTTCGCACCATCTTCACCTGTTTCTGTACTCATATTCTTAAATCTCCGGACCGTTTAATATGGTTAAATCTCTGAAATACATTTTCCGACCGGTGAAGCGACCAAACACGATGGTGCCATCCGCTAACAGGTCGTTTTTTAGGTATTCGGCATCTTCCTTGTTGTATCCCGTGGTCGTTTTGAACAACACGCAAGCGCCCGTTGTATAGTTGATCGTGCCGACGTTCAGGTTTGTGGTCCCACTGGTCACTTGCAAATTGCCAGCGCCGTTGTCATAGACGCGCATTAATTTGCGTTGCAGGACAGGTTCGTTCAGCCAGTTGACGCCAAGTGCTTTGGTGTAGACGGACATCTCAAATGTCTTAGGACGAATCGGCGCAGTGACTGTCAGAGTCCAGTTTGCCCCACCATCGGTGAACAGGTTGACACCACCCGTGTTCGCCGTTGCGTTAGTGGACGAAACTGTTACCTCGGTATTTATAGCTGGCAGGGTGTTTGGACGGAATACGATCTTTCCAGACGTGTAGTTGACTGTTCCGGATGCATCGCCGACCAATGTGCCGTTGGAGTCAGTCGCTGTCCGCAACGTACCATCGTTCCATGTCAGCGTCAGCGCCCCAGGCTTGATTGCATCGTTGATCAACGCCACTTTGCCGAACGCTTTGCCAAGGGAGCCTGCCTGCAAAGGGATGGCGTTTAGTGGGCGTGCGCCAGTTGAATCCACCCACTGGATGATGATTTGACTACCAACGTCCGGCAGTGTGCCCAGCGTGGCTGATATCGTGCCTGTTGGAAAATTGATCGTACCCGCACCCACAGCGCTATCCGCGCCGCGCAACGCGCCAGAGCCGTCATCAGACAGCACATACCATTTTTGCAAAGCCCTGAAGCTCACAAGGGTAGTGCCGCGTGCGGGTATCGAATCGACTGTGAACACCCAGTTTGACCGCTGACCTTGAGCCGTTACAGGTACGCCTACCGAATTGGTTATGGATACTGGGGTGCCAGCGGGGATGTACTCGAATGTAAAAGTGTTCGTTCCTGTGCCAAATACGTTGGTCGCCAGTGTGGCAACGCCGTTGTCATAGTCAAAAGCCCCGACAGCAATGCTATCATTCATCAGCACGCCGCCTTTGTCCTTCAGGGTAACGCCGCCCGTTCTGATGGAGAATGATCCAGGCAGAACCCGACCCCCGACGAAGAACGCCTGTGACGTGTTGAACACCGCTGCTACGTTATTGCTGGACACTTCACCTGCTTTCATCGCAGCCGATTGGCGCTGACTCATGCGTGCATCTGCAATCGGCACTTCAATCCTGGTACTTGGGACCAACTGCGTGAATATTCCAGAACCTTTGATAACCAGGTCACCTATGGCTGCGGATTCAACCGATTTGACTACTCCATAGTAGCGGGCCGCATCGGCCACAATCGTACTGAAAAGGCGTGTTTTGTTCGCGTACATCGCCTCTGTCGGTTCTATCTTCGTGGCGTCCAAGCCGTTGAAATCTTGGGTGAGTGCGTCACTCAATTCCAACGACACTTCCAACCGAGTGAAGTCTCCGGAGCTATCAGTAAAATTGCGTACCCGGGACGACACGTCAATCACTTTGACGTATTGCTCAAACATGGTGGGCAAGTCCTGATTCTTGCGCAGCACCAGGGTATCGCCTACGGCAGGTACCGCAATGTTTTCGCGCTGAAGCAGGGTAACGATTCTTTGGCCGGCGATGTGATCGCCGAACAGATAACCAGGATACCGGGAGCCGATGGACAAATAAGATTCGATACGGCCTTTCGCGGATGCGCGTACATCAAACACCTGGCCGGTGGAAAACAGCGTGATAGACACTTTTTCATCCGATGGTGGAGCGGCAACGATCACATTTGCGCCAAAGTATTTATCGACATCGTTTGTGTTGATGGCTGTGAAGAGTTTGCGCAGGTTAACCTGACCGCCGGCCCTGGCTGTTTCCGAGATGTCCTCAAAAATGGCATTGCTCGTGGCGTCGATAATCGCTACTGATGTGGGCGGTCCGCCACCTTCGGGTACGTCGTCCATCACTTTTGACTTGACAAGTTTTACGTCGCCTGCGGAGATTGTCATTTCTAAACTTCCATAAATTTAAGGGTGGTCAGGTAGTAGTCCGAACCGGCTGCGTTGCTGAAAAAGACAACAGGTTTTGCAGATACTGCGTCCCCTCCAGCCCGTTTGAATACCACCTGGTATTCGGTTCCGTTTAGGGCCAGTGTCATCACCTTGCCTGGTACGGCTGCGAACGCTTGCAAGGCTGTTACCACGTCACGAGACAGCCATGCGCTACTTTCGTCGGGCGGTTCCAAGGTGATAGGGCGACCGCCAACACGGGCGTGGGCCTCTATCACGATTGCGCCTGTGATCGTGCGCGTTTCTGATTGCTCTACCGGTTGCCAGTCGAACTCGTCCCTCCACCAAAAATCGGGATCTAGTTCAATCGTTGTTGTGCCATCTGAAAGGGTTGTCATTAAGCGGACCTTGATTTGTCATTGCTAAGTTGCCCTAACAGGTCGGTTAATGCCAGTGCATCTTTTTCCGAAGCGACGCCTAGGGAGGTGTTTTTGCCGCCCATGTTGATATTCACGGTGTAAGAACGCAGTCCACCTGACGGGCCGTTGCCTTGGTTGCCGGTTGGGCCTGCGAGGCCTCCGCCTTGTAATGCGTCAACCAAAGATCGCGCACGGTTGTATGCCTTGATGACGTCATCTTGACCAGCGCGGGAGAATTGAGCGCCGTATTGCTGCATCACTTCCATGTTGGTCTTGGCGGCTTCCAACTCGGTTTTTGCCAATGCCAGGTTTTCTGCGTTTGCGGCAACGGTTTTACCTTGTGTGAAGTCGTATAACATCTGTGCGAGTTTTACGTCCTTCTGCGCAGTGCCGTTGCCGTCAGATGCCACGCTCGTCGGGCGACCGTCGGCACCTACCGTGATGCCCTGGCTATCAACGTAGGTGTCCTTCCCGTTCTTGCGTAGCACTTCCGTGGTGCCGTCCTCGCGTGTGATCGTGCGCGTTTGTTGCGCGCTTGGCGAAGAACTCGCGGCCTTTTGCGCAGCGGCTGCATATCTTGTTGCCGATGCGGCAGCATTGTCGTAAGCGCCGGCCATTCCTTGTGCACCTGTCGCTGCACTATCGAATGCCGATTTTTGCGAGTTGGTCGCAGAGGTGGAACTATTCTGCGCTGTGGTCAGGCGTTCTAGGCGCTTGGCCACCTCGTCTGATATCTCAGATTGTTTTTTCTTGGCCTGTGCGCCCAACTCTTGGGCCTTCAGTTCCATCTCTGCGGCCTTGGTCAACAGCCCCCGTGCTAACAACTCTTCGCGCTTGACCTTGACCATTTCAAGGGTTGCTTCTGCTTCAGCGCGCAGGGCCTGTGCCTGGAGTTGTGCCAGTTGAATTTCAAGACGGCGCATTTCGTTCGTTGCGCGACGCACCCCAGCTTCGTCCCCTTTGGCCTTGGCGACTTCCAAATTGCTACGGGCTTCCTCCATCGACAACTTGATGGTCAACTGTTGCAGATTGTTTTCTGCCATCTTGGTCGTAAGGTTTGCTTGTAGGTTTTTGTGCGTATCACTGAGTGAGTCGAGGTAGGCTTTACCTGCGGAGCCGAGGCGCACTTGTGCATCGATCAATTGTTGATCGACATTCAGGCCTTGTTCCTTGGCTTTACGCAATTCGTTGACCTGGACAACCATCAACTGATAGACGGCGCGCAACCCTTCCAGTTTGGAAGAGTTGTCTTGCATAGCGCGCCCTTCAGATATCAACGCTTCTGTGTGCAACCTGGCTGCGGAGGCTTCGGCACGAGACTTGTCAAGGTCCGCTTCTTTTGCAGCGGCCAGTTTTTTAAGTTCTTCGATTTGTTTCAGATGCTCTGCTGACACATCTTTGTTTGCGGTTATGTATGCTTCCAGCTTGGTGATCTGTTCTTGCGTCTGGAATAGGTCGCCCTGCCGTTTCAGTACGACATTTTCAAGGGCAACAGCCGTTGCCTTCGCTGCTTCGATCACCTGGCTTTTACGTGATAACTCGTTGATTTCAGCGTCTGCAAGATCGCGTACCGTCTTTTCCTCTTCCTTACGGGCTGCTACCACTTTTTCCGATGTGACGATTTGCTCTGCAAGTTGTTTGTTGTACTCAGCAAATTTACCCGTCAATTCCAACCAGTTATCTCCGGATGCTTTGGCCTGTTGTCCGGCTGCTTGTGCCGAATCGCCCACCACTTTCACCCCTGCGCCCGCGGCGTTGGCTTCCTTGTTCATGAACGGCAGCAAGTCGGTGAAGCGCCGAATGCTGGTGGCCGCACTGTCCACGTACCCATTAACTGAGTCAACGAAAGTAGCGACGTTCCCAAGTATCGAATTCAACAACTGTTGCGCGGAGAACGCTTTGTCTGTGAAAAAGTCATAGACATCACTGATGTTTTTGGTGAGAAATCCCACGAAGGCAGCGGCAGTTCGTATGAAGATCGCTAGCGTGTTGCCAATGCCTGATACCACTGCGGCGAACCCCGCACCAATGTCCACAAATACTTTCAGGGCGCCAGAACTACCAATATCCTCGAACGTGGTAGACATCGCGTTGCGTAGCTTGTTGAATGCCTGCGTGGTGGTTTCTATGTCGCCCGGGGCTTGTTTGAACGTGGTGTTTAGGGCATCAGCCAGTTTGGGCAACAAATCTGCCGCCAGTACCTGACCGTTTTCAACCATCTTGATCAGTTGGGCCGTGGTCAGGCCGGATGCATCCGCAGCGAGTTTCAGTGCACCTGGTAGCCGGTCGCCCAACTGGCCTCGCAACTCTTCCATCTGCACGGTGCCTTTGCTTATCATCTGCGCCAAGGCGTTCAGTGCGCCCTCCATCTCGGCAGACGATCTGCCTGCCAGCGCCATGGAGTTCGCCACTGCCACAAATATCTTGCGTGCCTGGTCACCCTCGATGGCAGACCCTTTGGTTGCGGCTGCAAACTGCGAATAGGACTTGGCCGTCGATATGAGTTCAAGGCCCAGGTCATTTGACGTTTTCCGGATGAACTCCATCTCGGCTTTTGCGCCTTGCGTTGACCCCGTGACGACTTTCAACGTCCGGCCAATGTTTTCCAGTTCGATGTTGACGCGCACAAATTCAGTGATGCCGGCGATGAAGCCCACAATTGGCGCAATGGCACTCTGGAACAGACCAGATACCTTGGACATCACGCCGCCTGTTTTGCCGACTTCTTGCTGGAACTCGTTTTGACGTGCCGCCGCGTCAGATGTGGCACGGGCCAAGGTGCGTTTGCTATCTGCTGCCAGACGTTCGGCCACTATTTCGGCTTCTGTTGCCGTGGTTGTCCTATTTGTAGCTTGCAGGTATTCTTGTTTCGCCTGGATCAACAGGTCTTCGGCACTGGCTTCAGCGCGCAGGGCATCTGCCGTCAGTTGCGTGTTTCGCACTTCCAACTGACGTATGTTCAGTGCGGCCTCTCTTGCCGCCTTCTCGTCTTTCTTTGCCTGTGCCGCCGCCAATGTAGTGCGTGCGGCTTCGATTTGTACCTGGTTGTCTGCCTTGGCGAGTGTGATCAGTTCTTGTTCCACTTGTGCGTTGGCGCGCAGTGTGTTGGTGTGTTCCTTATAGGCTGCATCCGCTTGGCGTATTGACTCAGCAACGACTTTTTCAGCGGCTAATTTGGCTTCCAGCGCGGCACGTTCAGTGTTGTTTATCTCAGCCGCCTTTTGCAGGCCGACTAGGGACTCTTCCGTTGCCCTTGCAAGAGTGCGCTTACTTTCTACGGCTGTTTTTGCCGCGAGGATATCGGCTTGTGTGGCTTCCGTTTCTCTGTTTGTAGCTTGCAGGTATTCTTGTTTCGCCTGGATCAGTTCACCCTCGGCAAGCGCTTCCAACTTGGTTGCGTCAACAGCCAATTGTTTGTTTTTCAGTTCAAGGGATCCCACTGTCAACGCAGATTCCCTTGCGGTCTGTTCATCCTTTTTGGCTTGGGCGACGACCTGAGTGGCCCTTGCGTTTTCGATCTGAACTTGATTCTCTGCTTTTTCAAGACTGATCAATTCTTGTTGTAGTTGAGCATTCGCCCTGATTGTCGCTGTTTTTTCCTTGTAGGCCGCGTCTGCCAGTCGAAGGGCTTCCACCTCGGCCTTGTCCGCTGCGATTTTTTGTTCGAGGGCGGCACGTTCCGCGTTGAATGCCTCAGTGACTTTTTGTACACCGGTTGCCATGCTGGCTTGCGCAGTGGCCACTTCGGTAGATGCCAACCCTGCGGCAGTCATTTCCTTTTCGACGGCACCAACGGCGCCGGTCAGTTGCGTGTACTTGCCTTCCAGATCAGCAAGGCTTGCTTTGTTCCGGTCGTACTCGGCTGATGCCTTGCTGATTGCAAGTTGTGATTCTTTCAAGGCTTCCGCATTTTGTATCTGCGCTGGCAAAACACCATCCAACGCCGACTTGGAAGCGGCGAGGGCGGCTGCATACTGCTTTAATTCGATGTTGGCATCTCTCAGACCAATGAGTTGCTTGTCTGTTACGTCACCACTTGCTGCGATTTCCGCTTTGTAGCTGGCAATAGTTGCCTTTGCCTGGCGCATACCTACTTCGGCATCCCGGATAGCTGTATTGACCAGGTTGACCGACTCGGCGCTCTTGCGCTCGGTTGCAATGGCTTCGTCCAACGCCTTACGGCGACTCGCAACGGACTCCGTAGACGTGACCGTAGCTTGTGTCAGCGTTTCAATGCTCTGCTGGAGTGCTTTGGATTTTTCGGTGAGGTCAGCGAACTTGGTCACAAGGGCTTGCTGGTTCGCAAGCTGGTCTAACTCGTCGCTCAGTTGCTTAAATGCGGGTGCGGCATCTCCGCCCGTCTTGACAAGAGCCGTAACCTCGTCCGCAAGCTTTTTTATCTTATCCGCACCGTCAGCATTGGCGGATATCTTTAAATTAATTTCACGGTCAGTCACGTTTCACCTCGCAAGTTGCATTGCAAAGCGACCCTTGCGAGTCGCTTCACATTACAACCTGATTGATTACACGGTGTCGTGCATCGCCACTGTGAATGGCTCAGACTTGCCTGCTGGGGTTTCCATGCGGCCTTTCAGGCCCACTTTGCCGAAGTCGTTGGACAAGAAGTCAAATGCAGTGTCCGGAGAGAGTACAGCTTGATGGACTTTCAACACGGCTGGCAAGTTGTCGGCAAAGTTCACACCATCCATCGTGATGCGAATCTTGATCTGGTTGACCTTGGCACCAGAAAGCAAGGTGCCTGTTACGGCGTTATAGCCATAGCTGACTTTCAAGCTGGCCAGATCAGCGATATCACTGTCTTTCAACGCACGGAGCATGCCCAGGCGATAATTGATTTCGTAATCAACGTCCTTGTCATACGTCGTTGTGCCTGCGGAATTTTTCACCACGACACCGGTGCCGGCCACGTTATCATGTGCCAGTTTTACCCACGCACCGACTTTAGCCACGACTACTTCATCAGCTACGGTGCCTGACGCCTGGTTGATAGTTGTCGCTTCGGCCATCAGTGCCATTTGCAGGGTTTCTGCGTCTACCTGTGCAAATTCGATTGAAAAATCGGCTGGCTTTGGCAAGGCTACCGACGTGGTTGTCTGGCCGTAGGTTGCTTTGCGCTTACTTGTTTGCTCTTTCAAATCGGAATTCATTTTGATTTCCAACTTGCTTGTTTCGTAAGGCCCGACAGCCGGCAACCATGCTGCGGTCGCCGGGTCGAATTTTTCGATGAACACATCACCTGCGCCTAAGAATCCGGTGGACATATTTTAGCTCTCCATAAAAATTAACGTGGTCGCCAAAACTGGCGCGTGTACCACATTAATCAGATGAAGTTTTCCCAGCCAGTGGACAGAATTCTATGGCTCTGCCAGATTCTCGGTGTAGTCAACGGTGATGGTGATCGATGCCGTTACCATGGCTGTGCCGTCCGGTCTTGGCGATATCATCCTACCGCTATAGGCAACGCTGATTGCCAGGCCACCCAGCGTTTGCAGCGCAGTTTTCGCCACGTCCTTGAAAATGGCTTTTTTAAGATCGCCTATTGCCTGGTGGGCCGCGTCGTTAGGGTTATCCCTGTCGCAATTCAAAGTTGCTTCGAGGATGTACCTTTGCGATATGCGTGTTTCAGTGCCCCGACTCGTGGAACCCGTTGGATTGTCATCTGCCTCACCAATGACCGTGAATGGCAGTTTCATGCCGTCCGGGTGGATGCGACCCCGATACACGTTTTCACCTATATTGGTTTCAAAACCGTTGGTGGTCAGAATGCCCCTTATTTTTTCCTCTATTTTCGAGGCGATTTGCGCTGCTTTTGTTGCCATCATTTTCCTAACAGCCCGTCCAACCGGGCGATAACATCTTGTTCAAGATCAATTGCAATTTGCGGCGAAGTATCGCGGATCACGCCAACGAACACTTGGTCAACTGAAGGCCCATAGCGATTGCGGATTTTGCCGTCCGGTGAGCGGGTGAAAAGGCCGTAGCCGTTGCCGTTGCGCAGTTTCATGAAAAAGCCGTGGGGCAGTTCTGCCCTGGCTGCGCCGCGTTTTACATTCACCGATACGCCGGCTGCTTTGTACCCCGATGGGATGCCGCCAGGTCCGCCGCCTTTTGCTTTTTTCGGGTTTTTTGCCGGTGTGATGATCTGCTTCGAGTCAAACCGAACAAGCTGCGTACCTCGCCCCCGGGCCGTGATGATGGCAATAGGATTTTGTTCTGTGGCTTGTTGTAGCTGTGTTTTTTCTTCAACATATTGCGCCGGTAGATTGACCTGGTTGACGATAAGCTTGCGGCTGTTTTGCAAGGCCTGAAGCGCGGTGTGATTGACGGCTTGTGTAGCGATTTCCGCCAGCCTTTGGGGGGTGATCTTTAGATCATCGCGCAAGGCGATAAGATCATTCAGGTTGGCGGAAACGCTGACACTCATAGCACTACCCAGCGCGCAGAATAGCCGTCATCTTTTAGGAGGGCGTCAAGATGGTACTCGGTGCCGCCAACAGAGATAACGTCATTTTTTTGTGGTTTTGGCAAATCCTCATAGGATATGTTTGCCACGGTTCTATGCGCCACGATGTCGCTGTACTCGCCAGGGGTGACCACTTCAACACCATGAGAAATTTCGATACTGCACGGCTCAGTACCACGTAAAAAAGCATCTCCGCCCAGTTGAGCGAAGATGCTTTTTGTCATCCGTGCGAACGGATCATCCATGGTTATGCAGTCAGTTCGATCACACAGTCTGGACGTGTGTTGATGCAGAACGGATTTGACTGTGCTTCCAGGTTGATGCCCTTGCCCATTGCCATGGCTTCCTGACGTGCATAGTACGGCAGGCCTACCGTGTTGATGGTTTCCATGTAGTTGGCAAAGCCAAACTTGGTTTGGAACATGCCGGCGACACCTTCGGGTACCAGGTACGCTTTACCATCAGGGATGAACAACTGACCACCAACGCCGCCGCGATACTCTTCCCAGTACACACCAGCATATGGGAAACCCGTGCGGTAATCGTCACGCTGGAACGAGCCGTTATTGAAACGGTCGAAGTCGGCCTTAACGGCTTTATTGGCGACCAGTTTATCCAAGAAGCTTGGAGAGCAGAGGGCGCGACGACTTGTGTAACGGACGGCACCCAGGGCTTCATCGATCAGTCGTGTTGCTTCGATGGTTTTCTGCTTGACATCCGTTGCCCCGTTTGTCAACGCCATGGCTTTGGTTTGTTGTGTCAAATTGAAACGGTTGTACAGGTCTTCGATCACCGTAGACCCATCTGCATCAAGAATAACGCCTTTCAGCGCACCTATACGATGGTATTCCAGTGTCACGTCGATGTTATCGCGCATGGTTTGCAAGCGCTCGTTGACGACGCCCTGCATGGTTTGCAATTCGGATTCGGTACCGAATGCGCGGACGCCTGCAATCTGATCTGCCATGATGGCGTCTGTTTGAGGCAAATGCGTCACACCAAACAGGATGCCTTTCGAGCGGTTGATCGGATTGACGATGCCTGGTGCGCCGCGTGGTGTGTTAGGGATCAGGGCCAACTGATTGCCCTTGCGTTCGATCCAGAAAGACAGCGTGTTGATGCCTTTTTCATCGAACCAACCGAGTTCGCCCAACCGTTCTGGCTTGTATTTTGTGTCATTGATCGTGCCAGTCAACGAAATTACGTTGAATGCGTCGTTGTTAAAGATGTCTATGGTGGCCATCGTTGTTACCTTTTCGTAAAATATTTATTCAGTAAATTAGCAATTGCTAAATATGAGGGCGAATTAACGCACCACGATGCCCAGTACCAGTAATTCCGGCTTGGCGGCTACGTCGTAACCTGTCAAACGACCACCGGCCACTTCTGCGTTACGCGAGATGATTGCAACTTGCGTATCCCCAGAAGTGATGCCCACTTGGGTGTACAGAACGCCTGCTGCCGTTTCGGTACCATCCGATTTTGTGTTGTCGTACTTTGTGTACTTACCTGACGCAGTTACCTTGCCCAGCACCTGGCCTGATGGCAAACCGGCTGTTTGTGCCAGCAAAGTCGCCTTGTCACGGCTTTGGGTGCCGTTTGCTTCGGACAACAACCATTCTCCGGTGTGGGTGCCCTCTGTGAATGTATTCGACATACTTACTTCTCCTTATTTGCCTGGTTACGAGTCACGTATTTCTAACGGTGATGACTGCCGCCGGTGTGACTCGTTCTAGTCCGGCTGCTTGGATTCGGATAACTTGATTCTGTTACTTGGTGGCTTTGCCGAAGTTCGCCCGTGCTTCGTAAATCTTGGACGGGCTGAGTGTTCCGCCAGCGTTTTCTTGGGTTTTACCCTTCGCGTCAATAGGCGTTGTGTTGTCCACATGTGTCTTGTCGGACTTTTCAGCGCGAATATCAACCAGGCGCTTGCGCGCTTCCACCAACGTAACGCGCTCTGCAATGAACGCAGATACTTGATCTGGCATCTTGGCGAACACACAAAGGTCGCGCACTTCAACAGCTTCTCTCATTGCGGCTTCTACCTGGTCGACGGTGGTCAGTTTCAGGTCCAACATAAAGGATTCTGCGTGCGCTTCAATGTCATACTGCTTCGACAGCGCCAAGATGGAATTGGCGAAAGTGGTACCGGCGTCTGCTTTAGGGTCTGTTTTCATTTCTGGTTTCGTTTCAGGTTTTGTTACAGGTTTGGATTCAGGGGCCTTCGTACCTTTGTCCGTTTTGTCGTTGGTGTTGTTGAAAATCGCAACGATTTTTTCGGGCAGATTGTCAAGGCTGAAACTTGCCGTCAAGGTCACTGCCGGAGTGATTTCATCAATAAAGCCTTGGGCCAATGCTTCATCGGCTGTCATGAAAGTTTCGGCATCAAACAGCGCTTTAATTTCATCTGCGGTTTTCCCTGTGCGTTGCACATAGGTGCCGATGATGGAACCCTCGAACTTATCCAGAAGGTCTGCCAGATCGCGCATGCCGTTGGCATTGGCTTGCGCTGTAGCCAAGGGGCTATGCACCATGCCAAACGCATTCTTTGCCATCTTTCGTTTGTCACCAGCCTGCGAAATCAGATTGGAAATACTGGCAGCGATACCGATTACATTGGTGGTGATCGTTGCGCCAGTTTTTTCGGCAAAAGAGCGGAGGCCGTTGTAAATGGCAACACCATCAATAACGCTACCGCCAAGGGAATTGATCGACACATCGAGATTTTTCAAGCCAGGGTTGGACGATCCAACCGCTTTCAAATCGGATAGGAAAGTAGACGCACTGATGTTCCAATTACCAATGTAATCGTGGATGGTAATTTCTGCGTTCGTTGCGCCTGCCTGCGCCTTGATTGTGTACCAGTTTTTCAAGGTATTACCCCTTTTTAATGTTTAGCCGATTCTATGGGCGCGTTGCAACGTGTCGCCAGTGGATGAAATTCTTTTATCCCTGCACGAGTACCGTTGTTGTGCCGTCAGGGCAGTAGGCCCATAACCCAGGCTCACTGGCTTTCACGGCGCGTGAAAATCCTTCTGGTCCTGGAAAGAGGATTGCGCCAAGGGTTGGGGACGCCGGCGCTGTACTTGAGATTGCAAGGAGGCAGTAAAAATTGCCCTTGTTTTCCACTGTCACTGCGGTACCCACAGCGATACCTGTTCCAGCGTGAAGGTTTGTCCATGTGCCTTTGGGGATCATGACATCTGGTGTTGTTGCAGCCATCGTTTTACCTCTTCCGTTACATTAATTTTTCGAGTTCAGCTTTGATTTTTGGATTTGCAAGGACCGCTGCGACCAGTCCGAGCAATTTTTCCCTTGCCTGACTTTCCGCCCGTGATTCATCTACTTCGTCGGGGTCATCACCTCTGGAGCTAATGACCATATCGCGGCTGGTAATGCCGGCGTCTATCTCGGCCACTTTGGACGCAACGTCTTGAACAGGGTGGATGTAAGCCCACGCTTGTGGCGACCACTGCACCCGTTTGGCTTCGTCCACATCGCTCAATGAAATCAGGCCAATCAGCGCGGCTGCGTCTACCCAGGCATCCCAAATGGCTTGGCAAAGTTTCGGAATAAGGACCAGCCATTGCTTTTGCTCTATGGCCCTGCGATAGTTTTGAATGATGACGCGCAGCGTTCTATCAGACACATTCACAATGTCGCCGGCCAGCATTTCATAGGGAACACCACGGCCACTAGCAATGGCTAGATTCTGAACACGGGTATAGTCGTTGTACCCAACGCCCGTGGCTGGTGGGTTTGAGAAAGTCATTTCCTCGCCCGGAGCGAGTTCAATTACTGCACCAGGTTCTAAACCAACCATTGGCATATTGTTCTCTGCGTATTCGATTATTTGGCCTGTGAGGGGGTCCGTCCCTAGCTGTCCCGCTGTTGGTGCCGGCCTGTGTATCACGCCAGCAAACAAGTTTTGAATCTTGGCTTTTTCCGTGACCGCATCGTCGAAGTCAGATACAGTTTTCATCCGCACAATTGAGGATGTGCCATCCGGAACACCTCGCAGTGCGCCGGGGCGCTTCGCCTGGTAGACGTGAATCATTTCGTCTGCCGGTACCCGTGTCAGCAATGAAGCGTCAAAAGTGCTGGCGATGTTGTCGCCAGGGTGTGACTTGTAGACCCAGTACGCAACCCGCCTGCCAATGGGGTCCAACTCAATGCCGTAACGAATTCGGTTACCCGTTGGCAGGCCGGTGTACGTGTCCGTATTCAACATGGGCACCATGTCCGCTTCAAGCAACTGCACTTGAATAGGTACTGCTACTGGGTCCGACATCCTGCGCGCACGGATACGTGCGAACACCTCGCCGGACTCTTCCCAGGAGTGGCAGGCCAGGGCTTGCATCCCATAAAAATTGTTGGTGCCGTCGGCATCAATTTCCTTGAGAGACTTTTCCCACAGTCCGCTAAGTGTCTGTTTCAGTGCAACACGCTTCGTCTTGGGTCGGGCAACAATACCTGTGCCGACCATATCCACAACGCGCAATCGTGTTGCGGCTTCCGCTGCCCATTCGTTGCGACCTGCGTCTCTGTTGCGGCTACGCAGCTTTTCGATATTCTCTATCGAGGTGTTAGGTCCAGAAGCTGGGGGGTTCCAACTGCGAAGACGGCGACCAGTAGACGCAGCGTCATACCGCGCCATGGCTTTCATGGCGTTTAGCACAGTTGGGGAAAACGTAGGCGTCTGTGCGACGATGGCAGTTTTTGACGTTTTGCCTGCCATCAGTAGGCCCGCCCTGTCTGCGTGTAGTACACAATCCGAGTGCGTGGCGTCGCCTGGTTCAATTGCTTTTGCAATGTGTCCCGTGCGAGAATCATTTGCTCTGTTGACTTGTACTCGACGTACTTGTTATCCAGCTTGACGATCTTTTCAGCTCGGCTGATTGCTTTGTCCAGCGCGTCGATGTCTGCTTGTGTTACGGCCATGGCGAATCCTTTTTTCAGTTCTATGGATTCTTGGCGATAAAAAAATACGCAGCCAGTGGACAGAATTCTTGACTTGATTAGATAATAGGGGCATATTATCAATATCAATAAACAGCGGGGTTACTATGGAAGTCAAAAAGAGGGGCGGAGCACGTGAAGGGGCTGGCCGTCCGGTGGGTGAGATGGGACCGAAGAAGCCTAAAAAATGCACAGTTACCGACTCCACCGAGGCGATACTTTCGGCATTTGGAGATGGCAACTTCTCTGAAGGACTGGATAGAGCGGCAAAATTGCTCTTGAAACAGAAACTTGTCGAAGTCTCCACAAATTAGTATTAAAATAAGTCCCTTATCTGGGGGAATTATGCGTATCGCACTTGTTTTTGTACTGGCTGTACTTAGTTCGGCTGCGCAGGCCGAGGTCTATAAATGCAAGATTGACGGAAACACCGTTTGGCGTGACAAACCATGCCCAGGTGCTGGCACGCCTGTTGAAGTGAAGTACGAAAGAGGCGCGGCACCGTCTGTTAAGAGTGAAACATCTGCATCGGTCACATCAGCGCGTGACGAAAGTACCGTTCGTATCAAGAAAAAGCTGATCACAGATGACATTGAACGCAACCAGGAAAAGATTCGCCAGTTAAATCAGCAAATGGATGTTGACCTTGCGGCTTTGAAAAATCGGTCTTATAAGGGTGGTAGCGATTTGACGGCAGCAACGAAGAAGCAGGCAGACGCTACCGAATCCATCTCAGTAGCGAATTCCTACGCAAACAAAATCAAGGAAGTGGAAGCAGACAGCACTCGGCTACGTGCCGAGCGCGATGCCTTAGACAAAAAGTGATCAGGATAGGTACCCTGATCTGCCAGAACTTCTCCGGCGAGGTGGTCTGACTGTCTTTATGCCTGACGCATTGGCCTCTTGCAACTTCCGACGTAGCTGCGCGCTGATCACATCAGTGTTTTGGGACAGGGGTGCAGCCCAAGAAGGCGGGTTTGACCACTCTATCTTGTCTGCACCCAGGCGCATACAGCCGGCGCGGATGTAAGCGCTCAAATCGAGTGCCTCATTCCGACGTTTTACCTTCATCCATGTGCCATTTGCGTTCCGCACTTCGGCCTGCAATTCGTCAAAAAACCATTGACCAAGCCACAAGGGGAAATGCATGTATCCAGGGCCGTACTCGGTACGTTTCAGGGATGTTTGCACCTGGTCTTTCAGTGTGTTGGTGTTCAGTAGGTACAACGGCACGTCACCTTCCTGGCCTTTAATCTGTGCGCCAACCATCGTGGGGCGGAAGAGGGGGGCTTTGGGAGTGGATGCACCTTTGATCAGCATCACTTTGCCGTGCAAACCCCTTGTGCGCAAGCTCCGGTACCATTGGTACGCCTTCTCACTCACGCCGACTTTCTTTTCGCTGAACCCTAATTTCTCTTTTTTATGTTCGCCACCGGTGTCAACGACCACGATTTTGATACGCATTTCCCTGTCTTCCTCGCCGGCCAGCCGATATGTAGCCATAACCACCTGTTCAGTCAGTAATTCCCAGTCTTCCTGGTACGATGCTGGGTCTACAGGAGCAAAGTCAGTGCCCATGCCGACGCGTTTTGACAGTTCAATGCTGTATCGGTCAATCAACCACTGTTCCATACTTTCGCCGACGGCATGTACCTGGACCACAAAGCGTGCACCTGAACCGCCTTGGATATCAACAGATGCGACTAGGTAACGCGCTTCTTCCGGGACAAGGAACCTTTCAAGGTCTTTTTCACGACGTTTGGATGGGTCTTCTGTTCCTTTCGCCGCCTCGATCAAAATTCGCGGGGTGTACGGCATGCCTTGATCAGTGTTGACCGTCGCTTGCAAGGCTGTTTCGTCACCTGATTGTGCGTACGAGCGTAGGCCCTGCAAATACCGGACAATCAGCGATGTCCAGCTTTGGTATGCCGCCGCTACGCCGCCAAGCCAGTACCCAGCGATGTTTGATGTCATTGGCGTGCCCTGGATCACCCGATCAGAATCAATGTACACACCGTCTGGCAACCATAGGCCGTTCCGGTTCAGTTCATACTTGTGCTTTGCGTTGACGATGGAACCGCAGTGGGGGCACTTCACTGTGTCGTGTTCCCTCGCCAGCAGATCGATGTCGGTGGTCCGCACGAGAGCCAGCAATTCGTCATCTGGCGGCAGGTTGAAAAGGTCAAGACCTGGCTTTGCCTCGAAGTGTTCATAGCAGTCCAGGCACTGCCAGTACCAGCGCCGACGGTCGCTTGTGTTGTATATGCCAAGGATACCCTTTACCGGTGGTGCTTCGTGCGAGGTAGCCGGTTTCCAGAACGGATCTTCTATCGGCCTGCCGGGGGATG
Source organism: Undibacterium sp. Di26W (assembly GCF_049340265.1). Lineage (NCBI taxonomy): Bacteria > Pseudomonadati > Pseudomonadota > Betaproteobacteria > Burkholderiales > Oxalobacteraceae > Undibacterium > Undibacterium sp. Di26W. The sequence goes on from NZ_JBMPOR010000008.1 coordinate 69,553, forward strand.
ACTCTACTGCCGTCATGCCCCTGGACAGAAACGTAGTGGTACGCTTCTTTGCCAGGGGGAACAGTGCACCTTCGCCGTCGATGTCATCCGGCACTCGGTCATAGTCGGTCAACAGCACATACCGGTAATCTGAGGAGGATACTTGCGACACCGTTGGCCAACCTATTTTCAAGGTCATCCCGTTTTTGAATGTCTTATCGTGGGTGTTGTCGTCGTTTGCCCTGGAACTTTTAAGGGCCGCGAGGTCAGGGGAGTGACGTAGCGCCCTATCAATACGCTGCTTGGAAAACTCCCGTGCTTTCTCCTGCGTCATCTGGATAATCAACGTATCGCCAGGGTCGCATGTCACGGCATAGGCAATAAAGCCATCCAGCAAGCCGACTGTTTTACCGGTACGGGCAGGGCCGATGAACGATACGGCCTCATGCCGGCGACTTGCCATCATGTTCATCGGCTCGATCATGTACGGTGTTTCTGCCGGCGACCAGTAGCCGTTATATCCGCCTGGCTGTTTGATGTACAGGGTCTTTGCAGCGCCCTCGGCTACAGTGACGCGCTTCGGTGGACGAAAAGCCGAGTAACCGCTTGTCACATCATGTATTGCGATATCAGGCATCGGTCGTTCCTATCTGGATCAGTTCAGGCATGTTGGATTTATTCAGTGCTTCGAGTTCTTCGGCCAGCAAGCCCATGACTTCATCGATCTGGATGCCGACTTGTTCGGCCACTTCTGGCGCCAGGTTCAATTGCCGTTCGAGGTTGTCGGGAATAGACCGAAGCGTTTGAGAAACGGTAGCGAAAGCCGTGGCCGTGGCGCGCTGGACATCTTCGCGCAGCAGGTATTTACCCGACTTGATGTTGTATTCAAGTTCGGCCAACTTGGCCTTTTGTTCTTCGTGTAAGGCGCGTGACTTGGCATAGGCAATCTGGTTGTCTTCGGTTGCCGTGCGGACTCGTTTAGTCCTTCCGCCACCGCCTTCGCGCTTGCCGCCATGCCCATTATTTGGCTTGGTTGTTGGTGGGCCTATTAAATCTGAAAAGTCGTCATCTCCGTGCATTGTTGGCTCATTTAGCTATTAACGTTTGCTAAATATAGCAAATGCTAAAACAATTGGTAGCCAAGTTTAGCAAATTGAAAAACTGCCGATGACCGAGGCTCCGCGCCCCCGTATATCAGAAAAAGTTCTCAGGGTCCCCTGACTGTTTGAATATATGGCTGTGGATGCATAAAACAGACTAAACATTTACTAAATGCTTAATGTGGTGAGAGAATGTTTCGTTTAAGGTTTTTATGCTTGATTGTTGGTATATCTATGCATGGCGCCGCGATGTCTGACTCCTGGTCTACCTGGTGCATTGTGCACTGTGCTTATTAGTGCCTGCTAATACTTAATTCCGAATTTTCAGAAATGGGAAATGTAGGCATGCCCTGGTGGTTAGCTCTACCTGGTACCTGTTGGCACCCCTTAGTACCTATCACCCCGCAGTGTGGTCATGCCATGAATGTATGCATGCCTATTGTATATAGACCTTAGTAATTGATAACCCCTTAGAACACCGAGCAAAACGCGAATTAGCGCTTGTCTTTATTCGGCATATATTTAGCAAACACTAAAAAAAATTTATAAATCCCTTGTGCAAATGAATAGAGGGGCATATAATCAATTCATTCGCTAAACACTCACATGGGGCCGAACATGATCACAGTAATAACTCTCACTCTGCTTATTGAAGCAGGCCTGTATTTCGCTAACAAACTGCAAGGGGTGTAACCATGGCACAACCAAACTTTGCTAAATATGTCGTACTTCTGGATAACTTCAGCCACGACACAAACGGCAACCCCACCGCGTTACATACCGTCTTTGGGTACCGCGATGCTGATGCCGATTTAATGCGCGCATCTTCCACGCTGTACGAAGCCAAGCGCCGTGCGCAAATAGGCTATGGCAACGACCGGGGGCAATATGTCCCTGATGCATTGCGCAAGGCCGGTTTGAACACATCAACTCTCGAACTACTTACTGTAATTGGTGACCGTTCTGAAGGGCATATCAGGCATGTCTACATCGTTAAAGGTGCCGGCAATGCAAACAAATAAAAGTGAAATGCAGGCCGTACAGTTTGCTGATTGCATGGCCCGTTTAAAACGTATCGGCCTGCATTGTGATGTGGGCGTTGCTGCTGGTGTTGTGATGATATCCACGGATAGCCGGATTGATGCATCCACGATACGCAAGGCAGTGAAGCAAGCAGCCCCCGCAATGGGCGCAATTCACGTTGAAAACAGGCCTAGAAAGGGCTTCTATGTTTTCACAATCACCTGTTTAGACTGAGACAAAAAAAATGAAATCCATACTTGAAACTATCGATGGAGCAATTGACCTTAACCGGGTGATCATTCGGGAAAATGTTTATTGGATTGATGGCCGGTTACATGTAGCTGCTGGCGCTGCCGGTACCATAGTTGGGCGCAATCAGGGGTTTTTAGATGTGCTTTTTGACGCCGGCCCAGCTTACGTTGAATTGTCTGGATGTGGGCAACGGTTGCAAAGCGTTCCCGTTTTAAGTACATGTCATGTGAAGGTCGAAACAGAATGAAAACACACAGCATCACTGTAAAAGTGCTGTTTGATGATGGCGCTATCGATTCAGTGTCTACACGGATAAACGGTACCGCTGACGAAGTGCTGGCGTATTACGCGCAAAACGGCGGGCGTATCAATATCGGCAATGGCGGCAATGACCGTATAGGTCAAGTAGCTGAAGTGATTTTTCACGTCTAACGATTTAGCAAAAGGTAACACAAAATGAATAGTCCTAACGATCTGAAGTACAAATGTGTGCACCCTTGTGGCGCAATTAAATACATTGCGGACCGTGAGGAGGCCATATCCTTTTGTTTCGCATATGGGTACGTTATCCACGCCCCAAAATTTGGAGATGTTGCGGAATGAGGAAAGCTGATTACACCTTGCTTGCGCGGATCGTAAGCCAGGAATTCGACAACATTGAGGCAGTGGATAAATCCGGTGCCGTACATGCAGAATTCGCCAGCGGTTACCGCGAAGCGCTTTTAGCCGTTGCTAATAAATTTTCTGATGACGCCAGCGTGAAAAAGGCTGAATTCTTGCTGGCTTGTGGACTAAAATAAATAGCATCTGATCGTGTGCCGCTTTTTAGTAAAAAGCGGCTTTTTGTCATTATTCGAAAGGTTACCCTATGGATCATCTGACCATTGCGATGCTACGGCAACAAAACGCGGATTTGTTGGCGGCACTAAAAGCACTTTTGCCTGAAAACCAAAATGCTGCTGTATCTGGCCCTGAAACACTCGCGCAAGCCCGTGACGCTGCGGCCAAGGCTGAAGCGCCAGAGAATGCCGGACTTGATTGGCTGCGCGTAGATGGCGATTATCTTTTTGTTAGTCGCTGTGATTGGATTTACCCCCAAGCTACTCAAGAGGATTCGGGGCCTCGTGACGAGGCTCGCTGTAAAGCTATCGGGCATCGTGATGGCGATATGGTTTTGCCTTTTAGAGGTGCTTTGCTTGATGCTCAGGACTTGGCAACCATGCTGACATACTCACCATTTTCTAAGGCCTGACAGGCTTTAGCTAGCTTTTTAAGGCTTTACCGATAGCCTACCAAAAATCGAAAAACGCTAGGGCGTGATGTTGATTGAATTCAGCATTACGCCCTAGCGTTTTTTACTTTCTGGCCCCGTGCTTTTTACACGATCCAGGAAGGAAAGCGCGCGGATTTATGCATCATCGGTCGTTTAGCAAAGTTTAAATGCAAGTAGGAATAGTGCGATTTAATGCGTGCATCCAGGCGGTTTATTTTTCTGGGGTTATGCCGGTATGACTTGGCAAAAATAGTGTCGCTGGTCTGCTATTGACTGCCGTTGTGGTCGTCTCTTTGCTGGCCTGGTTGCGCTTGCCTGGCGCGCTTGATTTTCAGGGGTGAATGTCTGCATTTTTCTCCAGGGTTTCACCCTGGTCTGCCGGTTTTTTGGCCTGACCTTGATGCCATTTTCCATAGACAAATGAGGCATTTTTCTCAAGCCTATCCGGTCCAAAATTCTAAAAGCTATCCGGTCCAAAAACTTGGATGTCTGCCCGTTGCGGGTTCCAAAAAACTATCAGGTCCAAATTTTCAAAGCATGCCCGGTTCAATTCAAAAAGTGGAAAAGCACCCGAACTTTTTGGGTTCCTCGAAAGCGCTCTTTGATTTCCATATTTGCAATTAAATTTGAGTTTTGCGAAATTTAGCAAAACGTAATAACGGCGATTTAAGCGATTTAAAAAGGGGTGGCCTATACCGATGTGGCGACCCCCTTAAAAAAAACGCTTGGCGGTGCCTCATTTCAAGCGGAAACCACATTGCCGTTCAATCCGAAACCCCAATTTTCGCTATTTTTGACAAAAATCAGGTATTTTCTATTTCAAATTCATCAACTTTTGCGATTTCTTCGGGTTCGATCAAAAGCAAATCCTCGGTGCCAAGGACCAGGGGGATCAAGCCTGCCGTTTCGAGTTCGCGGCGAATCAGCGTGACTTGCTTGTGACCGAGGCCCGCAATCCTGGCGATTTCGTCAACGCCTGTGCCTTTGCCGATCAATGCGCCGATCAGCCGGTCGCGCTGGATACGGGTTCTGCGGTAATCCAGCGGCAGGGAAATCATCGTTTCGCCGAAGTCGGCGACCAGGCGACGGAACGCCGGCATGCCGATCAATTTTGCGATGTTGTGATCCTCGGTAGCGGTCCTGGGCACGTACAGCGATGTACCGCCGCGCCAGTCGATCAAGGCCGTTGTGGCCGTGTAGCCGATGCTGGCGCTGATGTCCTCTGCCAATCCGTTTTTTGTGTCAAAGCTCATGGGTTTTCCTTTCGGGGTTTCGGTTGTGGTCCTTTTCGGAAAATCGAGATTTTGAATCTTTCAATTTTTCAAAATTTAGATTTTTCAGATTTTCAATTTTTGGAATTTTCAAAAAACCAAATTTTCAGATTTTCAGTATTTCAAAAAATACAATTTTTCCTCGTTTAGGACCGTTGTTGCATAAAAACGACATCTGATACCTTGATACCTGATTTGATGCGTTTTCCGTATTCGGCTTCCGTGAGGCATACCACGTTAGTTTTTATGTAACTTCTTATATTGTTATTTATATAATTTGATTTCTCTCGTATGCGGGGAATATGAAAAACATATAAAGTCAGGTATCAAGGTATCAAACGTTGTTTTTTAGAGACGTTATTGTCGTATAAAAGCAACGTAGTCATGTATCTTCGATAAGTTTTATGCCTTTTATCAGTGTTTGCTTTTTTCTCGAACCTTCATTAGCAGATGTTAAAGCCTTTGATTTTTTGTATTTCGGGATGATTCTTTCCAACTCCTGAAGCAACTTATTTTTCGATAAGGCCTGAAATCCGGAGTCTTTACACCAACCTTGATATGCGGGATAAAGGCCGTCGAAGTCTCCTGACAGCGCACATTCATAATCATCTGACAACTCGCAACGCTCGGAAACGAATTGGCCGACGCGATCCTGTTCACTTTTATATTCAGATGAAGCTGCCAAAATGGAATCCGGGGGGAGCAAACCCACTGAAAACCACTCAATTGCACCCTGAACGATCCAGGTAAGTATCCCTGATCGTTCTTTTGCGAGTCTTTCAGCTACTGTTCTATCCACTAGATGTGTTGCCAAGCCCCTATCTAACTCCTCTTGCGTGTCGAATCTTGCCTGGTAGGGGACCAACAAAACACGCCCCCATATGCCGGCGTCCTGACCCCTTACCGAGGGCTTATAGTTGGTCAGCATCTGCAACTTGTGGGTAGGTGTGAACTCGAAAAAGTCGCCCCTCATGAAACGCGCCGTAAGCCTGTCACCGCCTGTGGCTTGCTTAATGAAATCTTCCCGTAGCATTCCACCTTCGTTTGTTTCATGGACTGTGATCATTCGTTTGCCCATGAGCGAAGCGATTTCTGTGGGGTGCTTTTCGTTTTTTGAGCTAATCAATAAGCCAGGTGCCGCCACCCCTGAATAATCCGCAAGCACACCGGTCACTGCATCAATGATCGTGCTTTTGCCGTTACGACCGTTGCCATAATGGACGACAAATTTATGCTCCCTAATATCAGATGTCGCGCAGTATCCAAACCAACGTTTCAGGAAGTTGGATACGTGTCTGTGCTTCCAAGGCAAATGGTCTTCGCAACATACCTTCGTCAAAACGTCTGTAAATGTCTCGCTGACGGTTTCGGGGTTGTACACCACATCAATCATCTTTGTGATGAAGTCACGCGGCTCATGGCCCCTCAGTTCACCTGTACGCAGGTCTATCGTGCCGTTGGCAACGTTCAGTACATAGGGGGCTGCGTCCAGGTCCACTGAATCAATTTCAAGTAGCTTTGTGGCCGTGGCCAACGCCGCATCGATGGTTGTCTTCATCTCGCTACGCTGCGCCCACTTCATCAACGATGCTGCCGTCGCCTCGTTCTCTGTGGTCTTGGTTTCCTTGCCTTTGGAGTCCACCACATACGGCGACTTCTGTACCTTGTCTTTTGCCAGGTAGGCATGCGCTTCACGGATAATGATGTCTGATAACTTCAGCGCCTTCATGTAGGCGTCAGCGCTGGAGCAATCCCAAAACTTGCCCGTCCAGCCGTACCACTTGCCCTCGCAAAAAAGCAACTGCTTACGAAAGTGCTTGGCGATGCGATTGGCATTGGCCTGGTCGGTCGTCAGGTAGTTTGCCTTTGGCACCGTGCGGATAACCTTGTCCTTGCCGCTGGCCGTACGCGATTCGCCCAACAGTTCGTCGCCGGCAGTCACTTCGGAAAAGTCATCTGCGATATTGTCGAAGCCCAGGGCCTCGTCAAATACAGACCGGTGTACGCCATTGCAGTGTGCGTGTAGACAGACGTAACGCCCTTCGGTAAAACCGCCTGTGTTGGGCATGTAGTACATCGTTGACGTTTCGCCAGAGTCGCCGCTATGTTCACTCTCCCGTGGGCACTGGATGAATAGCTGCGACTCTTTGCCGATGTTCTTTATCATGCCCTTGTCGCGTAACACCCTGGCACGCGGGTCGGCCTCGATCATTGCGTCGATGCGCTCTTTCTTGGAGATGCGAGGACCAGACGACACACCGGCCATGGCAGCGTCACTCAGTACCAGTGGTACCGAATCTGACAAAAGACCAGCAACAGAGCCAGATCGCACGGGGATAGGGTCTGTGACACCCTCCTCAAATACAGGGGCAGATGTGTAGTGGATCTGGACCGGGTTTAAAACGGATTTGTCTAAATCCAAATTTTCAAAATTTGCCCACGCACGAAGCTGATCACTTCGATAGGGCGTTTCCAGCCAGAACCAGATATGGGCCTTGAGCTTGCCCACGTTCTTGGCACTGCCGGCAGAGTTGGACATTTGCCAGTGATACGATGCGCCATGGAACGCTTCAGGCAAACAGCACTGGATATACTCATCAATGGCAACTTGCGGATCGGTCACCGGGTCAGCGGTGAGCGGCTCGAACGTATCCACTTCCACCATGATGGCGTGGCGGGGCGCATCCTCGAAATTCTCCAGGGTGCGACGTACACGCCCAGCCTGGTACTCCAAATCGATCTTGGCGGAACGGTCGTCACCGATGTATTGCCCCCGAACGACACACGAACGGGGCTTGTCCTGCAACTTGGCCAGCAGGCGCGATAAGTCGGCTATTCCGGAGAGTGTGACAGTTTGATGCCTGTAGTATTTCGCATCGTCATAGTTTTTGATCGTGCCATCTGCCAGCCAGGTTTTCGCCAGCTTGCTACTACCATGGGACAATACTGAAATTACATCTGTTCCCATATCATGCGGCCTTGTCGGTCAGCGCTGTAGATTTGTTCATGTGATCCTCGCTTGATTGATGTTGTGGGTACCAAATAGAAAAAGCCGTAGGAAGTACCCCCATGCTGCCAAGCGCCCCGCACAATGTGCAGGGTGGGGTACTTCCTACGGCTTCTGATTTTTACGCTTGGCGCTTACATTTTACACTTTGCTAAACATTTGCGTAAAATAATTTTAGCAAAGGTCGCTTACGTCGTCCTCAATTGCATTGAATTCGCTAGCAACCGCCCTTTGGCCCAGGCACTTTTGCGCGAACTCACACCCCCGGCATTCGGGCGATAAGTCTGTACGGAGAATCTCCGGCAGTTCCTTGTTCTTCTTGCGGAGTAGCGCTGCCGCATTGGCAATTTTGCCAGCAAGGCCGCTTCGTATTTGAGCCACGCCATCATTGCGATACGCGCCTGCGATTTGTTGCAGAGTTCCAACTGTTGTACCCGCTTCTTTAGCTAAATTTCTACGTTCTACCGCGCTGGCCGCGTTAAGCCAAAGCTTCAATTGATTGGATTGTGCCATCATCTCACCTTAATTTCTGTTAAGTCGTCGTTATTTTAATGCTTAACGAATTCTAATCATTTTATGTGAGTTTAGCAAATGTTAGCAAATATTAAATAAATACTTGCATTTTATATAAAATCATTTATGATCCCGTTATTGTATTTACGAAATGGCGATATCGGAAAGCTGGTATCGAATAAAATTAGCACTTACTAAAGGAAACTGACATGAGTATGTCCGAGATACGTTTAGCAAACGTTAGATTGCTGATTAAGGAATACGGCAACACAACGCGCCTCGCTGAAAAGCTGGAACTCAGCGGCCCGTCTTACTTGTCGCAGATCGCAGGGGCAAACCCGATACGCACGATCAACGAGAAAAAAGCCCGGGAGATGGAAGAGAAGTTAGGCCTGGTGGAAAACTGGATGGACAGTCCTCAGACCATGGCTACCTACAGAGTTGCAGGCGAAAAGAAACCGAAGACAACACCGACAGTTGCGTACACCGCTGCGCCAGCGGCAAGGGCCGAAGTGTACAACCCCCTGCGCCTGGAATCCTGTGTGGAACTTGTCATCACGCATGCTGACAAGATCAGTAGCAAACAGACCGCGAAAATTATTCTGAACGCCTACAACAGCGGAAAGAACGGTGAGGAACTTGCACGCCACATAGCCGACCTCGTGGAACTTACATCCAGTATTTAGCAAACGCTAAGTATTAATTTAATGTTTGCTAAATAAAGTTGTTGACACAATTATTTTGCACGGCTTATTATTCTTCCATCGGCACTGAAAAACATTGCCGAATTAGTCCAACACTAATAAGGGAGAAACATGTTAGTTGCCGAAAACCCCGCAGTAAAAAAGGCGGTTCCAGTTCCAACAAGCGAATCGCCATCAACAATTCTCAAGGCGTCAGATGCGCACTCCGTTGTGGCGCTGAACCTACTTGCAAATCTGCATTTTCACTCAGGTAATCCTACCGGAAAGATGTTCTATGACCAGGTGTCCGGCCAGTTCCTGGATTGGCTGCAAGCCTCTGACATGGAAAGCCTGAAGAAGCCTGAACCAACGTTCGAGATAACATCAGAAATGGCTTTCTGCGATGTGGCCCTGTCCTTCCTGGCCGACATCCATCTACAAACAAATCTGCACGACACCGACGAACACGACCGCTACATGTCGTTGCATCGCCAGTTCTACAATGTCCGTAAAAATTGCAGGGTGCCATGCTCGTTCTGATCACGGGATCCTGGCGCCAGCATAGCAGTCGTGTTGTTGCCGACTGCATTGCGGCCCTTGATCTGATCGGCGCAAAACCCACTCGTATTTGCACGGGCGGATGGGTTGGCGCTGATAGTGTGGTTGCTAAGTGGGCTGTCAAAAACGACGTGCCCATGGTTGATGGATACGACATTGCAGAATGCGATGCCATTGTGTGGATCAACTGCGGCAAAAACACGCAGTATGAGCAGAAGGCGATGGACCAGTTGCAAGCAGAACTAAGGCCATTTTTCGTATGGTAACGCCATTGCGTAATTTGTCAGATGCCGAGCTCGTCAAACACTGTTTGACAGAGCGCGATCCATTGACCACAACGAATTTGGAAATGGAGTTATTGCGCCGTTTCCAGTTATTAACCGGCATCACCATTAATGATGCTTTTCAATGTAGTACCCCAAACCCTGAAGGAAAATAAGATGTCCCTCGAAACCGTAATCCAAGAAAACACCACTGCCATCAACAGCCTGATCGCCTTGCTGTCCTCCGGTGTCATTGCTGCATCGTCTGGCGCAGTTGAAACCTCTGCGCCACCAGCCGATACTAAACCGGAAGCCACCAAGAAGGTAAAGGACAAGGCTGCAAAAACGGGCGAGTCTACAAACACGTCCACAGATACAGCAAATGCTAAATCTGATGCAGCAACTGATAAAAAACAGGAAGCCGAAACGGGCACAGACACACCAGCCATCGCGTACGAAGTGGCCCAGAAGAAGATTCTGGAAGCTGCCAAAGAAAAAGGGCGCGAAGCGGTTGTTGAATTACTGGGCAACTTCGGCGCTACCAAAGGCACTGACCTGAAGCCAGCGCAGTACGCACCAGTAATCGCAGCTATCGAAGCCTTGTTGGCTGGCGACGGCGACCTGGCGTAATCATGGCCAAGCATGCCATTTTGTCCCCAAGCAGCGCTTCGCAGTGGTCATCGTGCCACGCGGCACCCGCGATGCAGTCAGGTATGCCTGACAAGTCCGGCAATGACGCTGCAGAGGGGACTGGCATGCACGAAGCGGCAGAGACAGTTTTGCCAACAGGGGAGAGCATCTACAGTTATGTGGGGAAGAAGTTCAACGGGTTTGAATTGACCGTTGAAAGTGCGAGGGACTTGGACCGGGGCTACATTCAACCGGTTTGGACCCTCGCGCAAGGCGGAACATTGTTCGTCGAACAGCGCCTGTCTATCACCCACATAACTGGCGAGGAAGATGCATACGGTACCAGCGACGTGGTTATTTTGCACGGACGTACCCTGTATATCTGCGATCTGAAGTGGGGAATGGGTGTACAGGTTTTCGCCAAGGATAACAAGCAACTGTGTACTTATGCCCTCGCTGCCCTGCGCGAATTCGAGTTGATACAGGACTTCGACGAAGTTGTGTTGATGATATTCCAGCCTCGTCTGAATCACATAGACGAATGGCGTATCACAGTGGCTGAGTTGTATGCCATTGGCGAAGGCCTGAAAGCCAACGCCCGAATCGCAACCTTGCTGCTGGAGTACACCCAGGAATGTGGCAAGACAAAACTGGAACAGGACAAGCAGGAATTCTTTGCACCCTCGGACGATAACTGCCGTTTCTGCAAGGCCAAAACCACATGTGTGGCATTGCGCGTCAAGGTACTCACCACAATATCTGCGGATTTTGAAGACCTGGACGCAATAGATGCTGACGCCCTTATACAAGCGAAAAAGGAGGTGAAGGACTTCGACATTGCAATGCTGGCCAAACTCATGCCAATGATCGGCTTGATACAGGCCTGGTGCAAAGCGGTAATTGCAAAAGGTGAGGCATCAATCCACGCCGGCAACAAGATACCAGGATACAAACTGGTGATGGGTAAGCAAGGGAACCGCAACTGGGTTGACCCTGTGGAAGTTGAAAAAGTAATGAAGGCACTGCGCCTGAAGCGAGACGAAATGTACACCTTGGATATTGTGTCACCGACACAGGCCGAGAAACTACTTTCAGACAAGCCGAAGCAGTGGGAAAAACTCAGAACGCTGATTGTACGGAAGCCAGGGCAACCGACTGTAGTAGAGGAAGGTGACAAGCGGGACGAGATTGTAATTGCACCTCCCGGCTCTGAATTTGAAGACGAGACACTAGGCGACTTGGCCTAGTCACGTCCGTAGATTTAGCAAAATATAAATATTGAAATTGATTGGATCAAAAATGGCAAAAATTCTGTTGAAAAATGTGCGTTTGGCTTTCTCAAGCATCTTCGAGGCAAAGACCGTTAACGGTGAAGGCGAACCGGCGTTCTCCGCTTCTTTCCTGCTGCCGCCAGATCACCCACAAATCAAGGAACTGGAAGCGCTGCAAGAGCAGGTCATCAAGGATAAATGGACGACCAAAGCCGCGCAGATCAAAAAAGAAATGGTCACCAAGGACCGTTTGGCGATTCATGATGGTGATGCCAAAGCCGACTATGACGGCTTCCCGGGCAATCTGTTTATCTCCGCACGCAACAAGTCGCGCCCATCGGTGTTTGACCGCGACAAAACTCCGCTGACTCAGGCAGACGGCAAGCCTTACTCAGGTTGTTACGTGAACGTCAGTATCGAACTGTGGGCACAGGACAACAGCTACGGCAAGCGCGTCAATGCATCCCTGCGCGGCGTCCAGTTTTATCGTGACGGCGATGCCTTTGCTGGTGGCGGCGCAGCGTCTGAAGATGAATTCGAAGCGGAAGATGGCGCTGACGACGGCCCTCTGGCTTAATTTTGCCCTAGCATTTAGCAAAACGTAAATTTCACTGCCCTTCGGGGTAGTGACCTTAAACAAATCAATACAGGAATCACCATGCGAATCCCATCTCTTTTACATGCCGCCCTTATGGGCTTCGTTGCCCCTGCGTATTCCCAAATGCGCCTCATGGGTTCTCGTGCAGCCGAGATGTTGCGCACGCCAGATGCAAAGCCCACAGGGCAGAAACGTCGCAGCAAAATAAAAACAAGCACCGTTCCAAAGCAAGCCGCAATACTTACTCGTCGCGCTTCCACGCAGTACGGTTCAAACCTCATGGCGCATTTTGACCGTGTTGGTATCAACTGGTCGTCCAAGCCAAACCGCATCAAGAAGGTCAAAGCGCGTGCGAACAGCATCTGGCATGCGTCGGGTCACACTCTCGCCGGATAAGCCAACCGATTTCATCCCATCAACAAAGGCACCAACGAAGTGCCTTTTTATCCGTCCAAATAATGAGCGATCCCACAAGACCAACCGCAAAAACCGTTGAACTGATCGACGCGCATGTCTCGCCACCAGCCATGGGCCAAACGGTTCTTGGATTGACTATAGGCGGCATTCTTGTTCAGGCCGCATGGCAAAGCCACAGTATCAGCACATTCGATGCCTGGATGCCTTTTCCCAAGGTGCCTGAAGCCGTTCGCAAGCGTCAGTTGGCCCGATTCCAACACGACATCCTCCAGGAGTCCTGATCGTGGAAATCATCACAAGGGCCGAAGCCAAAGAGAAAAAACTTAGGTATTTCTACACTGGCATTCCATGCCATAGAGGACACGATTCAATCAGGTACACGCTAAGTAATGCCTGTGTGGAGTGTTCAAAAAACAGGTATTCCTACACCAAAAGGCCACAAGGGCCGAGGGCTAAAGCGCTGGCCGCTGGCGCGCTCATGTACAAATCGCCAAAGCCATGTAAGCACGGCCACAAAACAATGCGGTACACGAAAACAGCGGCGTGTCTGGAGTGCATGGACATGTGGCAAGAAAGGCAGCGAGTAGCACGCAAGTCCAAGAAAGAAGGCTGCACATGACAGTTGAAATACTCTATCTGGATAGCGAAACATTCAGCGAAACGCCCATCAAAAATGGTACACACGCTTATGCCACGGATTCAGAAATCATGCTCATATCCTATGCGCTGGATGACGGCACCGTGAAAGTAGTGGACCTGACAGCCGGCGAAAAACTGCCTGCCGAACTGGTAGACGCTATGGCTGACGACCAGGTAACTATCGTTGCGCATAACCAGGGCTTTGACCGCACGGTGTTTCGCCACAACAAGATGCCCGTGCCGGCAAGCCGATGGCATGACACGATGGTCCAGGCCCTTGCCCATTCATTGCCGGCAGGGCTGGACACTCTCTGTGCCGCATTGAAGGTGCCTACAGATCAGGCGAAGGACAAAGCCGGTAAATCGCTCATTCAACTGTTCTGCAAGCCACGTCCAAAAAACATGCTGGTACGTCGTGCCACCAGGTTGACCCATCCGCGAGAGTGGGCGGCGTTCAAAGAATATGCGAAGTCTGATATCGTCGCTATGCGTGAATGCCACAAGCGCATGCCTAAGTGGAACTCCAGGGGTTTTGAGCGCGAATTGTGGCTGTTGGATCAGCGTATCAATGATCGTGGCGTCTGCGTTGATTTGAGCCTTTGCAGTGCTGCCGTGCGTGCTGCCACACGTGAGCAAGGTAGACTAGCGGAAGAGACTCAGGACCGCACAGACAATGCCGTGCAGGCCGCAACACAGCGCGACAAGATGCTGGCCCACATCCTTGAGGCATACGGTGTTCAACTGCCGGATATGCAGACATCGACGCTTGAGCGACGTGCCGAAGATCCCGATTTGCCGCTGGCGCTGCGCGAGTTGCTACTTGTTCGGCTGTCATCCAGTAAAACGTCGTCAAGCAAGTACCTGAAGGTGATCAAGGGCACCAATGCCGACGGTCGCCTACGTGGTCTCTTGCAATTCTGTGGCGCTGCACGTACAGGCCGATGGGCTGGCCGACTGTTCCAGCCGCAAAACCTCCCCCGGCCTAAGCTGAAAAACAAACTGGTTGATTTGGGTATCGAACTCATGAAAGCCGATGCCGAAGACCTGGTGTTTGCGGATGTAATGGAACTGTGTAGCTCGGCCATCCGGGGTGTTATCGTACCTGCCAAAGGCAAAAAGCTGGTGGTGTCGGACTTGTCCAACATAGAAGGCCGTAAGCTGGCATGGCTGTCCGGCGAGGCGTGGAAGTTGGATGCCTTCCGTGATTACGACACGATACTGGGATATGACGAAGAAGGCGAAGCAATACGCAAAGGCCCTGACCTTTATAACCTGGCGTACGCCAAAGCGTTCCAGATACTGCCCAAGGATGTGACCAAGGACCAACGGCAAATTGGTAAGGTCATGGAACTGGCGATGGGGTATGAAGGTGGGGTAGGGGCCTTCCTGACATTCGCCGCTGTCTATCGCCTGGACCTCACCGCGCTGGCCGAAGCGGCATACGAGACAATTCCTTTCGATATCCTGGAAGAGGCGCAAGGCTTTCTGGATTGGACCAAACGCCAGAAGCGAAGCACCTACGGGCTGACAGACAAAGTGTTTGTTGTTTGCGATGCGTTAAAACGTATGTGGCGTTTTGCTCACCCCCGCACATCAACCTGGTGGAAAGAGCTACAGAACACGGTCAAACAGGCCATCAAAAATCCTGGCGAGACATTCACCAGCCGCAAAGTCAAAGTGCGCCGTAGCGGTAGCTGGTTGCGCATACAACTGCCAAGTGGCCGTTGCCTGTGTTACCCCGGCCCAGAAGTCAGCGAAAGCGGCACCATCTCATATTTGGGCGTGCATCAGTACACACGCAAGTGGCAACGCCTTACAACGTATGGCGGCAAGTTGGTGGAGAACATTACCCAGGCAGCAGCGCGGGATGTGATGGCTGCGAACATGCCGGCCATTGAAGATGATGGCTTTGAAATTGTCCTCACCGTGCATGACGAGATTATCACCGAAGCACCGGACACCGACGATTACGACGAAAACCGCTTGGCAGATCACATGTCAACCGTTCCACTATGGGCCATCGGATTGCCGCTAGCCGCTGCTGGATTCTCTGGCTACCGGTATCGAAAGGATTGATGTATGAGTCGCTACCACTGCCGGTGCCGCAAGTGCCGCACGCGATGTGTGCTGAGGCAAAAACCAGATGATTACATCCGTCTGCCAAAGTGCCGGCACTGTGGCGCCACAAGCTTTGGTATCGACAAGTGGATGAACCAGCGCAATACGAAACAGATGTCATGCGATTGCGCAGGATATGTGCATGCCACCGGCAGGGTGTTCCCACATCGGAAAGGATCGAAATACTGTTGGTTTCGTGCGGACGGCACCCAGCGCGTGGAAGGCGACAAGGATTTTCGGGATATTCGGTTGGAATCAGAAAGTTTTACGAATTGCTTAAATTCGCTTGACTAAACATTTAGCAAACGCTAAAGTAAAGTTTCTTTTTTACATAAATCTAAAAGGAGTCAAATAAATGCTGTTGCTCAAAATGCTAAACAACCTTTTCAACCCGACGCTGACCCGAATCGCAGAAGTCGATTTGGAACGTGCAGAGATGGAATTGCTGGAGGTTACCACAGTTTGTGAAGACTTCCGCGCTCACAAGCAAGCCCTGGAGGGACGTATTGCTCGGTTGAAAGCGCACCTGGCTGACCCAACCAAATTCATCACGTTTGAAAGGAAGTAATCATGTTCCCAAAAGCCTGCACCCTTTATGCGCTGACCGATATCGTCAACGCTGACACGCTGGACAAATCACTGCGCAAACACCAACTCACGCCCATCATGGACGCTGAAATAGCGACAACCGGATGGGCACCTGTGCGCGACGATTATGGCGTCCTGGCTTACAACTCCAGTGGCGTCATCATGATGCGCTTCGGTATTACCAAGCGCCTGTTGCCAACTGCAGTTATCAAAGACGAAGTGAAAAAGCGCTGCTTGGAACGAGAAAAAGAGCAGGGCTTTGCACCTGGCCGCAAGGCGGTACGCGAAATTAAAGAGGACGCCATCGTTGCGTTGACCGCTCTGGCATTCCCTGTAACCAAGTACACGAACGTTTTCATAGACAACGCACCGCACGGGAATTTGCTCATGATCGATAGCACCAGCAATGGTGTTATCAATGAAATCATCAAAAGCCTTCTTAATCTGGACGACAAATTCCCGATTGAATCAATCTCGCTGGAACACTCCCTGGAAAGTCAGATGCGTGCTTGGGCCCGGGGTGACGTACCTGCGGATATGACCATTGAATCGGCCATCGTGCTGGCCGGATCGGGCGGCAGCAAGGTTGCCTATAAAAACGTGGACATCGCGCAAGAACAACTGGAGGAGCAATTTGCCGCCGGTCGCGCCATCAGCAGCTTGTCGATGTCGTACAAAGACAAGATCGGCTTTGTTCTCACCCCAGAACTGAAGCTCAAAAGCATCAAGGTATTTGACACCCTGGACGAGGGTGATGCAGCAGGCAATGAGCATGACCGCTTTCACAACGACATCTATCTTGCCGGCGCATCGTTGTCTTCTCTGGCAAGTTCGCTGATCAGCGCGGTCAACAACCCTGAAGAAGACCTGGCATAACCATGGATGACGTCGACCGCGCAACGGCGCACATGGAACAGGAACATGCCTTGCGCATCCAGCAAGCACTGACTGTTGCCAGGGCGGCTGAAAGGCCGGAACTGGATTGCGTTGACTGTTCTGGCATCACCCAGGAGGTGGCGAAAGAAGGTTGCCAGCACTTCGCAACGTGCTTGGGTGATTGGCAAGTCATGCACCGGATGAAAAAAGTTAACGGGGTGAAGTGATGAATTCCATGTTCCTGGACCAAGAACCCGACGAGGACGAAGAACGCCAACTGGTGGCATGCAACCGGTGTGGCGCTGAAGGTTTGGAATGGATCATGTTGTCCAAGTCGGAATTCATCCTGTGGAACCCCAACAACACAAGACACGATTGCAGCGTAGCCAATGCCGAGGACTTCGATTAAGAAACGCAAGGCCGGTAGCTTCGGTGCCAGACCGTGTACCGCAATGCGCGCACGGCTGATAACACAGGGCACAGAGGCATTGCCGAAGTCATGGCGCAGGCAGTGGATCATCCAGCGCATTCTTGCCACACCGCCATGGGCCTGTTTCAAGTTGATTCGCCAGGTGTACCAGCAAGCAGATGCGATGACCGAATTAACAGGCGTTGCGCATGTTGTTGATCACATCATCCCGTTGAACCATCCGCGAGTCTGCGGCCTCCATGTCGCGTGGAATTTGCAAGTGATCACGAAAAAGCACAACGGCAGTAAATCAAATTATTTTTGCCCGGAGCAAATGGATTTATTTTAGAAAGGATTGGTATGTCTAGACTATCAATAACAAAAAATGTGCAGATGCGCAGGACATTGCGAATCGCAGGATTCGCGGAAGATGAAATCGCGGAATTCATAAACCAGAATTACAGAACGCATTTAAGTCAAATGGCCGACAGTGCGCCCATCGACTTAAAAACAGCGGCCTTGGTCTTTGGTGTACGTGACGTGAACGACATAAACCTGGCCGACTTCAGAGTGCGCCTGGCTTTTTTCGCTGTGTGGGCATCTGCAAAGTACGACTTCGCCAGAGCGATGATTGCGGAGAGCGAGGCGGCGAGGGTAGAGGCCGGGGTGAAGAGTGCAGCAGCCAAGGCGATGGTGGCAGAGGGCGGAGCGACGATTGCAGAGAGCGAGGCGAACCGTGCTTGAGTCTACAGTCGAAAAGAACCATTGCAAGCGCGTCAAGAACATGGGTGGTCGCAGCCTCAAATTCAAATCGCCACAGTACAGCAACGTCCCTGACCGCATTGATCTGATTGGTGCGGACAGCGCAGCGCGGCAATTGAACGAAGAGTTATACGCTCTTGGCGTCAGCCAGTTGAACTGGCACGAATGCCGGGAGATGGCAAAGCGCATCGTGGCCGCTGCCATTCAATTCACGGAACTGAAACAGCCAGGTAAGAAGCCCAACGCGGCACAAGAGCGTGAGCATGTGCGCCTGCGGGAGCAAGGCTTCCACGTCAATGTGGTGGACGGTGTGGAATGAAAAAACCAGTTGCCTATTACAACGAGATAGACCCGTTTTGCGTGGAGTGGCTACGCAATTTAATTAAAGCAGGCCACATTGCACACGGCATTGTGGATAACAGGAGCATTGCAGATGTATCACCCGACGATCTTACAGATTTTACGCAATGCCATTTTTTCGCAGGAATCGGCGTCTGGTCCTACGCTCTCCGCCAGGGTGGATGGCGCGATGACGAGCAAGTCTGGACGGGGTCTTGTCCATGCCAGCCATTTAGTGCTGCTGGGTCAAAACGAGGATTCGACGACGAGCGCCATCTCTGGCCCACCTTCTACCATCTCATTGCTGAATGCCAACCTCAAACAGTGTTTGGTGAGCAGGTTGCAAGTAGCGACGGCCTCGCTTGGCTCGACGATGTACAAGCTGACCTGGAAAGAGCGAATTACGCCAGCGCAGCGGTCGATATCTGCGCTGCGGGCGTCGGTGCCCCGCACATCAGGCAACGCCTCTATTTTGTTGCCCACCGGATGGGCAACGCCTACAGCGCGGGACGGGAAGTTTGCGAACAAAACAGCCTGGGCGGAAAGAGGTGGGGGCAAGAAGGGGGAACAACTGAACAATCAGGCCGTGCATTTAGTCGGATGGGCTACACCAACGGCCACGGACCACAAAGGCGGATACGGGGGGGGAGAATGAGGAACGGACACTGGTCAACGGATCGTCTGGACGTGTCAGCGCAACTGACGGGCTGGCCGACGCCCACGACCCCATCGGGCGGACAGACAGCGCCGGAAGGAACGAGCGCTACGGGGATGACGCCTGCCGGCAAGAAAGTGCAAGTGACGTTGCAGTATGTAGCGATGCTTGCGGGGTGGGTGACACCAAAAGTGGCCGACGTGCGGACAGAGAGCCTGGAATCAAGGGACGCACGCAACACTCGGATGAAGGAGGCGGGGAACGCCAAGGGTTGCGGGAGTGCGCCGCTGTCAAGTCAAACCCTCCTGACGGGCTGGCCGACACCGAATGCCAACAACAAAGGGGCCTGCACGACTTGGGAGTCTTTCTCCAAACGGAAGGAAGACAAACGGCAGCAGAACTTACAGGATGTCGTGCAAATCACGCAGCCGGTCCGACTAACGGTTTTTGGCGAAGTGCTGACTGGGTTGGATGCAAAGATGGAAAGTTCAGGCCAGTTGAACCCGGGGTTAGCCCGTTGGCTAATGGGGCTCCCCAAAGAGTGGGACGACTGCGTGCCTACGGCAACGCGATCAACTCGCAAACGGCAGTCGAGTTCATCAAAGCTGCCAGACACGTCCTACCTGGATTTGATTTGATATGAATAAAATATTTTTCGGGGATTGCCGCGATACCTTGCGCACGCTGGCTGCGCGGGGCGTTCAAGCGCAGATGTGCGTGACATCCCCGCCATACTTTGGCCTCCGCGATTATGGGGTTGATGGGCAGATAGGTCTTGAGGAAACACCGGAACGTTTCATTGCCAATCTAGTTGAAGTATTTCGCTGTGTGCGAGACGTGCTAACCCAAGACGGTACTCTTTGGGTCAACATTGGCGATAGCTATGCCGCTGGGAAGGTGGGTAGAACTGACGCAGGCCGTAATCTTGGTGGTGGTGGAAACAAACTTGGAAGCGGTAACCCAGGAGGCGGCGTACCAAGAAAGCCCTCGGATGGTTTCAAGTCAAAAGACCTGATCGGCATCCCTTGGATGTTGGCCTTTGCGTTACGTGCTGACGGCTGGTACCTACGGCAGGACATCATCTGGCACAAACCAAATCCCATGCCCGAGTCCGTTACAGACCGCTGCACCAAGGCCCATGAGTACGTGTTCCTACTCAGTAAGACCGAGCAGTATTTCTATGACCACGAAGCAGTCAAAGAGCCTGCGAAGGGCATTCAATCCGGTACTGGTGTTGGCTGGAACAAGGTATCCGACACTGATCCTCGCGACAGCCGTGGTATGGATCGAGGCCGCAGCAAGCGGGACAGTTTCAAACGAGAGGACAGCAAACGCGCCCAAGCCATACCAGGGCAGTTACTTGGAACCCACCGGCCCGACCGTGCAGAGTCTGAGTACCCGATAGACAAGCGCAACCGTCGTTCTGTCTGGACCATCGCCACAAAGCCATACAAGGGTGCCCACTTTGCGACGTTCCCGCCGGCGCTAGTTGAACCCTGCATTCTTGCCGGATCACGCCCAGGTGACATCGTGCTTGATCCATTCATCGGCAGCGGCACCACGGCAGAAGTGGCGTTGCGACATGGGCGAAAATTCATCGGCTGCGAGTTGAACCAGGAATACGAAGCTCTACAAGACAAACGAATCTATGGTGATTTGATATGAACAAGAAAATAAACACCGGCTTTGTACTCCGGAACCTGCAAGGCATGTACATCGTTCTGCACACGTATCAAGGCCATGGTAGTGATCGTTACGAAGTGAAAGAAACATACATCCTAGCCGATGCCACTGTTTTTTACAGTCAACTCGCATTACGCGGAAAGATACGAGATGTTATATCTAGTGATTTCCCCAACTGCGAAGAGGTGCCTGTAAGAATCACAACGCTGACTGATATAGTCAAAGAGGGTGAGACAGCATAATGAAATTCACACCTCACGAGTACCAACAACCAAGCATCGATTTCATCACGGACCACAAGCGAAGCAACCTGTGGTCGTTCATGGGCAGCGGCAAGACAGTGACCACACTGTCAGCCATCGACATGTTGCACTTGTCCGGTATCGAGTCCAAACCGGTGTTGGTGATCGCACCCAAGCGCGTTGCGCAGTCCACCTGGCCGGACGAGGTGAAGAAGTGGGACCACCTTTCTGGCATGGAAGTATCCCCCATCCTCGGTACCGAAACCGAAAGGCTGTTTGCCCTGCGCAATCAGCATGCTGCCGTGTTCACGATCAATTACGAGAACATACCCTGGCTGATGGAAACGCTGAACGGCAAATGGCCTTTCGGTCGCGTCATCTCGGATGAAAGCACCAAGCTGAAATCCTTGCGCATCACTGACCAGGTGAGCAAAAAGGGTAAGAACTTTACAAAGGCCGCAGGCGGATCGGTACGCCTGCGTGAACTTGCCAAGATCGCGCATTCCGACGTAACCGGGTGGCACAACCTGACCGGTACGCCAGCACCTAACGGCCTAATTGACTTGTGGGGGCCAAACTGGCCTTTGGATAGGGGGCAGCGCTTAGGCCGTTCGTTCGAGGCGTTTAAGGGTCGCTGGTTTCAGTCTGTTCAAACACGTGGGGATTTCTCTCTTCTGAAGCCATTGCCATATGCCGAGGAGCAGATGTCAAATGCCTTGCGCGACATCACTCTGTCGCTGAAGGCAGAGGATTATTTCGACGTGAAAGAAGCCGTCAAAACAGTCATCAAGGTGCAACTGCCGGACAGGGCTATGGGCTTGTACAAGGACATGGCAAAGCGCATGTACCTTGAGCTTGATGGAAATGCCGTGGAGGCGTTCAACGCGGCCAGCAAGGCTGCAAAGTGTCACCAGTTGGCAAATGGCGCGATATACCTGCAACCCGATGTCACCGATGACGACCACCCCAAGGCAAAGGAATTCAAAGAAGTACACGACATCAAGTTACAAGCGCTGGAATCCATCGTCAACGAGTGGAACGGCTCACCGATACTTGTTGCCTACCACTTCAAATCTGACTTGGCACGGTTGCAAAAAGCGTTCCCGAAAGGCAAGGCGCTGGATGACAAGCCCAAGACCCTGCGCGACTGGAACGCCGGTAAGTTGCCGATGATGTTTGTCCACCCAGCCAGCGCCGGCCATGGTTTGAACATGCAAGACGGGGGTCACATTCTGGTGTACTTCTCAATCAATTGGAACCTCGAAGAACACATGCAAGTGTTTGAACGGCTCGGGCCGGTTCGCCAGTTGCAATCCGGTTATGACCGCCTGGTGTACGTCTACTACCTCATTGCCAAGGGCACGATAGATGAAGACATCTTTGAACGGCTACAAGGCAAGTTCACTGTCCAGGATGCCTTGCGCAATGCCGTGCGCAGGGTAAAGGCACTTTGCGGAATCAAGTAGTTTTAAAGTTTGCTAAATTTCTTATTGACATTAGATTTAGCAAATACTAAAATGTTTAGCAAGTAGGGGCTATTTGTTCCTATTTGCTAAAACTACAGGAGCAGAGGACATGAAACCCGTTGATCAAGAATTTGTACACGACCCAGATAATGGTGTACGTGGCGACTGCCAAAGAGCCGTTATCGCATCGCTGATGGAACTACCTATCTCTGAAGTTCCGCACTTCATCGAAGTAGCCAATGGCGACCCATCCACATACTGGGATTTGCTTCAGGCGTTCTGCCTTTCCAAAGGCTTCGTGTACCTGGAAACCAAAACAACCGGGAACGTTTGGACAGGTGAATCTGACGTGGATATCTATCACGAAATCAGCGGTCCATCACCACGTTTCAGCGACGTGTATCACGCTGTGGTAGGGAAGAACGGGCAAATTGTATTTGACCCTCACCCATCAAGAGCGGGTTTGGGCGGCGATCCTTCTAACTGGGTCTTTGCATATTTGGTGAAAGCATGACACTCACACCAGGCGAATTGAAAGCGTGCGAAGACTCTCCAGAAGTCCTGCGCGTCATGGCGGATTGGAACGACTTCCAAGCGTCCCATGCCGATAGCATTGGTGATTACGAGGAGTGCGTCAAGTACCACGATGCTCGTGCGAAGGAATTACGCGCCGAAGCAGACCGGATCGAAAAGGAATACTAGCCATGATCCCAACCGCACATTTCCGTTGGAACATTGTTGAAAATCCAGGCGTTACAGCCGAGATAGTCCGTGCAGAACGCGAACGAACACACGAGCCTTTAGCGGTATGCAACGCAAGGCTAAGGGACCGCAAACCCGCTGTTTTGCAGCAGTGGTGCATCCACGATAATGATTTTGATGACGGTATTTGGATTAACGTGCCGTTTGTTTTTAACGGAGAGTTGCGTATGTCTCCATCTGATCCAGAGGTATGAAATGTCCACAATCACATTAGAGGATGGAAAGTACACCATCGAAAACAATAACGGCATTTTGTCGTTCAGTCGCCACGGCGAACCCTGGTATTCAGGCAATGATGTTCATGCAGGGTCAAAGTTGGTACTGGCCCTCGTGCATCGCATAGAAGAGTTGGAAGCAGCACCATCTGCCAAACATGTTGTGATCCCTGATGGCGCTACACCCGGCACCTTAATAAAGGTTGGCCCTGCCCGTGAAGGCATGAGCCACGCACACGGGTATGTTGTTTGGCCAACTCCGAAGCCCAAATTGGAGTTGTCACGGGATGATGATCTTGTATTTACGGGTAAGCAGACAACCCTTCCAGCGCGGGATAAAACAAGGCCAGCCGAGCAACAAGGCCTATTCGGGAAATTCACTGTGTTGCGCAACGACGGCAAAGACGCCCGAGGTGAAAAGCACCATGACTGCGAATACTTTGTGCTTGATGTGTCGCACGATCCCCACGCGAAGCCGGCGCTGGCTGAATACGCAAAAGCGTGCAGGCAAACGCATCCAAGTCTGAGCGCGGACTTGATTCGCAGATACGACTTGCCAGTCGTAACACAAACTGTGGAAGATCTGGCCGCTAACTGGCCTGCGCACAGCGCTCAATTGCTGTGTCCGATTGTCGAACCGCAAAGGGAAATAACATTACATCTAACCAGACGTGAATTGCAGTTGTTGGCAATAGCCATGGTGTACTTGGGCATCAACACACAAGGTGGTGTTTCAAGCCCTCGCATCATGGAGGAAATCGCTTTAAGTGCAGGTGAGTTGCTTGCACTTACCGAATCCATTGTGGGGGAATCACATCGCAATTTTCCGGTCGCGGCACGCACTAAAGGGGCTGCGAAATGAAACTACGGGCGATAGTTACAGTGCATCGATTCGAGGGCGAAGGTCGCGCAAGTGCTTACGACTGCGATATGCGTATCGATCTTGGCAAGAAGGCTGTTGGTGACGGCGACGTACTGAGCTTTATTGAGGGGTGTCACGGCGAAGTGTTTGACCAAATCTGGCGGTTACACCGACTCGTGGTCGGTCAGACTATGCAGTTTCGAGTCCTACTTAAACCCTGGTCCGAAAGTTACGAGACGGAATACGGCATGGAACATGAAGCCGGGGTGGACGTACTGAAATGCCGGTGTATCCGGGCGACCAAACCAAGAAGTCAGCGCGGGGTGAGAGCATGAACCCCATCGTTTGCGCACAAAATCTACAAGCAAGAAAAACCATCTTATCGCCAGGTCGCCACTACCGATACGTTTTGTGGCGCAAGGTTGGTACCGATCCGAATAACAACACGGTTTGCACATTTGTCATGCTCAACCCCAGCACCGCAGACGAGACGGTCAATGATCCCACCATCACCCGCTGCATGGGCTTTGCCGAGTCGTGGGGTTACGGTTGGTTGTGCGTGGTGAACCTATTTGCGTGCCGTGCCACGGACCCAGACGACATGCAACGATTTTTCGATCCAGTAGGGCCTGATAACGATGCCTGGTTGCAGTTGGTCGTCGCAGAGGCCGACATGGTAGTTGCTGCGTGGGGCGTGAATGGATCGTACAAAAATCGGGATGTCATCGTCAAGAAAACGCTACCGAAATTGCACGTCCTGAAGCTGACGAAATACAGGCACCCGGCGCACCCGTTGTACCTGAAAAAGACATTGGGGCCGCAGCTATGGACCGCGTAATTATCGGTGGTCTAATCATCATCTCAAGCCCATATGTGAAAGACGTGCCTCGCATGACGCTAAGTCCAAAGGTCACAGTAACGCCCGAATTCCGGGCGGAAATGAATGCCTGGATGCTTGAGTTTTTTGGCACGGAGCAAACGGGCCTCGAATTTACCGATCCAGCTACAGGTATCAAAACTGTGATCCTCAGTGAAGAAGCATATGCAGCACTCATAAGAAACGCACTCAGTACTCAGCCTTTCCCGATGCCAGGGCAGATGGTTACACCGGTGCGCAACACCCCTAACAGATACCGCGTAAAAATGCCATGGGAGTACGAATGGGGTTCAAAAAGCATGTTTAAGCACCCCCGGAATGTTCTTCGTATTAGCATTACGTGAGGTGGATGCATGTCACACATAACATGTCAGGCCGAGCGCGACGAGAACGAGAAAATCTGGAAATGCAAATACCGGTCGGTACCTGTGGTACAGATTTGTGAAGACCTTCATGGAGAACCATATCAAGACATTGCAACAGAATATCAATGCGGTCCCACAAAGCGCGTTTCTGTAGCTAAGGACCGATGTATCCGTTGCGGTTTGATTTTCACCTACTGAACAATTTTAAAAGGAAAAAGCAACATGTCTAAATTGCATATTGACGCAGCAAAAAACAATGCGCTGCTGGATGAAATAATCCAATGTCTGAAACTCAAAAACGATGCCGCGTTGTCACGCCGGCTGGCCGTCAACCCGCCTGTGATCAGCAAAATACGCGCCGGTGTTCTACCCTTCGGCTTTGTACTTATCATCAGCGCACACGAGGAAACAGGGTGGCCCATCGCAGACATCAAAAAGAAAATCGGCTTCGTGAAAGGTGGTGTGTGATGAAGATGCCTGATAGTTTGCAAACACTGATATCCCGAATCCGCACCACGCATAATGTGGCCCAATCTGGTAATTTAAACTTTCAAGAGTTTAGAAATCAGTTAGAGGCTATGTATATAAAGGCCCAGGATGTTGTGTGCGATATGGAGAAAATAGAAATTGCGCCTACCACTTTGCCACCGGAAGCCAAGGAAATTTTCAATACTCTGGTTGCGATTGGTGATCAATACCGAGGCGCTATTTTAACGCCAACTGAAATCCGCGAATTGATTCACAGCATACTATCAATGAGCGACAAGGCCAGAGATATACTTGCTGCAAGCACGTCGAACAGTGAAGTTGCGCGCACTGATTTAGCAAAAGCTAAATCATCATTCGATGTGCAAGTGGGTGGCGACCACTACAAATCGATGCCTGTTCAGCCAATGGAATTGGCCCTCGCCAACAACCTGAATGCCGCGCAGGCAAACGTGATCAAGTACATCATGCGGTACAAGGCAAAAGGCGGCGTGCAAGACCTGGATAAAGCGATTCACTGCATCCAGTTGCTGAAAGATTTCGAGTATGGGGACGGTGATAAATGCAAGAAGACATCATAGATCAACTGGCAGAATGCCTGGCGAACAAAGTAGCGGCCAGGATACCGGTGGATATCGCACTGTGGGACATCAAGACTTGCGCGGACTACTTGAATCTGTCCGTCACGTCGTTCAGGCAGCGCTTCGCATGCCTGCCTGATTTCCCCGGAGCAGTACGCTTGCCCAGCCCCAGCGGCCAGAAGGCCCATCCACTTTATGAAGCGCAAGAGGTGATTGCATGGGCCATGAAGTACAAGGAAAAAAGAAAGATTTAGCTTTTACAATTTGCTAAATTCTGCTAACATGAATTTGTCGGACTCCTGTAGAGAATTTACCCTGCTTCGGCAGGGTTCTTTTTAGGCGCTGGCAAACGGGATTTATGTGCACTAGTTACCCGTATAAAGCTATCTTCAGAGTGATCGAGAAGATTTATAGTTGATGGCAAACGTATAAAGGTCCAGCTTCCTGTATGACCCAAGTAAGGATCGTACCTTAGAGCGGTTACGCAGTGGGGACAACCACACTGATAACACTGCTAAAAACTCTGGAATTAATTCGCAAGTTAGAGAATCCCTGCCACGAGCAGGGATTTTTCTTGATGCGATGCCTAAACGTTTTATACTTGGCGGTATCAATGTCCAATTGGATAAGACATGTGCACTCACTACACCCCATCTCGCGCAGATCACATCGCATATTTTGAAGCTACGGGCCATGATTTAGACGACTGGCACAGGGAGACATGGCCGGACTACTCGGCACCGATTATCATGCATGGAACAAGCGGCAACCGCGAAGTGGTACTTGGCAGTTACGGGTTGATGCCCAAATCCAAATTGCCACCTGGTGTGCGGTTCACAACAGTCAACGCAAGGTCTGAAACAATTGGCGAACTTCGCACATATGCGAAACCCTGGCGCGAAGGCAAACTGTGTTTGGTCCCGATGGAAGATTTCTTTGAGCCGTGTTACGAATCTGGCAAAGCAGTGAATTGGCGTATAGGTCTGCAAGATGCTTCTGACTTTGCGGTCGCCGGCCTTTTTAAGGAATGGCCAGAAGCAGAGGGCAAGATCGGTTACTCCTTCACACAGATCACAATCAACGCTGACGATCATCCTGTCATGCGCCGGTTCCACAAGCCAGGTGACGAAAAACGCTCCCTTGTGATACTCCGTCCTGAAGACTGGGATGATTGGTTGTCATGTAAGAATCCAGAATTTGCAAGATCATTTTTGCTGCCGTGCCCACCCGAGTTGATGCGAACTGAAGCGGCACCACTCCCGCCACGCACAAAAAAGCCGAAAGCAAAAGAACCTGACTTGCTCGGTTAGCGCCCCTCCGGCATTGGCGGCGGTGGTTCAAACATGCACAGCCACGACTGGGCGTAAGAAATTTCGCCATCGTCCGATTTTACTTTTTCAAAGCCGGTCAGCATCATGCGCTGATCGTGAATCCAAAGGATGCGGCAATCAAATAGGTAATCACCCCCGACCGTTGACCCATCCCGGACAAAGTGCGCACGCATGCACGTACGATGCAAGCCTTGGTCGCTGGACTCTCCGACTGACAATTCGCCTGGCGTCGGCTGATTAAAACGATCAAACAGATACTTCTTTGGCAATTCAACGCCACGCCGTCTAA
This sequence comes from Undibacterium sp. Di26W, assembly GCF_049340265.1. Taxonomy (NCBI): domain Bacteria; kingdom Pseudomonadati; phylum Pseudomonadota; class Betaproteobacteria; order Burkholderiales; family Oxalobacteraceae; genus Undibacterium; species Undibacterium sp. Di26W. Next base: position 97,936 of record NZ_JBMPOR010000008.1, read on the forward strand.
TCTTGATAACATGTGATTTCATAGCTCAGAATACTGAATGTATGTACAGTATTCTGGGCCAATTCGGGTATTTGTGCAATTTGGCAAAGACTTAACTTTTTTCAGCCTAACCGAGCGGCCATGCTTTCCGCAGTCTCGTTGTAATACACATTCAATATCTTCAGATCGCGGATGCCGGTCACGCGTGCCAGGTCTAACACGTTTAGTTTCTTCGCAAGCCTGGTGATGGCCTCGTGCCGTGAGTCGTGGAAGTGGATGCCATCATCACCATCTAACGCGCATCGCTTTGTGATCTTCCGAAACAGCGTGCTTGCGCTGTCAGCGGAGGCCATGAACAGCGTGCCATCACCTTCGGGCTTGGGTAGGTATGTCAGTATCTCCAATGCGCGCTTGGACAGCGGTACATGCCTTGCCGTGCCGTTTTTTGTCATCGGCAGATATGCCACAGGCCCATTGATGTGCGACGGTCGCAGGCCGCACACTTCGCCCAGACGCATTGCTGTCTCGATTGAGAACAAGAACCCTGCCATTACCGCTTGCTGCTTTTGCGTGACAGGCCCGTCCTGGTAGTTGGCTGAAAGCTGCAACTTTTCCAATTCAATGTCGGATACCAGTCTGTTACGTGGCAATGAACTTTTAGGCCGGCGCACTTTGGTGGTTGGGCTGTCCGGCATCCAGCGCCACTCGTCGCGGGCAACAGAGAACACGTTGGATATCAAATTGAATTCCCGGTTGACTGTGGAGCCTGTGACGATTTGCATACGGATGTCACGCCACTTGCCGATAATGTCCGGTGTTATCTCGGTCAAATACCTGTCACCTAGGCGCACACCATCAATCACAACGCGCTGCATGGTGCCCAGGCGTAATGACTCCCATCGATGACCGCGCTTTGTGGCCGACACCTCTTCGTCGTATCGTTCGCACGCCTGCGTGAAAGTCTTACCGGCCACAACGCCGGTCGCCTTCTGTTTTCTAAGTGTGGTTTCTTCTTCGGATGCCCAAGCCGCAGCTTGCGCCTTGGTCGGAAAGGTCTGCGACTTGCGGACCATCTCGCCGTTGACTTTGATTTGGATTTGAGCGCGCACGCCGCGCTTTAGTTTTTCAAACGATGCCATTGTGTTCCCCTGATAGATTTGAATACGATTAAATCGTAAGCCGGATATCGGGGGATTAGGCGGGGGACTTCGGGGGATTTGCTACATTTGTTTAGTAGGATTTAACCGGATTTGATTTCGTACTGCTTACCAGTTAAAGCCACTAACTCTTTGATTTTGCTTTGTTTAATTGCATTTGATTGCGCTTAAACTTATGTGTCTTGGTGCCGAGAGCCGGAATCGAACCGGCACGCCTTGCGGCGCGGGATTTTGAGTCCCGTGCGTCTACCTATTCCGCCATCTCGGCAACGCAGACCGAAATTATGACAGAGCTGTCAAATTTTTGCAAGTGGCGGCTGATTCTGCTGCTTTCGGTTCCTGTTCAGGGGGTCATGTCGGGGAGTTCAAATTTAACGTTCCGGCGCCACATGGCGGGCGTGGGGAAGCGTTTTTGTACGATGCGCAGGTAGTACCACAGGCTGAAGGCGACGATGGCCAGGCTTGTGCTGTTGGCCATCCAGAAGCCGGCGGCACCGTGCAGGAAGACGGGGCTGATGTGGTATGGATCCAGGCCCAGGATGAAGCCGCCGCCCAGACCGCAGCCCCACAGGGCAAAGGCGTACAAAATAGTGGGGACGATGGCGATTTTATAGGCACGCAGGATGAAGGCGGTGGTGACCTGTATCGCATCAAAAATCTGGTACACCGATATAAAGGTGAACAGGGGCAGGGCGGCGGCAATGATCAGTGGGTTGGATGTATAGGCGTGCAGGATCAGGTCGCGGCTGAACCAGATGATGACACCTATCGGCACGGCCAGCATGGCCGCCAGGATGATGCCGGCATTGCCGGTGACGCGGGCTGCCTGCATTTGTTTGGCACCAATGGCTTGTGCTACCAGGGTGCCGGTGGCGCTGGCGATGGATAGCGGTAGCATGTACAAAATGGTGCCGAAGTTGGCGGTCAACTGGTGGCCAGATACGGCCACTTCGCCCAGCCTGGCGATAAACAGGGCCATGAAGGCAAAGGCGGTGACTTCGATCAGGTAGCTTAAACCCATGGGGATGCCAAGCTTAAGCAGGCTGCGCAGGGCTTTCCAGTTGGGTTTGACAAAGCCGCTGCCAAACAGGGCAAACACGTCATAATATTTGACGTGTTTCAGCATCAGCCAGCCGACAAGCAGCATCAGCCAGGCATTGACGGCGGTGGCAGCGGCGCAGCCTGGGCCGCCCATGGCAGGTATGCCGAGCCCACCAAAAATGAACAGGGTATTGAGCGGGATTTTAATCGCCAGTGCTGCCAGTTGTATCGCCATGACCATTTTGGGGCGGCCCACTGCGTTATTGAGCGCACCATAGATGCGAAAGCCCAGTGTGGCGGGCAGGGCGATGGCCAATATCTGCAAGTATTGCGCGGCTTTGTCATTCAGTGTTGGCGAGGCTTTGGCGATGGATAGCAAGCCATTTGGAAAGAGCAGTATCAGGCAGCCTATGCAGGCCAGGAAAAGGCCCAGCCATACGCCTTGTTTGATTTCTGCGCCAATCTGTTTGAACTTGCGTGCGCCAAACAATTGGCCGACGACGGGGGAGATGGATTGCAGTATGCCGTTAAGGCCAACAAAAATGCTGACGTAAATCGAGATGCCTATGGATAGTGCTGCCAGGTCAGTCGCTGAAAAGCGCGAGGTCATGGCGGTGTCGATCACCCCGTTGCCCACCACGGCCATCTGGCCCACCATCATGGGCCATGACAGTGAGGCGATGCGTTTGATATTGCCGCTGAGGGTGCTGGGGTGTTCGAATTTCATGACTATTTACGCTGGTACAGGGTAAATACTTCATCGTTGTCGGCGGCGCGGTGACCGAACCAGATGGCAGTCCATTCTTCAGGCTTGTATTCGGCTGGCAGCGCCAGTTCCTGGTCCTGGCCCTGGCCTTCAGTCTGGGCTTGGGCCTGAGCCTGATGGGCACGTTTACTGTTTTGTATCAGCAGCAAGCGGCAGTCGTTGTCAGAGAAGCCGGAAAATTTTACTTTGCCAAAATAGGCAAATGAAGCGCGTTGTGAGGGACCTATCTGTGCCTGTATGCAGCCATAGTTGGCTGGCAGGTTTTTAGCCAGTTCTTGCGACAGCGGCGCATAACTGATTTTCTGATTGGCCCATGGCAGCCATAAGCTCAGCAATAGCAGCCAGCACAAAATCACCCCACCACTGGACAGCACCACGGCGCGCCACAAGACGGCAGGTTGGCGTGATATGCGCCAGTACACCAGGCGGAACCAGGCCACGGTGGCGACCATGGCGATCAGCATGACAAAGAAGTTGAAGCTGGTCTTGTAACCAGGGGCCAATATGCTGGCTCTGCCAGCCCAGTTGGCTGGCCAGCCTGTCTGGTCGGCTATCCAGGCAAACCAGATGAAGCCGGCCACGGTGGTAAATACAATGACGGAAAACCAGTCCACCGCATTAATCGCGCTGCGCTTCATGGTCGGCAAGCCAAATGCGGCCAGTATAGCCAGCGGCGGCAATATGGGTAATAGCAGGGCTTCTTCTGATTGGGTATTGATGACGGCCAGCACGGCAAAGCAGACCAGGAAGCTGACAGGCAGTGAAATGTGCAGGGCTTTTTCTTGTTTGCGCCAGGCGTAAATGGCCCATGCTGCAAAAGGCCAGGCGGGCCAGCTAAACCAGATGCCATTGCGGAACAGGTAAGCGATACTGTCTGCATTGGGTATATTGAACTGGCGATAATTCCATAACATCCAGGCCTGGTACGGCGAGCTGTCATACGGATGCAGAACGTTGATGGCCGTCAGCCAGATGGCGGCCACCATGCAGGCAACCGGCAGGCTGATCAGGGCCAGGTATTGCAGGGGTTGGCGTTGCCGACGGTAAGCGCAGGCAGCCAACAGGCTGATCAATAAAGCGATGGGCAGCACCCAGCCCCTGGTCAGTACCAGCAAACCGAGGATGACGCCGATTTTGATGGCGGTGCGTTTGCCGGGTTCATCCAGCAGGCGCACACAAAAATACAGGGTGCAGGCGATCAGGGAAATTTGCAGGCTTTCTGCGCTGGTTTCATGGCTGCGTACTAGCAGGCCCAGGCAGCCCAGGTAGATGAGCAGGGCACCGTCAGCCAGGGTGCGGCCAAAGTCTTTGGGTTCGGGCTGGCCACCAAACGCCAGTTTCAGCGGTTGGGCTTCTGGCCTGCGGCCCAGCAAATAGGTGGCATACCAGACCGACAGGCAACCCAGCAGGAAAAAGAAGCCGGTACTAAGGCGGGCGGCCATGGGTTCACCCACCAGCCAGCCAAATAATTTGATGCAGATGGCACCCAGCCAGAATGCCAGCGGGCCTTCTTCTGGCATGGGCAGGCCGACGATGTGTGGCCACAGCCAGTCGGCCAGGGTGCCATGGACCATGGTCCACATGATGCCAAAGCCGGCGGCATCGTCCCCTTTCCACGGGTCGCGGCCTATCAGGCCGGGCAAGATATACAAGAGACACAGGGCGAAGATTCCCCAGCGCGGTAGCGCAACTGTTGCGGCAGCAGGAAGTCGGACTGGCTTCATATCTTAATGATGGAAGGAAAGGATGCTTATTGTAGGGTAAAGCGTTAGTAAAAAAGGCAGCCAGGGCTGCCTTTTTTAATTTAAATCGTGGGGAAACACAGTTAAGCACACATTAACGTACTGTATGGAACATATTAGGCCCATAGGATGGACTGTAATGCTCGCAAGCTTGCAGACGTGCTGTGCCGCAAAAAAAGTGGCGGCGCGCTGCAAGTGTGCGTGAGTGCGCGGTGTTCCCCTGCGCCGATTAGCCTTCTGCGATAGAAGTCTTGGAACCGACTTTGCCGAACTTTTGGCGGAATTTTTCAACGCGGCCAGCAGTATCAACGATTTTATGTTTGCCAGTGTAGAAAGGGTGAGATTCTGCAGAAACCTCGATCTTTACCATTGGATATTCTTTACCTTCAAACTCACCTTTGTCACGGGTGTTGATAGTTGAACGTGTGATGAATTTGAAATCGCAAGAAACGTCGTGGAACAACACTTCGCGATAATTTGGGTGGATGCCATCTCTCATGTTTGCCTCAAAATAAGTTAGGTAGCCAATAAGCACTTCGTCGGTCGCCCTGCTTCTTGACCCGATTGCATTATCACTTGCCAAAGGTTAATTAATAGTCTGGATTCTGGATGCCCAAAATGCCAAGCCCATGATTATACAATGAAAATTGGGGATTTTGCGATGGGATGTTGTGGGCTTGAGCCATAGAATGTTGCTTGTTGTGTGCTTTTTCTGTTCTTTTTGTTATAACTTTTATCAATGTGCAAAGAAAGTCGCTGGGCTCCTGCTTCCGCAGGAGTGACGAATTTGAGAGCTAGGCTGTGCCAATAGCCCTCAGGTTTTTTGCCTCCTCATTGCATTTCTCTGTGTCTCTGTGCCTCTGTGGTGAGAGGTCTTCATCTTAAAAGGCCGGCAAATCTATCCCATTCCTGTCCTGCTTGCTAAAATCCTACCTCATAAACCAAGTCCTGAAGGATAACCATGACGACGAGCTATCTGGGTATGAGTTCGATGTTGCATAGCATTGAAGTCGCCGGGATACTGGCTTTTGCCAGTTCAGGGTTTATTGAAGCCAGGCGCAAGCGCATGGATGTGGTGGGGGTGTTTACGGTGGCCTTCATTACGGCCTTTGGCGGGGGCACGCTGCGTGATTTGCTGCTGGACAGACGGCCATTGTTTTGGGTCGAGAATCAGGAATACCCTATTCTCATCTTTGTGATGTCGATTATTGCTATTCCCTTTTTGCGGCATTTACGCAATGCCGTGACAGAAAGCGCGATTGTGCTGGCGGATGCGCTGGGGCTGGGTTTGTTCAGTGTGACCGGGGCTTCGCTGGCGCAAGAGGCAGATATGCCGATGTTTGTCTGCGTCATGATGGGTGTCATTACCGGCATTTTTGGCGGGGTCTTGCGCGATATTATCTGTAATGAGATACCACTGGTGTTCCGGCGCAGCCATTTGTATGCGACCTGCGCTTTTGCCGGTTGCTGGGCTTACCTGCTGTTGAACTGGTTGCAGGTCAGCGAGGCAGTGGCGCTGGGGTTTGGGGTAGGCATATGCTTCGTACTGCGCATGCTGGCAGTACGTTTTGACTGGAAGTTACCGGTCTAGTTTTGATTGACCACCAGCCGCATATTGCATGTCTTTTCCGCAGGACGCGGTTTTTTTAATGGCGGGCGGGCGACCAAGCCTGCCATGAATATATCTAGCATGTCTTCGCCATGTTGCATCAGGCAATAGGCAGCCGTATCGTACAACCATTCGTTGACGATGCCCATGACATAGGCGTGTAACGCCTGCATGGCGATCCAGGTATCAGTATCGGCATGCAGGGTGCCCTGGTCAACGGCTTTCTGCATCAGTACCTGGATTTTGGCCAGGCATTCGATGCGTTTTTCATTTTCTGCGGAAAAGAAGATCAGTTCACTGTTTTTTTCGCAGCGATGAAAAATGATATTGAATACTTTTTGCTGGCGTTCATTGCTAGTCACCAATTGCAGGAAATGCAAATTCAGTTGTTTGATGCCTGCCAGCGGATCCTGGTGCGGTGCCGATGCAATTTCATTGAGCAGTGCTTCCATGGGCAGGAAGGCGCGGTCACACATGGCCTGGAAGAGGGCGTTTTTGTCTTTGAAGTGCCAGTAAATAGCGCCACGCGTCATGCCTGCTGCAAGGGCAACATCATTGAGGGTTGTGCTGGTCACACCTTTTTCGGCGAATACTTTTTCAGCAGCGTCGATCAGCGTATTATAGGTTTCCTGCGCTTCTTCTTTGGTCTTTCTGGCCATCTTGTTTCCTTTGCGTGCGTCGCGGATTAATTCACTGATTGATTCGTGGATTAATGATCGCTGCGAACAATTTTTTACATCGTCTCTTCGTTATTGTAAGTGAACTTTACTGTCGCTACGGTAGCCTGGGTCCGAGGCTTCCCACTAATATGAATGAAATAAGTGCTTATATCTTTTTTCTGCTTTTAAAGCCTGCTTTGTTACGCATTGATACTGGTACAAATAGTAAAAACGGCTCTGTTCTATATCAAATTTGTTGTCTTGCAGCAGAAATTTCTTGTCTGCTTTATACTTGTTTTATTGCTTCGGTATCAAGCGTATCAAACCTGTGGCAGCCCATGAGATCAGGTTGTCATTTTGCGTCTCTAAAATAGATATCGCACTCCCAGTCATGCCGGTGATGCTAATTGTGCTGAACACAGTAGAAATATCTATTTGCTAATTTTCTGACGGACTCTGTCGGTGTTTGTTAGAGCCAGATCTTCCCAAAATCCCTGTATTCCTGTAGGGCTGTTAAAAAACCTTATTTACAAACATTCGTGAATGTATATAATAGCACACCGCCTTTCAATTTAGAAGAAAGAATCTCCCATGCGCTCCCCTGCACAATTATCTACTCCGTTTTTTAAGCTTTCATCGATTACCAGTCACATGACCCAGGCCTTGCCTGCCTTGCGTATTGCTGCCGTCAGCCTGCCTTTGCTGGTATTGGCTGCTTGCGGCAAGCAGGGTGCGAATGCAGCACCACCCGGTGGCATGCCGCCACCTGAAGTGAATGTGGTGACCGTACAGCCACGTAGCCTTGGTCTGGATTTTGAATATGCGGCACAAACCGCAGGTTCACGCGAAACGGAAGTGCGTGCCCGTGTTGCCGGCATTTTGGAAAACCGTTTGTATGAAGAAGGTTCCCGCGTCAAAGCAGGCACCGTCTTGTTCCAGATTGACCAGGGTGCTTACCGCACACAACTGGCGTCTGCAGAAGCTGCCGCTGGTGTCGCCGAAGCCAAGCTGAACCAGTCCAAGCGCGAATTTGCGCGCCTGGCACCGCTGGTAGCAGAAAAAGCCATCAGCCAGAAAGAATTTGACGATGCCAAGTCTGCGCTGGAAACAGCAGAAGCCACCTTCAAGCAAGTGCAGGCACAGGTCAATGAAGCCAAACTGAATCTGGGTTATACCCGGGTCGTGGCTCCTATTGACGGTGTCACCGGCATCGCTGCCAAATCCAATGGCAGCCTGGTGACCGCAGCAGATAGTTTGCTGACCACCATCGTCCAGACTGATCCTGTGTATGTCAACTTCAGCGTACCTGAAGCGGATTACCTGAAATTGAGCAAGGACGTAGGCGCAGGCAAGATTGCCTTGCCTGGCAAGAAAACCAATAACGGTAGTCTGGCTTTTGATGTGCAATTGAAACTGGCTGATGGCAGTATATCCCCGGTCACAGGCAAGATGAATTTTGTCAGTGAAAAAATAAATCCTGCCACCGGTGGTTTTGATGCGCGTGCCCAGGTGCCAAATGCGGACGGTACGTTGCGCCCAGGCCAGTTCGTACGCGTGATACTCAGCGGTGCTACGCGTAGTGCTGCGATAGCGATACCACAACGTGCGGTGATTGATAGCCCTATGGGTAAAATTGTGTTCACGGTATCACCAGACAACAAACTGGTACCAAAACCAATTGAACTGGATGGCTGGTCCCATGGTGAATGGATAGTGACCAAAGGCTTGCAAGGTGGTGACCGTGTATTGGTGGATGGTTTCATCAAGGCGCATGACCCAGGCATGACGGTGACCCCGATAGCGATTACTGCCAAGGCGGCGACGACGCCAGCAGCGGGTGCCCCAGGTGGCGCACCAGGCGGAGCAGCTGCCGGCAAACCAGAAGGCAAACCGGAAGCATCTGCTGGTGCTGCATCCAGCGCAACTGCTTCTGCACCGGCTGCCAGCGCTGCCAAGTAATAATAAGCTATAACAAGCCAGCAATATGCTCACATCAAGCTGATCTATCCGCTGCATAACGAAGCTAAGGCTACAAGGAATTATTCATGTTCTCAAAATTTTTTATTAACCGGCCGATCTTCGCGACAGTCTTGTCGCTGATCATCGTGCTGGCCGGTTTGGCCGCCTTGCGCGTCCTGCCGATTTCGCGCTATCCGGAGATTTCTCCGCCGGTAGTGAATGTGACTGCGGTCTATCCAGGCGCGTCTGCCGAGGTGGTTGAACGTACCGTCGCCGGCCCTATCGAAGAACAGATCAATGGCGTGGAACACATGCTGTATATGGATTCGGTTTCTTCTGCTGACGGTCGGGTATCGATCAACGTCACATTTGAAGTCGGTACCGATCTTGATATCGCTGCAGTTAACGTCAACAACCGTGTACGTCAGGCAGATGCCAAGCTGCCGCAAGAGGTAAGACGCCAGGGTGTGACGGTGTCCAAGAGTTCGTCCAACTTCCTGGTAGTGGCTGCCTTGTTCTCGCCGGATAACCGCTATGACGCGCTGTATCTGTCCAACTATGCAACCCAGAATGTGCTGGATGCATTGAAGCGTGTGCCGGGTACCACCAATATCCAGATTTTCGGTGCCAAGGATTATGCGATGCGTATCTGGATGCGTCCTGACCGCATGGCGCAACTGGGTGTGACGGTTGCCGATATTGCCACTGCGATTACCGAGCAAAATGCCCAGTACGCTGCCGGTAAAGTCGGTGCGCCACCAAACAATACCGAAGAGCTGACGATGACAGTCACGGCCAAAGGTCGCTTGCTGGAACCGTCTGAATTTGCCAATATCATCGTCAAGTCAGCCAAGGGTGGTTCTGCCATCCGCATTTCTGACGTGGCGCGTGTAGAACTGGGTTCCAAGGATTACAACCTGTATGGTCGCGTCAATGGTCACCCATCCGCGAATATCGGTGTGTTCTTGCAGACTGGCGCGAATGCGCTGGAAACCCGCAAAGCAGTAGAACAAACCCTGAAAGACCTGAAAGCCAAATTCCCTGAAGGCATGGAATATGCCACGCCATATGACACCACACCTTTCGTGACAGAGTCCATTTCTGAGGTCTTGAAAACCCTGGCAGAAGCCATGGTGCTGGTGTTTATCGTGGTGTACCTGTTCCTGCAAAGCTGGCGTGCGACCATCATCCCGACACTGGCGGTGCCGGTATCGCTGATTGGTACCATGGCCGGTCTGCATTTGCTGGGTTACAGCATCAATACCCTGACTTTGTTTGGTATGGTGCTGGCGATTGGTATTGTGGTTGATGATGCGATCGTGGTACTGGAAAACGTCGAACGTCTGATCAATGAAGAAGGCATGACGCCGAAAGATGCGGCGATCGAAGCGATGCATGAAGTGACTGGCCCGGTTGTCGCGATTGTGCTGGTGCTGGTAGCGGCTTTCGGTCCTATCGCTTTCCTTGGTGGTCTGGCGGGCGAATTGTATCGTCAGTTCTCGGTCACGATTTCCATCGCCGTGGTTTTGTCTGGTATCGTTGCGTTGACCTTGACACCGGCCTTGTGCGCGATCTTGCTCAAGCCTGGTTCAGAAAATCACAACCGTTTCTTTACCTGGTTTAACGCAGCCTTCCTGCGTCTGACCAAGCGTTATACCGATGGCGTTACCTTCTTCATGAAGCGTGCTGTGCTGGGTGTGGCACTGGTGCTGGGCATGGTCGCATTGACTGGTCTGTTGTGGAAAAACGTACCAGGCGGTCTGGTGCCGGATGAAGATCAGGGGTATTTCATCGGCGCGGCCATCATGCCGGACGGTGCGTCGCTGGATCGTACCGATGCCATGGTGCGTCAGGTTGAATCCATCATGAAAACCAACAAGAACATCGATACCACCTTTGCCCTGGTTGGTCTGGATTTCCTCGGTGGTGGCGGTTTGAAATCTTCTGCTGCAACCATGTTCTTCCCCTTGAAACCATGGGAAGAGCGCACCCAGTCTGCACAGCAGATGGTGGGTGAAAGTTATATGAAAACCGGCCGTATCAAGGAAGGCCTGCCTTTGTTCTTTGCCCCGCCTGCGATTCAGGGCCTGGGTCAGACGGGTGGCTTTGAGTTCTATATGCAAAATGCCGGTGAAGGCGGTGTCAAGCGTTTGGCGCAACTGTTGCCTTTGCTGATCGCTGAAGCCAACAAGCAGCCTGAACTGGCTGGTGTCAAAACCTTGTGGCAGGCTAATTCACCACAACTGTATGTAGACGTGGACAATGAAAAAGCGCGCTCTATGGGTGTGGCCTTGTCGGACGTGTATAACACCCTGGCCGCGACCATGGGTAGCTATTATGTCAATGACTTCAACAAGAACGGTCGTATCTATACCGTGCAGTTGCAGGCAGAAGGTCAGTATCGTGCCAAACCGGACGATATCGGCAGCATGTATGTACGTTCAGCCACAGGCCAGATGATACCGGTGCGTGCCTTCACGACTGTGAAGTTCATTACCGGCCCTGATTCTGTACAGCGTTTTAATGCTTTGCCTGCGATTAAATTGCTTGGCAATGCCGGACCAGGCTTCAGTTCTGGTCAGGCGATTGCGGCGATGGAACGTGCTGCGAAGAAGGTCTTGCCGGCCGATGTCGTGTATGACTGGGGTGGCGCATCCTTCCAGGAAAAACGTAGCAGCAATGCGGCTGGACTGGCACTGGGTGCTGGCGTGCTGATGATTTTCCTGATTCTGGCTGCCCAGTATGAAAAATGGTCTCTGCCATTCTCGGTCTTGCTGGCCATGCCTTTCGGTATCTTTGGTGCCTTGCTGGCGGTGTATCTGCGTCACTTCAACAATGACGTGTACTTCCAGATCGGTCTGGTGACCTTGTTGGGGCTGTCGGCGAAGAATGCGATTCTGATTGTTGAATTCGCGGTCATGAAAGTGCATGAAGGTTATGCGCCGGTGGCTGCCGCACTGGAAGCAGCACGCTTGCGCTTCCGTCCGATTCTGATGACTTCGCTGGCCTTTATTTTGGGTGTGGTACCACTGGCTTTCTCGCACGGTGCAGGTGCTGCTGCGCGTCAATCTCTGGGTACTGGTGTATTGGGCGGTATGTTGGCAGCGACTTTCCTGGCGATCTTCTTCGTGCCTTTGTTCTTCAAGCTGATCAATGACAGGCGCTTGAAAACCACTGAGCAGGATTTTGAACACCCTGTCCATATTTTGCACAATGCACCTCAAGCAGATGTGAAGGAATAATGATGTCTGGAACAAAATTAGTATTAACGACGCTGGTTGCCAGCCTGGTGCTGGCAGGATGCGCATCGGTCGGGCCCAACTATCAACGTCCGGCCCTGGACACCCCGACCAGCCTGGGCAGTATCGCCACGCAAAACAAGCTGGCCGCGGCTGACTATATCTCCTGGTGGAAAAGCTTCCAGGACCCGACCCTGAACAGCTTGCTGGATGAAGCCGCTGCCAATAACCAGGATCTGGTGCTGGCAGCAGGCCGTATCGAAGAAGCACGCGCCGTGGCGGTGGGTACCAATTCCAACCGTTATCCCTCAGTGGATGCGAATTTGAGTGCTTCCCGCAGCCGCACCAGCGAAAATGCTGGCAAGCTGGGTGCGGGTGCCAACCCGGTCAGCAAGGATTTTCAGATCGGTTTGACAGCTTCCTATGAAGTCGATTTCTGGGGCAAGCTGGCACGTGCCGATGAAGCAGCACGTGCCCGCTTGCTGGCGCAGGAAGCGAATCGTGGTCTGGTACAAAGCAGTTTGTATGCGAACGTAGCCCAGACTTACTTTAGCCTGCGCGCCGGTGATGCCCAACTCGCATTGGCCGATTCGACACTGAAGACCCGTCAAGAGAATTTGCGCCTGCAACAGAAACGGTATACCGCAGGTGCGGTCGGTGAGCTGGATTTGCATGTGGCTGAATCAGAAACTGCTGCTGCCGAAATCAGTTACGCCCAGGCCAAACAGGCTGTGTCGAATACCGAATCAGCACTGGCTGTGTTGCTGGGACGTTCTGCCACGGCGATTGCCCAACCAGTGATTGCCCGCGGTAATTCGATTGATGGCTTGTACCAGCAATTGACTGTACCGTCTGACCTGCCTTCTGATCTGCTGAATCGCCGTCCGGATATTCTGGTGGCAGAGCAGAATCTGGTGGCGGCCAATGCTGATATCGGCCAGGCGAAATCCCAGTATTTCCCTAGCGTGAAACTGACCACCACGGCTGGATATGAATCTCGCGTTTTCCAGGATTTACTGAATCCGGCTTCACTGTTGTGGAACCTGGGTGCCAGTCTGGCGCAGCCAGTGTTCCGTGCCGGTGCCATCGGTGCGGTAGTGGCTGGTGCAGAAGCCCGCAAGACCCAGGCGCTGGCACAATATGTGCAGGCCGTGCAGGGCGCATTCCATGATGTCCATGATGCGCTGAACAATACGGCGGCTAACGAGCAGGTGAATGCTGCCAGTGAACGCCGTGTCGTGGCACTGAAGGATTCGCTGCGTCTGGCAGATCTGCGCTACAAGAACGGCTATAGCAGTTTTCTGGAAGTCTTGAATGCACAAAGGGATTTGTTCCAGGCACAATCCAGCCTGATCGATACCAAGCGCGCGCACCTGTCTTCCATCGTCAGTATTTACAAGGCAGTCGGTGGCGGTTGGACCAAGCCTGAAAGTCTGGCCAGTAAATAAGATATGTGGGCCAAGAACTGCTAGTCAAAGTAAGCAAAGAAAGGACCGATTGCGAGATCGGTCTTTTTTTTTTCGTCTGTATTTCGCAATGCCATTACATTTTGAAACTTACGCTTGTTACGCTCTCTTACAGGTTTTCTGTCATCGCTCACTTTTGTTTGTTCGTTATAGGCTTGTGGCTAGCACGAAAATTCTCTGATTACTTTACAAGGACGTTATCATGAACACGAAATTCATTCCTTTATTATTGGCTGGCTTGCTGACTGCTCCAGTATTTGCACAAAGCGTGAGCAGCGATGTACAGCGCAATGTCAGTCAGCAAACACGAATAGAAGATGGCTTGAAAACAGGTCAGTTGACGACCAAAGAAGCGGGCAAACTGGAGCGTGAACAGGCTGCGATATCGCGGGAAGAACGTAAAGCCCTGAAAGATGGCAAAGTAAGTGCCGGCGAAAAAGCAAAAATTGACAGGATGCAAAACAAGGCCAGTGCCGATATTCATGCCGAAAAACATGACGGACAAGTTGGCAACCCAAATTCTGTATCAAGCAAACGCATGCAGGCCGATGTGCAAAGAAATGTGAGCCAACAACAGCGTATAGAAAACGGTGTCAAGAGCGGCGCTCTGACCAATCACGAAGTCGCCAGGCTCGAAAAAGGGCAGGCGAAAGTGGAGCATAAAGAGGCGGTCGTTGCCAAAAATGGGCACGTCAGCGCTGCCGAACAACATGCCGTACAGCATGCAGAAAATCACCAGTCAAAAATAATTCACAAAGAAAAAACGGATAACCAGGTACGTAGTTGATACCTCAGTCCTATTCATCTAAAAAGCCGGGCTACCAATCAGTAGCCCGGCTTTTTTGCGACGGTTAGGAAGTAATAATTTACTGAGTGGAATTGACATCCGGGTTCTTGAGTGCCGATTTTATCGTCTTTAAAAATTCATCATCCACCGTTCCCAAGGTGCTGCTACGGGCGAGAATGCGGCCATTTTTATCTAGTAAAATCAGGGCGCTGGTATGGTTGAATTCACCGCTTTCCATTTGACGATACTGGATATTCAATACAGCCGCCAATTGCCGCACAGATTTTTCAGTGGTGCGTGCCAGCAGCCAGTGCTGTATGTCCAGCTCCCTGGTTTTTGCAATTGATTGTAAGGTGGCGATATCATCCCTGGCAGGATCGAGTGTCACCAGCAAGATGGATAGACGGGATTTTTCTTTTTCATCCAGTTTTTTCTCCAGCATTCTTATGGTGTCTATCAGCATCGGGCATACATATTCACATGAGTTATAGAACATGCTGGTGATCACGATATGTCCTGCCTGGCTCGCCAGCTTGAATTTACTGCCTTGCTGATTTTCAAGTGTGATCGGTAATTGGTAAACAGAATCACCCGGAAACGCCTGCGCTTGTTTTGCGGGTTTTGGTGGTTCGACTGCGCCTGCATGTGCAGTCAGCGCAAACAGGCAGAGGGCAGAAGCTGCAGCAATTGCTTTGCATGCGTTCAGCCTTAGCTTTAGTGCCAGGTTCAGCATCATTTTCATTTTCTTTCTTTCGCTCCATCCCGGGCACACCGGAATCCAAGATTGTCGGTGGTGCTGGCACCAGTCAGCGATGACAGCAATGCGACCCGCATCAAGATGGCATAGTTTTCTTTGTTTTGCAGACTGATGGCCCCGGCGCCACAGAATTGCAACTTGTCGGGGTCGCCCTGAGTACGGCTGTCAGGACTGATCAGCAAGGCATTAAAGTCGCTGACCCATTCCCATATCATGCCGTGCATATCTTTGACGCCATAATAATTGGGTACATGGCTGATTTTAGTTGACGACTGAGCCGACGATTCTGAATACCAGGAAAGTATGCGCGCACGCCATGCCGGGTCACTGCGGGCATCGGCATGTTGCTCATCTGCTGCGGCCACCAGTTCCCATTCATACCAACTGGGTAATCGCGCATTTTCAGACTCGCAATAGGCCTGGGCTGCATGCCAGCTAACACTGGTGACTGCCTGTGTCAATTTTTGCACATCGCCAGTTTCACCTGGTGATGTCCATGCATGCAGGTAACTGGCATCGGCAAAAATAGAAGGCACCTGGTCTCTCTGCCATTCTGGATGCGTTTGCAGAAATTCCTGGTATTCGCCATTCGTTACCGGGCTGGCACGCATAGAAAAGGGCTTGACCTTTGCCTTGTCTTTGGCATCCGGCCCTGACAATACGCTGGCCAGCTGATTACCGGGAATAGAGAGGTAATCAGCAGCATTGGTGGCAGGTGAAAAGAGCAAGAAAATTGCGCTTAACAAAACTGGCTGGAAATTTAACTTGCTGTCGCACCTGCACCAATTGGCCATGAATTTATCGCTCAGTTGATTATGTGATTAATGCGCGGCGGCTTTCACCGGTACCGCCTTGGCGCGTTCCGCCTTGACTTCACTGGCTTGTACGCGTCCACCTTTGTTGCCCCAGCTGTTCAAGACATACGTCAGGATATTGGCGACCTCATCGTCATTCAATTGGTTCATGGCTGGCATGACAGAATCAAACTCTTTGCCATTCACGCTGACCTTGCCAGTCAGTCCGTGTAACAGTACGCTGATTGCCCTTTGGGGATCAGCATTCAGATAGTCAGACTGAGCCAGGGGAGGGAACACACCGGGCAGACCGGCACCATTTGCCTGGTGGCAGACAGAGCAAGTACCTGCAAACAATTGCCCACCTGCATTCACCTGATCCTGTACCGTCAGGGTGCCACTTTCTGCCGCCTTGGTCGCGGTACTGACTGCTGCCAGATTGGCTTGTGCGCGGTCACCCAGATAGACTGAATCCAGTTCTTTACCGGAATAGATGTCTTTCTTGGCAGGACCATCCACTTTCATGATGGCCAGGGCACCTTTATTGAATGCGCGGAAAATCGAATGATCGACCAGTACATAACTACCGGGTACTTTGGTCTGGTATTCAACAACAGCGGCACCACCCGCCGGGATGAGTGTAGTTTGTACATTTTTTTGGAAGTTGCTACCGCCCTCAAAACGTACTTTATCGAAGATAGCACCAATCACATGGAAACTTGACACCAGGTTAGGACCACCATTGCCGACGAACAAGCGAATTTTTTCATCCGTTTTTGCAGTCAATGCCTTGTCACCTGTCATGGACCCTTCGGCACCGTTGAACAAGACATAGGTCGGTTTTTCATCAATGGCTTTTTCCATGTCGAAGGGCTGATAACCTTTTTCACGGTATTTCCCTGTGGTGTAGAAGTCACCTTGCATGACATAGTATTCATGGTCTACAGGTGTCAGGCCTTGTGGCGGTTCAACCAGGATCAGGCCATACATCCCGTTGGCAACATGCATGCCGACAGGTGCAGTGGCGCAGTGATAGACGTAGATACCTTCATTCAGCGCCTTGAAGGTAAATTGCGATTCATGGCCAGGTGCGGTGAAACTGGATGATGCACCACCGCCAGGACCGGTCACGCCATGCAAGTCGATGTTATGCGGCATCTTGCTGCTGGGATGGTTTTTCAAGTGAAATTCAACCGTGTCACCCTGGCGCACGCGGATGAAGCTACCGGGAACAGTGCCACCAAAGGTCCAGAACATGTACTTCACACCTTCAGAAATTGCCATTTCCTTTTCCACGACTTCCAGTTCGACAATGACCTTTGCCGGATAGCTGCGGTGTATCGGTGGTGGCACATTGGGTGGGCTGGTCAGTACTGCATGGATGGGTTGCCCCTGTGGAGGACCAAAATCACTGGCGCTTTTACTGCTTTTAGTTCCGGCTGCATGCGCTGATAAAGCCAGGAATAAGGAAGCGAATAATATCCGTGAGGCTACGGAAGCAGAGAATCCTCTGAGCATGTCTTTCATATGAGCACCTTTTTTATGTGATATAGGAAGCATTGGGGGACAAAATATCGTCGATACTCACAATACTGGTGTATTTCTCAAAAATCCTTGATATGCAATAAGAAGCAGGCAGTTTTCCCAGGAAGTGATCATTTTTCATGCATGCACTGATGTAACGCATGAAATGAGTACTAAATGAGTACTATCGAGTGCTATTTTCGTTTTACCTTATTGGTGGGGAAAATCTGTATTTTCCCAGTGCCATTTTTTTGTGTGACCAAATCTGCCAACGTTACTGCGTCAAGCACTGACAGGTAGGAGGCGGTCGCTTTGCTGAGCACGCCTTTTAAATTGCATGCACCAGCATAGGTGCAAGTGTTGCTGTCGCGGTCAAAACACTCTGCCATATAAAAATCAGATTCGGTATCGCGTACCACCTCACCAAGATTGATTTTTTCTGGAGGCAGATTCAGTTTCAAACCACCATGGCGGCCGCGTACGGTTTCCACTTTGTTTGACATTCCCAATTGATGGACCACCTTGGTCAAATGGCTTTTTGAAATGCTGTGCAGTTCAGCAATTTCCTGAATGGTCACCAGTCTGTCTTTATGTTGTGCCAGATAAATCAGGGTACGCAATGTGTAGTCGGTAAATGCAGTTAATCTCATATTGATTCCAAATTCAAATTATGCAATTGAGAAAGCATGTGCAAAGGACATTGCATTTCATCGCTGCTGCGCGATCAAGACGATTTCTCTTGATAGGCTGAGGTAAAACGCAAGCCTGATTTAGCAAGAGCCTATTAAGATACATATAGTATAGATGTTTATGGGTTTTGGCCCGAATAAGACGCAGGCTTGATCTTTATCAAGGGATTGGAATTAAACATTCATTTTGTTTGTATCTTTAAATGCCTCTATATAAAATGAATCTTCAATGACATCAGGAATGTTTTATACGGGGTTTCATCGTCAATGAAACGCCAAAAAAACATTCCTGATTCAGCAAATTCTTTCAATTCACCAATAAGGAAACACGCCATGCATGCCACGCGTAAACTCTGGACTTGGCTCGCCGTCATCTGTGTCTTATCTTTTGCCGTCCTCGGCTGGGTAGGCACAGAAATTTATCTGACCGCGCCGCCTATCCCTAAACAAGTCGTCAGTGCCGAAGGTACTGTCTTATTTTCAGAAGGTCAGGTCCAGCGTGGTCAGGAAAGCTGGCTCTCGGCTGGGGGGCAGCAATTGGGTTCGGTGTGGGGGCACGGCAGTTATGTCGCTCCTGACTGGTCTGCCGATTGGCTGCATCGCGAATCGCTGGCTTTGCTGGAAATATGGGCACAAAAAGAATCGCAGACATCGTTTGAGCAACTTAGCCCAGGACGTCAGGCAGAGCTGAAAGCGCGCTTGAAGGAAGAGATGCGGCGCAATACGTATAATGCTGCCAGTGATGCGATTACTGTCAGTGCAGAACGTGCAAAGGCTATACAGCAGGTTGCGCAGCATTATATTGCCCTGTTTGGTAACGACCCTTCATTGGAAAAATTGCGTGAGCAATATGCGATGAATAGAGGAACCTTGCCAGATCCCAAGGATTTGCAAGCCTTGCCTGCATTCTTCTTTTGGTCTGCATGGTCTGCTGCCACTGACAGGCCGGGTGCTGCTGATCTCAGTTATACCAGCAATTGGCCGCATGAACCGCTGGTAGATAATACGCCGACTGCCGGCGCAGGTATCTGGTCTGTCGCCAGTATCATACTGATGATCGCTGCCATTGCAGGCATGATTTTTTATCATTCCATCAGCAAGGAAGAGGGTGACCCGGTGCCACCCAAAGCCGATCCTTTGTTTGATCTGAAGCCTACGCCGTCGATGCGGGCAACCAGGAAATATTTTTATGTCGTCATAGGCCTGATACTGGCGCAAGTCGGCATGGGTGTGATTACGGCCCACTATGCTGTGGAAGGGCATAGTTTCTTTGGTTTCCCTCTGGCAGACAT
The DNA here is from genome assembly GCF_049340265.1 of Undibacterium sp. Di26W. Lineage (NCBI taxonomy): Bacteria > Pseudomonadati > Pseudomonadota > Betaproteobacteria > Burkholderiales > Oxalobacteraceae > Undibacterium > Undibacterium sp. Di26W. The sequence continues at coordinate 117,396 of NZ_JBMPOR010000008.1, forward strand.
TCTTCCATTCACGGTCAGTCGCACGATACATACACAATTTGCCGTGTTGTGGATTGCCACTGCCTGGCTGGCGACTGGCCTGTATATAGCGCCTGCAATTTCAGGTCATGAACCGAAATTTCAAAAGCTTGGTGTGAATGTCCTGTTTTATGCCTTGCTGTTTATCGTTGTGGGTTCTACCGCATTTGGCTGGCTGGGTAGCCTGCAACACAAAGGCAATGAATTCAGCTTCTGGATTGGTAATCAGGGATTGGAATTCACCAGCATGGGCCGGGTCTGGCAAATACTGTTATTCGTCGGTTTGCTGTTTTGGGTCACCTTGCTGGGACGTGGTTTATTGCCCGCACTGAAAAAACCGTCTGAGAGTCGTGGCTTGATTGCGATGGTATTTCTGGCAGCGATGTGTATAGGTGCTTTCTATGCCACATCCCTGACCTGGGGACCACATACGCATTATTCGATGATTGAGTACTGGCGCTGGTGGTTGGTGCATCTGTGGGTAGAAGGCTTCTTTGAAGTGTTCGCTACGGCAGTCATCGCCTTGTTGTTCACCCGCCTTGGCTTGATACGTGCGGCAACGGCGAATAGTGCGATTATTCTGGAAACCATAGTCTTCCTGTTCGGTGGTATTTTGGGGACGTTGCATCATCTGTATTTCACAGGCACGCCCACTTTTGTGATCGCGATTGGTGCCATGTTCTCTGCGCTGGAGGTGGTACCACTGGCAATGATAGGTGTCGAAGCTTTCCGTAACTATCAACGTTCGAAAGCTGCGCCCTGGGTGCAAGCATACAAGTGGTCGATACTGTGCTTTATTGCTGTAGGGTTCTGGAATACCGTTGGTGCAGGCTTGCTTGGCTTTTCCATCAATACGCCGATTGCCCTGTATTACATGCAAGGTTTGAACATGACTGCTGCACATGGTCACGCTGCACTGTTTGGTGTCTATGGCATGCTTGGTATCGGGCTGTTGCTGTTCTGTTTGCGAGGCTTGTCCGATCGTGCAGTCTGGTCAGACAAATTATTGCAAGCGATGTTCTGGCTGCTCAATATAGGCCTGGCAATGATGGTGTTTATGTCGCTGGTACCAGCTGGTATTTATCAGGCGGTGGCAAGCATCACCAAAGGCATGTGGTATGCACGTTCGCCCGAGGTAATACATTCACATTTCATGGAAACCCTGGTCTGGATGCGGGTTCCCGGTGATGTCGTATTCTCGATTGGTGTCGTTTGCCTCGCTGTATTTGCATTGCGTCTGCTGACCGGCAAGAAGCAGACACAAACAAGTGTGGCCGACATAGCCTACGCCAAAGCTGCTAACAAAGCTTAGTCGTTTATTTTAGTAGTTTATTCAGGGGAGGGCAGAAATAACCCTCCCTGTGTTTTTTATCAAATTGATCTATATTGAAAGGAGTCCTACCATGGCTCACGATTGTTCCATTCCTGTTGTTGCCGAAGGTGTCTATGAATTTGATGCACGTGGCGTTGCCAAGCGGTTTCGCCATGCGGCAATCTTTGGTGCCTTGTCTGCGTTAAAACCAGGCGAGACCATGCGTTTTTGCAATGACCATAATCCTTTGCCATTGCTCGCGCAAATCGAGCATCATTATGGCGATGGTGTAAAAATGGCTTATGTTTCCAATGAGCCAGGAGAAATTATCATTGATTTTCATGTGACAACTTAAGCTGCATTCAGCTGCGCTAAGCTGCAAAAAGAGGCAGGTTTGATGTTGAGCGTAGGCGACATTACCAGCGAATGTCTGGAATCAGCCTTCTTTCAATATGTAACCTGCCCAGCACTTCAATGTCGCCAATGTCGCAATGCCTGAATGCAATGTAATGCAATACGAGGAGAAATGAAATGGCCACACCACATTTACGCTCAGGGGAAATAATCAACTTGATTGCTGCTGACGAGCAATCCCTGACGGTGCCAGCTCATGCCTTGTTTAAAGACGCGCATCTTGAAGTCATACACATGAATCTGGTTGCGGGAAAGAGTTTTCCTTCACACCATGTCAATGGCCCCATCACCATACAATGCCTGTCCGGTGATCTGCAAATTACAGTGGAAACGGGGAAAAAGGCACTGCGTGCCGGTGACCTGCTGTATCTTGCCGCCGATGTACCGCATGCAGTGCTGGCAATCACCAATACTTCTTTTCTGGTGACGATGGTATTGCTGAAAACTGCAATGCAGTAACAATGCAGTAAGCCGGTGGAAGTTCCTTAAATCAGTTTGGAGTAAGTTGCCGTCGTTACTTTTTTAAGGTATTTGTCAAATACCATGGCGATGGCACGGACGAATAAGCGACCTTTGGGCGTCACGCTGATCGTTGCTGGTGTGATGGTGAGGAAGCCAACTTCTTCATATTGGCGCAATTGCGCGATTTCTTCGGCAAAATAATCAGGAAATTCAATCTGGTGGCTTTGCTCAATATCGGCAATATGCAGGGGCATGCTGCACATCAGGCGCATGATGATCTCGCGACGCAAAAGGTCATCTTTATCCACTTCTATGCCTCTGTCTACTGGCATGCAGTCTTGATCCAGCAGGTGATAATATTCCTTGATAGTACGCACTGCCTGGCAATAGGAATTGCCGACTTTACTGATCGCGGATACACCAAAACCAATCAGGTCACAATCAGCACGGGTTGTATAACCCTGAAAATTTCTGTGCAGACTTTGGTCCAGCTGCGCCTTGTTTAATTCGTCATCCGGTTTGGCGAAATGATCCAGGCCGATATATATGTAACCTGCATCAAGCAAGCGCCTGGTTGACATCATAAAGATTTGCAGGCGATCTTCAGCCGACGGCAAATCACTTGCAATGATCTGCCGTTGCGCCTTGAAGCGGCTGGGAAGATGGGCATAATTGTAGAGTGCAATCCGGTCTGGTGCCAATGCGATCAGGCTATCCAGGGTACGTCCAAAACTGGCCAGGTTTTGCTTAGGCAAGCCATAGATGAGATCCGCATTGACAGATTTGAAATGGGTTTTCCGGCTTTCTGTTATCGCTGCCTCTACCATTTCGAATGGTTGTATCCGGTTCACTGCCTGTTGCACGGCAGGGTCAAAATCCTGTACACCAAAACTATTCCGGTTAAAGCCCAATTCTGCCAACAATGCCAGGGTTGCTGGCTTGACAGTGCGAGGATCAATTTCGACACCCAGTTCTGCATCATCAGTGAACTGGAAGTGTTTGCGTATGATGGACATCAATTGACGCAACTCGTCGCCACTGAAGAAAGTGGGGGTTCCGCCACCCAGATGCAATTGCCCGGTCTTACGGTCAGGGCCGATTCTGGCGGCTACCAGTTCTATTTCTTTTTCCAGATAACGCAGATATTCTGTGGTCCGGCTATGGTCTTTGGTGATGATTTTATTGCATGCACAAAAATAGCAGAGCGACTCACAGAACGGCAGATGCAAATACAGCGACAGCAGTGGATTGTCAGTACCTGTCTTGCGTTCTTCCAAATAGTGGATATAGCTTTGTTCATTAAAACTGTTATTGAAACGGTCCGCAGTGGGATACGAGGTGTAGCGTGGGCCCGCTTTGTCAAAGCGGCGTATCAATTCTTCGGAAAGCTCAATCTCGCCGGTCGGTGCTGGTGTCGTCATCATTTTCTTTCTATTGCTGGCAGCAAGGTATCTGCGCATCTTACACCCGCTCACGTCATAAGATCGTAAACACGTAAGGGCTTTGCGAAGGGATTCAATGCAATGCCGGTACGTTCTGCTGGTATGACTTCAAGGCATCTGCCGAACCTATATGTATGGTCGAGCCACACACGCGGATCAGGTTTTCATCCCTTAGCTGGTGCAGGACGCGGGACAAGGTTTCTGGCGTCAGGTTGAGCAGGGATGCGACCAGGTGTTTTTTCAATTCCAGCCGGACCTCATTCGTGCTTTGCATCGCGGATGTCTGCAACAGGTAATCGATCACTCTTTGTGATGCATTCTGCAGGGAATAGCGTTCAACATTGCGGATAAACCCGAGCAGGCGGAAAGACAGGCCTGCCATCATCTGGCGCGAAATTGCGGGAGATTTGTCCAGCAATTGCAGTAGCGCTTTTCTTGGTATCTTGAGTAGCAAGGTGCTTTCCAGGGCTTCTGCATGGAACGGGTAAGGCTCATCCAGGAACATCATGGCTTCACCAAAGCTTTGGCCTGGACGGATTAATTCCAGAACTTTGTCGTTCCCCTGCGGCGAGGGGATGCTGAGTTTGATCAGGCCGAATACGACGATATAAGTATTTTCGGCGCTATCGCCCTTGCGAAACAAGGTCAGGCCCTTGCCGAGCTCGATCTTGCCAACCTCTTTTTGCAACTCGCTTAGTTCAATGGCGGTAATATTGTGGAATAAGGCATGGTTTTCCAGTAAGCCAAGTACATTTAATTTTGCCATCACTGATCTCCGACAAACTGATTATGATCAAGTGTAGAAGCGATCAGAGGCGATGCCTATCCGCCAAGTGGACTAGTGCTGGAAGGCAAATGGACGGGGTCGCCATGCCAGAACGGGCAACGGGGATGATTGCCCGTTGCCAAATAAATAATTCCATAAAAAAAGCCGCCACACAAGTGGCGGCTCGTCAGCCGGAAAACAGGAGGGGACTTATCCGCCTCTGCGCATCATTTCAAAGAACTCTGCGTTGTTTTTCGTGGCTTTCATCTTGTCGAGGATGAACTCCATCGCTTCGATTTCGTCCATGCTATACAGTAATTTGCGCAAGATCCAGATCTTCTGCAACTGATCCGGTTTGATCAGCAATTCTTCACGACGGGTGCCGGATTTGTTGAGGTTGATGGCTGGGTAGACGCGTTTTTCGGCAAGGCGGCGTTCCAGATGAACTTCCATATTGCCGGTGCCTTTGAATTCTTCATAGATGACGTCATCCATGCGGCTGCCGGTTTCGATCAGGGCAGTGGCGATGATGGTCAGGGAACCGCCTTCTTCGATATTACGTGCTGCACCGAAGAAGCGTTTGGGGCGTTGCAGCGCATTGGCGTCCACACCACCGGTCAGTACCTTGCCGGAAGCAGGGATGACGGTATTGTATGCGCGCGCCAGACGGGTGATGGAATCCAGCAGGATGACCACGTCTTTTTTCATTTCTACCAGGCGCTTGGCTTTTTCCAGCACCATTTCAGCGACTTGTACGTGACGGGTGGCTGGTTCATCGAAAGTCGATGCAACCACTTCACCGCGTACGGAACGCTGCATTTCTGTTACTTCTTCTGGACGTTCATCGATCAGCAAAACGATCAGGGTAACGTCGGGGTGGTTGGTGGTGATCGCGTGTGCCACGTGTTGCAGCATGACGGATTTACCGGATTTGGGTGATGCCACCAGCAAACCACGCTGACCACGACCAATGGGGGCAATCATGTCGATAATGCGGCCAGTGGTATTTTCTTCGCCGCGCATTTCGCGCTCCAGCGTCAGAACTTTATTCGGGTGCAGCGGCGTCAGATTTTCAAACAGGATGCGGTGCTTGGACGCTTCCGGCGATTCGCCGTTGACCTTGTCCACCTTCACCAATGCAAAATAGCGCTCACCATCTTTGGGAGTGCGTACTTCACCTTCTATTGAATCGCCAGTGTGCAGGTTGAAACGGCGGATTTGCGAAGGAGAAATATAGATATCGTCAGTGGATGCCATATAGCTGGCATCGGGCGAGCGCAGGAAGCCAAAGCCGTCGGGCAATACTTCAAGGGCGCCATCGCCAAAAATTTGTTCGCCTGATTTTGCACGTTTTTTCAGGATCGCAAACATCAATTCCTGCTTGCGCATACGCGCAGCGTTATCGATGTCGAGTCCGATGGCCATCTCCAGCAAAGCGGATACGTGTAAGGCCTTTAATTCAGATAGATGCATGGTGAGTGTCCCGGGATGGGATTATGAGGTGGGGGAGTGAACGGAGGAACTGCAGAATAAACAGGATAGAAAGAAGTTCTGTCGTGATTTAAATTTTAGTTTGAACTCGGGTCTGAATCAGTCGCAACCGGGTAATGGGTAATTCCCGTGTAGCCGTATTTCACATGCAAGCGCCGTAAGTAAAGTTCTTTTAGTTCTTTTACTTACGGAGTTTGCTTCAGACCGTGATAATACCTTAAATATTACTGTCAATGAAAGTGATTAATTGCCCTTTTGCCAGCGCGCCAACTTTTTGCGCTGCAGCAGTGCCATTTTTAAACAAAATCAGGGTAGGGATGCCACGAATACCGAATTTGGCTGGAACAGCCTGGTTGGCATCCACGTCCATCTTGGCTATCACGATTTTGCCATTGTATTCTTTGGCAACTTCTTCCAGGATAGGCGCGATCATCTTGCAAGGGCCACACCATTCGGCCCAGAAGTCAACCAGGACTGGTACATTGGAATTGATTACGTCAGCTTCGAATGAAGCGTCGCTTACATATTTGATGTTTTCGCTCATGAAATCCTCAACGAGAGGGAAAAATTAAGGGGTAACAGCGCCACTGAATGTCGGTGTGATCGGACAGCGCCGCATTCTGGTATGAATCTGGGGGTGATAATCACGAATTCAATGGTATTGAACAGTGTATCAGCATGACTACAACCAGAGCCGAGCGTGGCTGGCTATGCGGTGATAATAACCTATTTTTAAATAAAGTGTGATGCCCATAGCTAAATTGCCTATGCTGTCGCATAGTATACTTGCTCTACAGACAAAATTCATCTTTGCTTATTACCGTTCTTATTATCGTTCCCTCTATGCTGCGTCCACCCGAACTGATTCCCGCTTCACCTGATTTCTGGCCCCGGCTGGCGCAAGCCTTCCTGCGGATGGCCAGGGCCGAGGGCTGGGGGCTGGAGCAGGGGCGCGACTATTCTGCGGTGCGGGTGGTGGTGCCCACCTACCAGCATGCCAATTTGCTGCTACGGGCGCTGGGTGCCAGTCTGCAGGGTAATTTTATTCCGCCGCGCATCCATACCCTGTTTGCCCTGCTGGAAATGCAGGCACCAGATACGCAGGGCCAGCCAGGCACAGATGCCAGCGAACGTTTGATGGGCTTATATGCCGAATTGCGGCAACACCCATGGCTGAAGAAATTATTCGGTGCACGCAGCAATACCGATTTATTGCCGCTGGCGCAGACTTTGTTGACGCTGTCTGATGAACTGACCGCCGCCTTGTTGCCGCTGGCCGTCAAGGGTAGCGGTAGCAATAAAGATGGCACCGGCAGAACCACTGCCAACCAGGCGAAGCTGGAACGCGAGTGGCAGGCTGCGCTGGCGCAGTTACCGGCACCGGCGCAGGCCATGCTCTCGGAAGAATCGCAACTGGTGTGGTCTGTCTGGCAGGGGCAACTGGATGGCAATGACCCCATGTTGCAACGCTATGGCCGCCTGATGCAACTGGCCGGGCAGGCCGCAGAACCCTTGTTATGGATCAGCCCGACTGCACCGGATGCGATGGAAGGGGCGTTTTTACAAGCCTGGGCAAAAAAACAGACGGTCATGCAATGCACGCTGGACTGGCGCGCCGAAACCTTGCCGCAACCGTATTACCATGCCTGGCCAGGTTTGCAGGATGCCGGCGGCCCCAGTCATCAGCAAGCCCTGACTGAATATGTGGATACCTCGTCGATACGCCTGTGTTGTGCCGCTTCGCTGGAAGATGAAGCCGTACAGGGGGCACAGACCATCATCAACTGGCTGCAGGCAGGCAAGCAAAACGTGGCCGTGGTGGCGCAGGACAGGGTGGTATCACGCCGCATGCGGGCATTGCTGGAAAGAGCGCAGATCATGGTCGCCGATGAAACGGGCTGGAAGCTGTCGACCACGCGCGCCGCTGCTGCCATCGCTGCCTGGCTGGAAGTGGTGGCGACCCGCGCCGATACCATGACCTTGCTGGATTTTTTGAAATCGCCTTACGTCATCTGGAAAGACAGCGAACAGGATACAGAATTAGCAGATGGTGACATCAGTAGCCGCGACAAGGCTGACATCGTCATGCGTATAGAAACCGTGTTGCGACGGGCGAATATCCTGGGGGGATGGGACGCGGTGCTATCGGCGCTGGATGCCGCACAGGATACCGTGGCTGCAAGGCGCTGGCTGCGGGCCATCGCCAGGCAGGCGAATCAGTTTACTGGCCGTCGCAGTTTGCCGGAATGGTGCGCACTCAGCCTGCAGTCTTTTTTTGACCTGTCGATGTTCAATGCCTTTCAGGCTGATCCGGCGGGCGCGCAGATTATCCAGCTACTACAGAAAATGCAGATGTCTTGCGAAGACATGAAGGCCGGTTTTACGTTTGCAGAATGGCGTTCCTTGATGAGCCTGCAAATGGAGAGTACACCGTTTGTGGTTGCCCATGCCGACAAGCGGGTGGTGATGCTGCCTTTGAACGGTGCCCGCCTGCGTTCTTTTGATGCGGTATTGCTGGTCGGTGCCGATGCCCGGCATCTGCCCTCGCAGGCTAGCGAGGTCTTGTTCTTTGCCAATGCCGTCAGGCGTGAATGTGGACTGGAAACCCGCGAATCCCGTCAGCAACAACAGTTGCGTGATTTTGCCGAACTGTTGCTGAGCAATACCGAGGTGGTGCTGTCCTGGCAGGGTAGTTTGAACGGTGAACATAATCCCGTCAGTCCCTGGCTGGAACAACTGGGCCTGACTTTGGAAAGAACCCAGCAGGCTGGACTGGATCGCCAGCCCCTGGATTTACCTGTCACGCACTTGCCGGTCTTGCCGCAGCAAATGCCGGCACCGTCCGCCGCCCAGCTATTGCCAGCCAGCCTGTCTGCCAGTGGCTATACCAGCCTGGTCGTTTGTCCTTATCAGTTTTTTGCCGGGCGCATGCTGGGACTAAGTGCCATGGATGAACTGTCCGACATGCCTGAAAAACGGGATTATGGTGACTGGCTGCATGCGATATTGAAGCGCTTTCATGAACAACTTAAAACCGCCATGCAAGAACCGAAACAGGAACAGGAGCAGGTGGACAAGGAAGCCTTGCTAAGAGCAGTGTCGTCTGACTTCTTTGCTGGTGTCCTGCAAAAAAGCCCGGCCGCGCTGGCTTACAGCGTGCGTTGGGAAAAAGTGATCCCCGCCTATGTGGCCTGGGTACAGGCGCGTGAAGACGATGGCTGGCAATTTGATATGGGTGAAATCAAGGCTGAAAAGACACTGGAATGGCCGGGCGGAAGCCTGAACCTGAAAGGGCGTATAGACCGTATCGATAAACATCAGGATGGTGAATTGGCCGTGCTGGATTACAAAACAAGGAATGTCAATGATTTGCGCAAGCGTTTGAAAGATGGTGAAGACCATCAGTTACCGTTTTATGGCTTGCTGACGGAATTGCCGGTCAGCTCAGCCAGCTATGTCGCACTGGAACTAAGCCAGGGCAAAACCGGGCAGACCGATGCCGACGATTTTGAACGCTGGGTATCCGAGCTGGCACAGTCGATCAGGAACAGCATGGCGGCCCTGCAGCAAGGCGCAGCCCTGCCTGCCCACGGTATAGAGCAGGCGTGCCAGTATTGCGAAATGCGTGGTCTGTGTCGTAAGGGAGCATGGTAATGACGGGCATGACATCTGCCATATCTGCCATCCCGGCCACCCATGCGTATGAAATTGATGGTGCTGCGGTCAGCCATGAGCAGTTCACCGCAGCGGCCTGTGACCCGCGCCATAGCGTGGTGGTGGAAGCCTGTGCTGGCAGTGGCAAGACCTGGCTGCTGGTATCGCGCATGTTGCGCCTGCTATTGGCCGGTGCAGAACCGGCCGAGCTGCTGGCCATTACCTTTACCCGCAAAGCCGCACAGGAAATGCGTGAGCGACTGATGAGCCTGCTGCATGAACTGGCATTGGCAGATATTAACCAGGTCCGTCAATTGCTGGCAGAACGCGGTGTGCAGGAAGCCGAAATGCCGCAACTGATACCGCTGGCACGCAGCCTGTATGAAAAGGTATTGTCCAGCCCGCAATCCCTGTCCATGGATACCTTCCACAGCTGGTTCGGGCGTTTGCTGCAACTGGCACCGCTGGCGTCCGGCGTGCCGCATGGCTTCAGCCTGGTTGAGGCCAGTGGTGACATACAGCGCGAAGCCTATGGCCAATTGATGCAGATGATCGCGCAGGAAGAGCATGGCGAGATCAGGGAAGCACTGCTGTTCCTGTATCAGGAAATCGGTGATTTCACCGCCCGTGAAATGCTGGAAGCATTCCTCGACAAGCGGGCAGAATGGTGGGCATCGAACCAGTCATCCGACGCTGGCGACCCGTTGCAATGGTTACAGGATTTGTGCGGGGCCGATGCGTATCGCGATGCCCGTCTCAGCCTGTGGGAAGATGCCGGTCTGTATGACCGCATTCGTACGCTGGCACTGATCCTGGGGCAGGGCTCGAAACAGAATCAGGGCAATGCCGTCAAGATTGAGCAAGGCCTGAGCGAGGGCCCGTCGCTGCCGGCGTTTGAATTATTGTGCACAGGGTTTTTTGATAGTCGCGGTTCGGCCCGCTCGCATAATACCAAGGGCAAGGCATTGCTGGCTTCCATAGACAAACATCTGGGGCCAGACCATGTGCTGGCATTTGAAGATGAATGCCAGGCCATCATGGCGGCGCTGAATTCCCTGCAAAGACGCAGCGCTGAAAAAATGGTGTTGCAACTCAATGAAGCCTTGTTCAAAGTGGGTGCTGCTTATCTGGATTGTTATCAGGGTTTGAAATCGGACCAGCGCGTCTTTGATTTTGCCGACCTGGAATGGCAGGCCTATCGCTTATTGAGCAATGATGAATATGCCGCCTATCTGCATAGCCGCCTGGATTCACGCTACAGACATATCTTGCTGGATGAATTCCAGGATACCAATCCCCTGCAATGGGATATCGTGCAGGCATGGCTGTATGCCTATGGTGATGATGCATCACGGCCTACGGTATTTATTGTGGGTGACCCCAAGCAATCGATTTATCGCTTTCGCCGTGCCGAACCTCGGGTGTTTACTGCGGCCCGCACTATGCTGGCGCAACAGGGGGCCAGGGTCTTGCGCACCAACCAGACCCGCAGGAATGCACCAGCCATAGTCGACATGCTGAACCTGAGCATGCGCGGCAACCCCTTGTTTGCAGCGCAGACCACGGCGTCTGCGCAAAGTGGTGGTGTCTGGCGTCTGCCACTGATAGGGGTAGATACTTCTATCGTTGAAGACACGCTCCCCGATGATGCCGAAGCCGATATGGTGGCTGTGACCAAAGGACGTTTTCCTTTGCGTAATTCGCTGACGACGCCATTGGAAGAAGCAGAAAATCAGCAACGTTATGAAGAAGGGCGGCAACTTGCGCATGCCTTGCTGGACCTGCGTGCGCAGCAGGGTGCAGATAATTTCCTATGGTCGGAAGTGATGTTGCTGGTCAAGCGTCGCACCCATCTTTCTGCTTATGAAAAAGCATTGCGGGAAGCCGGTATCCCGTTTGTATCGAGCCGTCGTGGCGGTTTGCTGGATGCGCTGGAAGTGCTGGACCTGATTGCCCTGCTGGGCTTTTTGATGACACCGGGGGATAACCGGGCACTGGCCCATGTCTTGAAATCCCCCATCATGGGTAGCAGTGACGCTGACCTGATGCTGATCGCGCAGGCAGACGGTGCAACCTGGTGGAAGCGTCTGCAAGCCTGGCATGCAGACGATGGTAATCCGCGTTTGCAGCGTGCCTGCCGTCTGCTGCAGCAATGGATGGAAGCGTCCTGCTATCTGCCTGTACATGATTTGCTGGACCGCATCCTGCATCAGGGCGACGTGCTGCAACGCTATGCCCAGTGTGTGCCAGCAGCACAGCGTTCACAGGTGACAGGTAATATCCATAGCTTTACTGAATTGGCATTGAATCTGGATGGCGGGCGTTACCCCAGCCTGCCGAAATTCATCGCGGCCCTGCATGCCCTGCGCCGTGCCGGTGACAGTGATGCGCCGGATGAATCAGCAGTGGACAGCGCGACCGATGCCTTGCGCATTTTGACCATACATAGCGCCAAGGGCCTGGAAGCAAACATCGTGGCGATGCTCGATGCCAATCATAGCGAATCGCTGAAAGACAAGATAGGTGTCTTATGCCATTGGCCCTTGCAGGCAGGGGAGGCACGTCATTTCTCGGTGTTTGGCAAGAAAGACCAGCGTGGTGCTGCGCGTGACCAGCTGTTTTTGCAGGAAGAGCGTCAGGCCATGCAAGAAAACTGGAACCTGCTCTATGTCGCCATGACGAGGGCCAGGCAATTGCTGATCATCAGTGGCGTGGTCAGCGGTAAGAAACAAGCCAGCTCCAGCTGGTATGGGTATCTTGAAGGTGCAGAACTGAAAGCTCCTGCTGGTAAGCTGCAGACTTCAGGTATGCAGGCGAATACAGAATTCAGCCTGGCCGTGTTTGACCCGCCCGCCCTGCCGCTTGCAGACATGGAAGTGGAAACGGTCACAGACGAGCAGATTGAGGGCATTGCCCTGCATACCCTGATGGAACGCCTGAGCAATCCGGGCCAGCCCTGGCCAGTGGTCTTGCCGGTAGCGGAGACGATAGCCGCCTGGTTGCCCTGTGCAACCAGTGTAGCCCAGACCATACGCCAGCAGGCAGAGCGTATTTTTGCGAATGAACAGTTGCAGAAATTTTATGATCCGGCCAGATTTGACTATGCGCGCAATGAAATGGACGTATTGGTGGACCAAAAATTGATGCGGTTGGACCGCGTTGTGGTTTTTTCTGATACGGTATGGGTACTGGATTACAAACGTCAGTTATTGGCTTTAGAGGAAACTGCCTACCGTAACCAGTTACAGGCCTATGTCAGTGCTTTAAAGCCGGTATTTTTCAATAAAAGTGTCTACGCTGCACTTATTTTAAGCGATGGCAGCATGCGAGAGCTGCTCTGAAGGAAAATTTACTCGTATAATTAAAGGCTGAGTTCCAGATCCTTACTACCGAGACATGATGATTTCCGATTTCGAATTGCTTGCAGAAAAAGTAGCGCGGCTTGCCGAGCTGGCTCATGCTTTACGCAGTGAAAATGCGGGGCTGAGGAATGATGTGACATCCCTGGCGACGCAGAATGCAGATCTGCAACAACGCATGCATCAGGCACATGATCGTGTTGCTGCCTTGCTTGGCCAATTACCGGCCGAGGTATTGAATAACAAGGAAGCGGCATGAGCGAAGCCAAACTGATACGCGTTGATGTCACCATCATGGGGCAAAGCTATAAGCTGAGTTGCAAGGAAGGTGAAGACCGCGCCTTGCGTGAAGCCGCAGCCTATCTTGACGCCAAGATGTCGACTCTGCGCGATGCGGCCAAGGTCAAAGGCAATGACCGGATCGCTGTTATGGCCGCGCTGAGCATGACAACCGAGTTGCTGGCGACCAAGTCACCTGAAGGTCCACTCTCTGGCATGTCATTGGCAGAAGTCAAGCAAAAAATTCACGGCATGCACGAGACCATGGATCAAGCACTGACCCCACAAGAAAAACTATTTTGATTGCATCCATTATTATTTAATTTAATCAAAATAGCTGGCAGCGTATGGGCATTTGGGGTTACACTTTAGATCCCTACCGTGTTCGCCAATGCCATATATTCCTTGAACCATTTATGTGCATAGGCCGTGGAAATTGTTTGATTGGTGTGAGCGTCGCTAGTCCGATGAACCCGAAATTGAACTGACTGTGGCCAACTTGAACCGCCAGGTTCAGGATGCCGGCATAGCGGCATCGGTGGGGACTTATACCAGAACGGCTGTCTATCAATGACAGCCGTTTTTTTTGCCTGTTCCATCGCTGCGTGACATTCGTCACCTGCTTCTTATGTGCACGACAGCACATAAGCCTGCTCAGTTCCAGGCATGAATTTGACCGGCAGAATTCATGCATCCCGTCACAATCGTCACTCTCTGTATGTATCCATGCATTTGCCTGCGATGGATGCTGCTGTTGCGGCTTGCTGGAAGTAATCCACGATGAAGAAGCTGACCGGTGATGCGATGGTCGTGGCTTATTTCTGCACCATCCTGGTGCCTTGAATGAAAAATCATGAAGAAATGTGCGACAATTTCCTTTTGATTTTTCAACTATTCTGCCATGGCCTATTGGTTAATGAAGTCTGAGCCGGATGAGATCAGCATCGACGATGTGCTGGCGCTGCCCAGCATTCCCTGGTTTGGTGTGCGCAATTATCAGGCGCGCAATTTCATGCGTGATGGCATGCGTGTCGGTGATGGCGTGCTGTTCTATCATTCCAGTTGCCCTGAACCTGGTATCGCTGGCTTGGCCGAAGTAGCCAGCACGGCTTATCCGGATCACACCCAGTTTGAAAAAGACAGCAAATACTTTGATCCCAAGGCCACCCAGGAAACCCCGCGCTGGATGATGGTGGATGTCAAGGCCAAACGTAAAACCCGTTTGCTGAGCCTGGCTGAACTCAGGACTTATCCGCAATTGGAAAACATGACGGTGCTGCAAAAAGGCAGCCGTTTGTCGATTACCCCGGTGACGGCGGATGAATGGCGTTTCATTCAAAAGCTTTTGGAGAAAAAACTTTGAAGTTCTTGCCATTTAGCACGACGGCTGCAGCAGACCTGACCGACCTGACTGAACCCCTGGCTGCTGCCAAATTTATCAAAGAGATAGGGCGTGGCAAGGATGGTGCGCGCAGCATGACGCAGACCGATGCCGCCACCTTGTACAGTGCCATGCTGGCAGGCCGGGTGTCTGACCTGGAAATGGGCGGGATCTTGCTGGCCATGCGCATCAAGGGGGAATCGATAGAAGAAATTGCAGGTTTTTTGCAGGCAGCGCAACCGTATATATTGCCCATGCAGGCACCGGCTGGCAGCGCGTATGCGCCGGTCATTATTCCCACCTATAACGGGGCACGAAAAAAAGCCAATCTGACGCCTTTGCTGGCCTTGCTGCTGGCAAAGCGCGGGGTGCCGGTACTGGTGCACGGGGTCCGTACGGACGCGGGCCGTGTGGCCACGGCTGAAATATTCCAGGCTTTGGGTTTGCCTCTGGTGGCGACAGCAGAACAGGCGCTGCAGCAAATGCAGCAGATGCAGCCTGCCTTCATGCCTGTTGATGTCTTGTCGCCGGCCATGGCACATTTGCTGAGCCTGCGGCGCATCCTGGGGGTGCGCAATTCCACCCATACGCTGGTGAAAATCTTGCAGCCTTTTGCTGCGCCCGCCCTGCGTTTGAGTTCTTACACGCATCCGGAATACCTGATCATGCTGAAAGACTATTTTTCAGCTTGTGCACCCGTCGAAACGGGTGATGTCTTTTTGATGCGCGGTACCGAAGGCGAGACCGTTGCCAGTACCGGACGTGCACAACAGATAGACTGGTTCCATCAAAGGCAACTGACGACACTGGTGCCCGTGCAGCAAGAACCCCTGGCTGAAGTACCGGCGGTGCCAGATAGCATTGATGCCGCCGCTACCGCCACCTGGATCAGGGTGGTACTGGCAGGTGATATCGCCATACCGGAAAATATCGCGGCCCAGGTCGAGCATTGCGTCACGGTGGCGCAAGCACTGCAAGAACATGCGTGACACTTGACTTAGCACTTTACTTAACGCCCGACACATCATGGAACTGGATTTGGCAGATACCAATAGCAATATCGTCAGGGATGACCCACGCCTGAAAACAGTCCTGCATTTCCTGGATCAGATCGGTGTCGAGGTCGTCGAGCGCGAGTTATTGCACACCACGTTTCTGCCTGGCCTTGATCTGGGGCCTGGCTGTATTTATGTCGATTATGACAGGCTGAAATATCCCGGTGATATGGTGCATGAAGCGGGGCATCTGGCGGTGACGCCTTCAGCCCAGCGCGCCTTGATCGGCAGTGCGCAGCAGGACAAGGACTGGCCGCCACAGGGTGAAGAAATTGCAGCCATTCTGTGGTCGTTTGCCGTTGCGCGTGAATTGGATTTGCCGCTGGATTTTGTGTTTCATGGCGATGGCTATAAAGATGATTCGGCCTGGTTGATCGAGACCTTCGAAGCGGGGACATATATCGGCTTGCCGTTTTTGGAATGGGCGGGCTTGAGTTTGGGGGCGGTGCGGGCTGAGAAGGAGGGAAAGCTGGCGTTTCCGAAGATGTTGAGGTGGATGCGGGAGTAGCCCGGGGCTACTCATTTTTCTTTTCTTCGGCGTGTGTCAAGGTACTTGTCGCCTCAATGTAAATCAGTAGCTGTGGGTTGGGCCGGACCTCTGAATAACGTATTTGTTAAATAACGTCGAACCCAAGACCTCTCACCACAGAGACACAGAGAAAAACGGAGTAGTGCCAGTCGATTAACCGCAATCATAAAGACGTCGCTCCAGCGAAGGCTGGAGCCCAGTGGCGTTCGTTGTATGCCGTACTTTGGTTACAACTATTGCCCTTCGTGGATACAAGCCGGGTCTCGGCCCGGCGGCCGAATTCCTTTCTTTGCTTCGCCAAAGAACGGAATCAAAGAAAGGCGACCGCAGACTCGCCCTTCGGGTGCTTACGCTGCGCTTCAGCATAATTTGTGCATCACAAAAAATGGGAAGATCCGCAACTCGCTTCCCTTGCAGGGCGCACAATCGCTTGCAAGCGATTGCCGTTACGCAGGCGGGCAACACGTTGCCCGAAACACCTGCTGCACCTCAAACATCGGATCTTCTTTTTCCATTTTCTGTGAAGCACAAATTACATTGTCCCAAGCGGATTAAAGTCAACAACAAAGTCAAAAGCAACGTCAACACAACCGTTATTCATATTTATTGACGAAGCCATTACTGTGCCGCACAAACAGCGTAGCCATAGCGGAACTGCAACAGTCAAAAACCAATTCAACAGCAACATTCGGCTTGGAATAGTTTTCTTTATAAGCTATTGAACAGTCGCTGATGTATTACAGACATAAAAAAAACGCCGGATCACTCCGGCGTTTTTATCAGCTTAACAGACGATCAGAAGTTGGCCTTGAATTGCACGCCGTAGTTGCGTGGTTCGTTCAGGATACCTGTGAGGTTGTTGAAGTCAATGGCGGCGATGACCTGTTGCTTGTTGGTGATGTTGCGACCGTAGGCTGCCAGTTCATATTTACCGTCTGCCCATACATAGCCCAGACGCAAGCCGCCTTCCAGCAGGGACTTGGCTTTGTATTCCTTGGCTTCATACAGGAACATGTTGTAGCTGTCCTTGTAAGACCAGTCGGTGCTGGCGTACAGCGTGCCTTCGCCGATTTGTGTGGAATAGCGCAGCGAGAAGTTACCTACCCACTTAGGTGCGCGTGGCAGGGGGTTGCCGCCGACCAGTACCGTGCCTTTGACCGGGCCGGCAGGATTGGTGACTGTACAGCCGTTACCGCACGGGGCGACGAATAGTTTGTCATCCTTGATTTCAGTGTCGTTATAGCTGACACCAACGGTAGTTTTCCAGTTGCGGTTCAGGTTGGCTTGCAAATCCATTTCAAAGCCTTGACCAACGGCTTTGTCTGCATTCACCAGCTTGTTCTGATTGACTGCACCGCTACCGGCTGTCAACTGCAAGTCTTTGGCGATGTACTGGAATACCGTAGCGCTGACACGTGCAGTGTTATCCAGGATGTCTTTCTTGATACCGGCTTCGAAAGACAGGGTTTTTTCCGAGTTGGCTACAGAAATGCTGTCACCAAACAGAACGCGGCCCTGGATACTTGGGGCGCGATAGCCGGTGGCGATACGGGCAAAGACGGAAGTTGCCTTGTCCAGTGTGTAGTTGGCACCGATGTCCCAACTGATGTTGGTAGCCGATGGGTTGGCTCTGAGTACCGGTGTGCCCGGTGTACCGAAGGCTGTGCCTGGTGTCCAGGTACGTTGCGCATCAAAATCCTTCTTATCGCTGGTATAACGCAAGCCACCGCGCAGTTTGAACTGGTCCGTCACCGCATAGTTCAAGGTACCGAAGGCTGCCCAGGATTTGGCATTTTGATGTTGTACTGCATAACCATCTTGTGGATTGCCTGGTGCGAAGGAGTTATAGTCAAAACTGTCGACCTGCAGCTCTTCGCTGAAATAGTACAGACCGGCGATCCATTGCAATGGGTCTTTGGTATTGGATTCAACACGGAACTCTTGCGTGACCTGTTTCAGGTTCGGCAAGCCATCAGCAGTTTCTGCCGGGAAGGGAATAAAGCCAGGACCCATGGTTGGCATGAAGGATGCGCCATAACCACCATCAACGTCGGCGCGGCTGTAGAACTTCGCTTTGTCATAGGCGGTGATGGAATGCAGGCTGATACCTGGCAAATCCCAGCTCAGGCGCAGGCTGCCACCAGAAGATTTCAGGGACTGGCTGTTCAGGCCGTCAGTCGGGTAGCTGCCATAGTTAAAACCAGGGACCAGTTCATTCGTGCCTTTTTGTATGATATTGGCGCGGAACAGCGTGGCGTTGCCGGACATGTCGCGGCCATGCAGATTGACCAGGGCGCTGAAATCACCGTTTTTATACGCGAATTGCAGGCGTGCTGCGTTATCACGATAGCCTTCGAGGTTCTTCTCGCCAGTGGAACGTGGATTGGTCACGCGGTCATCACGGGTCTGTGACTGACCAGAGAAGCGCATTGCCCAGTCCGGACTCAGAGGAACGTTGACGGCTCCTTCAAGATTGACCGCCTTGTAGTTACCAAAGCCGACGTTGGCATAGCCTTCAAAGCGGCGGGTTGGTTTGGTAGAGTCAAACTTCAATACACCGGCAGGGGAGTTGCGGCCAAACAGCGTGCCTTGTGGGCCACGCAGAATTTCAACCTGATCCACGTCAAATACCGGGAAGCCTTTCAGCATCGGGCTTTCCTGCACGACGTCATCATAGACCAGGCCTACCGGCTGGGATGCGTTCAAATCGAAATCGGTATTGCCCAGACCGCGTATATAGAAACGCGGGAAAGAACGGCCGAAATCGGATTCCACGTTCAGGCTTGGTACGCGGGCTGCGAGGAAGCGAATATCCTGACCACTGGCATTATACGTATCCAGCGCTTCGCCTTTAATGGCGGAAATGGACATCGGTACTTCCTTGATGTTTTCTGCGCGGCGGTTGGCTGTCACGATTACCGTATCGAGCTGCGTGCCATCGTTTTTTGCGTCGGGCTTGGCTTCCTGGGCCCAGGCAGCTTGCATGGGGAAGGCGGCGGCAACGGCCAAAGCGATGGCGCTCAGTCCGACCCCCTTGTGTAGTTGCTGAGAAATAGTTTTGCGCATAGGTATGTTCCCAAAATGATGTTGATCGAGATTGTTCCGGGATGGTGCATATGCACCGTCCCTGAAATGGGGCGTGGTGAAATCAAAATTTCACTACGGGAACCATCGCAATCGTTTGCGTAATCGTTTGCGTGGCCGCGTTGCTGTTATCTCTCTTGGCCAGAAACAAGTCAAGAATTACTTATTTGGTTAGAACTAAATAGTCTGTTTGCGTGAAATATGTTGTGTATTTCAAACAGGGATGTGCATGAATTGACGCAAAATTGAGTTGCCTTTTTATGGTGCGACAAGTGGGCGCTTTGGTGCGTCACATTTGATGTGTGCACAAAACGATAGGACAGTTTTCAAACCAATTATGACATTGGAAAAATGAGCAGCATTTGTGTATCAAGATGTTACAGCGCTTGAAATTATTTTTGAATACATGAATGAAGCAGATGCGGGAAAAAATCAGGCCATGGGCTACAATCTCGCCTGATTTTTGTGAAAGTAAAAAGCCATGAGCAAACAGTTTGATCTTGCCGTTATCGGCGCCGGTGCTGCCGGTTTGATGTGTGCAGCAGTCGCCGGCCAGCGCGGCAAGCGCGTGGTATTGATAGATCACGCGGATCGCCTGGCAGAAAAAATCCGTATCTCTGGTGGTGGTCGCTGCAATTTTACCAACCTGCATGCGACGCCGAATAATTTCCTGTCCGAGAATCCGCATTTTTGTAAAAGTGCACTCTCACGTTATACGCCGCAAGATTTTCTGGCGCTAATGAAGCGTTATCACATAGCCTGGCATGAAAAGCACAAAGGCCAGTTATTTTGTGATGACAGTGCAGAAGATGTCATACGCATGCTGAAAGCCGAATGTGATGCCGGCAAAGTGGAGTGGCGCATGGGCTGCAAGGTGGACCAGGTGCAGCAAGATAGCCATGGATTTATCCTGCATACCGGTGCTGGTGAAATGCGGGCCGGGCAAGTGGTGATTGCGACTGGCGGCTTGTCCATACCCAAAATAGGCGCAACTGATTTTGCCCATAAAATCGCGCGTCAATTTGGCCTGAAAATCATAGAGCCACGTCCTGCTCTGGTGCCTCTGACTTTTGATGCCAAGGCATGGGAGCCGTTTGTACCGCTGTCCGGTATTTCATTGGAAGTAGATATAGAGACCGGTGAGAAAAAAGCCCGTACTGTATTCAGGGAGGATTTATTGTTTACCCACCGTGGTTTGTCTGGCCCGGCAGTCTTGCAGATATCCAGCTTCTGGGAGCCGGGCAAAGCCTTGCGTATCAATCTCTTGCCAGAAGTCGATGTGGCGCAGGATCTGGTGGAAAACAAAACCACGATCAAGAAAAACCTGGCCAACCATTTGTCACAATACCTGCCGGCCCGACTGGTGGATGGCTTGCTGCTGGCGCACGGGTTTGCCGGCGATGCCAGGGTGGCCGATATGCCAGACAAGCGCCTGCGCCTGATAGGTGAAAAGCTGAATCGCTGGGAACTGGTGCCGAATGGCTCTGAAGGTTATCGCAAGGCCGAAGTAACGCGGGGTGGCGTTGATACCCGTGAGCTGTCACAGCAAAGCATGATGAGCAATAAAGTGCCTGGCCTGTATTTTATTGGTGAGGCGGTCGACGTGACCGGCTGGCTGGGGGGATATAACTTCCAGTGGGCCTGGGCATCGGGAACAGCCGCGGGCCTGTCTGTTTAATGAGGGCCAGTCTGGCGTTGTGTTTTTGCATAAGATCTTTGTAATATTTATACTCATAGGGAGTATAAATATCAGTTTATTGCTGTAGCTGGGGGAGTTGATTGATATTTCGATATACTCCCGTGAGTTTTGGGAAAATAAGAATAGCGGCGGGGCCTTGTGTAGGCTTTTGCTTAAGGGCGCGGCAAGTATTTGGACAAGATTTGATCAAGCTCCTTCCATTAATCTAATTTTCCTGTTAATATCTCGGTCTTCCTATAAATCTTTCCATGGTTTGAACTTACATGACCACAATTCGCCTTAAAGAAAACGAGCCGTTCGAAGTCGCCATGCGCCGCTTCAAGCGCACTATCGAAAAGACCGGTCTGTTGACCGAATTGCGCGCTCGCGAGTTCTACGAGAAGCCAACAGCAGAACGCAAGCGTAAGCTGGCTGCCGCTGTTAAGCGTCACTACAAACGTATTCGTAGTCAGCAATTACCTAAGAAGATGTACTAATCCTGCTGTTGTGTTCGGCGGTTTGTTTGCCGGGTGCATCGCGGTTATCTGCTTAGGTTTGCATGCCCGCTCCGGTCAGCCGCAGCGGGCTTTGTTGTTTTTGTCGAATTATTTTGACTGCTATTTGATTAATTAACATCAGGGGTTGGCCATGACTTTAAAAGAACAGATCACCGACGACATGAAGGCTGCAATGCGCGCCAAAGAAACAGTCAAGCTGGGTACTATTCGCCTGTTGACCGCCGCCATGAAGCAAAAAGAAGTGGATGAACGCGTAGAGCTGGACGATGCCATGGTATTGGTGATCATAGAAAAAATGCTCAAGCAGCGCAAAGATTCCATCACCCAGTTTGAAGCCGGTGGTCGCCAGGATCTGGCTGACATAGAAAAAGCCGAGCTGGAAATTTTGTCGAAGTACATGCCTGCTTCGCTGTCGGATGAAGAAGTGCAGGCTGCCGTGGTTGCCGCTGTGGCTGAAACCGGTGCTGCTGGTCCGCAAGATATGCGCAAAGTCATCGATGTATTGAAGGCTAAGCTGGCTGGTCGTGCCGATATGGGCAAGGTGTCTGGTCTGGTCAAGGCAGCGCTGGCGAAATAATTTGCCTGCGCTGCGCGTGTTGAATTCATTTGCTGGCATCCTGCTTTGATACCTCAAAGTTTTATTCAGGATTTACTGGCCCGCGTTGACATTGTTGACGTGGTGGGTAAATACGTACAGTTGAAAAAAGGTGGCGCAAACTACATGGGTTTGTGCCCCTTTCATAATGAAAAATCCCCCAGTTTTACAGTAAGTCCCACCAAACAGTTTTATCACTGCTTTGGTTGTGGTGCGCATGGCAGTTCCATCGGGTTTTTGATGGAGTATTCCGGCCTCAGCTATGTTGATGCGATTCGCGATCTGGCGCAAAGCAATGGCATGATCGTGCCGGAAGAAGATCGTATGTTGCCGGCGCAAAGGGCTGAGGTGCAGGCAAAAAGCCTGGCATTGTCCGAGGTCATGACCAAGGCCGGTGAATATTACAAACAGCAATTGCGCACCGCGCCACAAGCCATTGCCTATCTAAAAAAACGTGGTTTGACAGGTGAAGTGGCGGCGCGTTTCGGGCTTGGTTTTGCACCCGATGCCTGGGATGGCCTGCGTTCTGTGTTCAATGATTATAGTGACCCCTCGCTGGTCGAGGCCGGTCTGGTGATAGACAAGAGCGAAGAAGAAGGTGGCGGGCGCAAGCGCTATGACCGTTTTCGTGATCGCGTCATGTTCCCGATTCGCAATACCAAAGGGCAGGTGATCGGTTTTGGCGGCCGCATCATGGAGCAGGGCGAGCCTAAATACCTGAACTCGCCAGAAACCCCTTTATTTCAAAAAGGCTTTGAACTGTATGGCCTGTTTGAAGCGCGTCAACCGATACGTGAGGCCGGTTATGTGCTGGTGACAGAAGGTTATATGGATGTGGTGGCATTGGCGCAAATGGGTTTTCCGCAAGCCGTGGCCACCTTGGGGACGGCTTGTACGCCGACCCATGTGCAAAAACTCCTGCGTCAGACGGATCACGTGATTTTCAGTTTTGATGGTGACAGTGCCGGGCGGCGTGCCGCAAGACGGGCGCTGGATGCCTGTCTGCCACATGCGAATGACGACAAGATCATCAAGTTTTTGTTTTTGCCCACTGAGCATGATCCGGACAGTTTCATTCGTGAATTTGGTGCCGAAGCCTTTGAGCAGGAAGTGCATGATGCCATGCCACTGTCGCAATTCTTCATGCGTGAAACCATAGGCGACAATGACCTGACGACGGCAGAAGGGCGGGCCAGGACGCAGTTTGATGCCAAGCCTTTGTTGCAGGCGATGCAGCCTTCCGGCCTGCGTTTGCAACTGGTGCGTAATCTGGCGCAGGTGACGCAGACCAGTCCGGCAGAAATTGAAACCATGTTTGAATTGAGCCAGCCGGTGGCACGCCAGAAGCTGGCACCTGCCAGATCCAAGCGCAGCGCGCCAGTGGGGCTGGAACGACAAATTATCCGCATTCTGGTGGCGCATCCTTCACTGGCGATGATGTTGGACGACAGCATGTTGTCCGATGCAGCCATGCTGGCACCGGATGGTGCCGCCATGCTGGGGCAATTGGTGGCAATTGCACAAAGCATGGGCGAGCATGCCCAGTTTGCCGCCCTGGCGGAACAGTTGCGCGCAAGTGGATCGGATTTTGATGGCTTGATTGCAGAAGTGGCAGAGCAGACCGAAACCGATATCGACATGGTCAGGCAGGAGTTGGCGGGTGCCATACGCCAGGTGCGTTTGCAGGTGTTGCGTTCGGAACTGGATGCGCTGGCGGCACGCGGTTTGCGTGAAGAAGCGGATATTGCGCGTTATCGTGAAATTATGTTGTTGCAAGCACAATTGCGCAAAGAGGCAGATGCTGAAGCGGCCAATCGATGATGTGGCGTTTTGAGCTCGTTTATCCTGCCTACATGTTGCCTTTAAGGTAGGTTCCGGGGATTTTTCATCGCTGGCCTGATGATTGCTTGACTTGGCCCTTGTTATTGCGGCTTTCGCCATCAATTGCTGTACATACTTGAAGAATTATCGCGTTGATTGCACATTTTGCTAAATCATTTGGCAATTTGTCATGTGCAAAATTGTTTGGAAGTGCCTGTAACTACCTTGATATTGCCTAAATTTTGTTCAGGAAACAGCTATATGGCATAGTCTTGGGCTGGAGTAAAGTACGCTCGCGTGTTATAATTAAAGGCTTTCGATTCAAGGTCTTAGGTTGTTTCATTCTGGGCAAAGCTCTTGGCATTTGCGTGGAATGTGTTGTTTAGGTGAGTGTAATGCTCCTCCGAGTAACCCAAAACACTGGCGCTGAGACTCGGGAAGTCTGAAACAAACAAGAGTTTGCTCTGCAATGCAGGTCGCAAGATCTGATGGCAGCGCATTTTCTTTTTTGTGAAATCCAAACAGGCGACTTCCTCAGTTCCGGATGGTTTGATTCAATGGCTAACGCAATGAAGAAACCCGCGAAAACCCTGACATCCACTACGGTTAAAAAAACCGTGACGACCGCGCCGAAAAAAGCGCAGGCCACGACCGTAACAAAAACGGTAAAGACCGTTGCCAGCACCGCGAAAGCGGCAAGTGCAGGCAGTAATGCTGCAGCTAAGGCATCTGTGAAGGTGGTTGCCGGCAAGCCGGGTAAAACCGCTGCTGCCGCGCCATCAGCATCAAAGTCCGGTAGCAAACCGGTGAAGACTGCAGGAAAAGTGCCTGAGAAAAAAGGGGTTGCGAAAGACGTTAAAGCGCCTAAAGTAATAAAGAATACTGTTGCAGCGAAACCGCTGGCAACAAAACAGGCAACAAAACAGGTAGCAAGTAAAGCAGTATTGAAAGCGGCAACAAAAGCCAAAGACGTGGATGTTGAAACGTCCAGGTCTGCGACAAAAACGGCTGGTAAGGATGTGAGCGGCAAGAATGCGAAACCCCCGGCAAAAAAAGAGAATTTGCCTGCAGAGGCGGCCAGTTCTCAGGCAAGTGGAAAAGCCAAGAGTGCAGCACTAGCCAGGCCTCAGCCAGAACCAGTATCCGTATCATCGAAAGCTTCTGTGACAATTAACAAAACCGATTCAAAGACAGTGACTAAGCCAACCAAGAATTCAGCAAAAGCTGCACCAGAGGTGCAGGAAATCAAGACCGGTTCTGCGCCTACCGTAAGCCAGACTACCGATGCTGCGGTGCTTGCCGCCATTGACACTTCTGGCTATGTATTGCCGGGAGTGAAGGTGCCTGGTCGTCGTGGTCGCAAGCCTAAGGAATATCAGCCTGAGAATGAAGAAATAGCTGCATTGAACGCGGTAGAACGCGCCGAGATGAAAGCGATAGACAAGGCCAAGGCAAAAGATCGCAAAGCCAAGGAAAAAGCCTTGTTGAAAGATGCGTTCTCATCTGATCCGGAAGCCACAGAAGAAGAACTCGAGCGTCGTCGTCAGAAACTGAAAACCCTGATCAAACTGGGTAAGGATCGCGGCTACCTGACGTTTGCTGAAATTAACGATCACTTGCCGGAAAACGTGGTTGATCCGGAAGCGATCGAAGGCATCATCGGTACCTTCAATGACATGGGTGTGGCTGTGTATGAACAGGCCCCCGATGCAGAAACCCTGCTGTTGTCGGATAACGTCGTCACCGTTACGACTGATGATGATGAAGTGGAAGCTGCTGCTGAAGCGGCGTTGTCTACTGTGGATTCCGATTTTGGCCGCACCACTGATCCTGTCCGCATGTATATGCGTGAAATGGGTTCGGTCGAGTTGCTGACGCGTGAAGGCGAGATCGTCATCGCGAAGAAAATCGAAGAAGGCCTGAAAGACATGATACAGGCGATTTCTGCCTGTCCCACCACGATTGCTGAAATCCTGGCGGCGGCTGACCGTATTGCTGCTGATGAAATCAAGATTGACGAAATCGTCGATGGCCTGGTTGATCCGAATGCGAGTGAAGAGTCTGCGGCTGTTGCCGCTGCTGTAGTCGTCGTCGAAGAAGAGTCAGAAGAAGACGAAGAAGAAGACGAAGAAGAAGACGAGGAAGATGATGATGGCGGTGCCGCTGGCGCTGCTGCCATCTCTGCCGAACAGCTGGAACAATTGAAACGTGATTCCTTGGCAAAATTCGAAATCATTGCGACGAATTTTGAAAAGATGCGCAGGTCCTTCGAAAAAGAAGGCTATAACTCCAAGTCTTACATCAAGGCACAAGAAGCGATTTCCGGCGAATTGCTGGGCATACGCTTTACTGCCAAGGTGGTTGAAAAACTGTGCGATACCTTGCGTGGCCAGGTAGACGAAGTACGCCATGTGGAAAAACAGATACTGGAAGTAGTCGTCAACCGTTGTGGCATGCCACGTTCGCATTTCATCAAGGTCTTCCCTGGCAATGAAACCAATCTGAGCTGGGTCGAAGGCGAAGTGAATTCAGGTCATTCGTATAGTGCCGTGTTGGGTCGTAATATTCCTTCGGTCCAGCAATTGCAGCAAAAACTGATCGACTTGCAGGCCCGTGTTGTATTACCTTTACCCGATCTGCGCAACATCAATAAAAAGATGTCTGCCGGTGAAATGAAGGCACGCAAGGCCAAGCGTGAAATGACCGAGGCCAACTTGCGCCTGGTAATTTCCATCGCCAAAAAATACACGAATCGTGGCTTGCAATTCCTGGATCTGATTCAGGAAGGCAATATCGGCTTGATGAAGGCCGTGGACAAGTTTGAATATCGCCGTGGGTATAAGTTTTCGACCTATGCCACCTGGTGGATACGTCAGGCGATTACCCGTTCCATCGCTGATCAGGCACGTACTATCCGTATCCCTGTGCACATGATAGAGACGATCAATAAAATGAATCGTATCTCGCGTCAGATTTTGCAGGAAACCGGCGTAGAGCCTGATCCGGCTACCCTGGCGATCAAGATGGAAATGCCGGAAGACAAGATTCGCAAGATCATGAAGATTGCGAAAGAGCCGATTTCCATGGAAACACCTATCGGTGACGATGATGATTCGCACCTGGGTGATTTCATTGAAGATAATCACACACTGGCACCGGCCGATGCGGCCCTGCATGCATCCATGCGTAATGTCGTCAAGGATGTGCTGGATTCGCTGACGCCGCGTGAAGCAAAAGTACTGCGCATGCGCTTTGGTGTGGAGATGTCTACCGACCATACCCTGGAAGAAGTAGGTAAGCAATTTGATGTGACCAGGGAGCGTATTCGCCAGATAGAAGCCAAGGCTTTGCGTAAATTACGCCATCCTTCGCGTTCTGATAAACTGAAGAGCTTCCTAGAAGGTAATTAATGTTGTACAATGGGCGTCGGTTTTTTCGGTGCCCATTCAATTGATATTGTGCAGAGTTGCGTAGTTTGTCGGCACAGTATTTTTGCAGGTGGCAGCATCGGGCTTTTCCTGCAAACCTGAAGTATTTTTCCAATCCTGGATTATCCTCAGATTAAAGCAGGCAGAGCTTGCAGAAAGAATTGGGCCTCTAGCTCATGTTGGTTAGAGCAGCGGACTCATAATCCGTTGGTACCGTGTTCGACTCACGGGAGGCCCACCAAAATTCCCCAAATATTACTTGTTAAATCAACGTGTTACGGTGATTAATTACAACTCATTATAAATGACAGTGGGTTTCAATAAGTAATAAAAATTTATACTAGCTGTCCCGCAATTGTCCCAAAGCCTGCTCACTTGAGTGGGCTTTTTGTTTTGGCTAGTTACTTGTGTTTAGTGGTCAAAAAGCGACAGAAATCCACTATTTTGAGCCTTTTGTAAATTCGTGATTTTTTTCTCAGAGCCCTTTTTTTTGTGAGATTTTCTCGCATTTAAGTAGGGAAAAAAATAAGCGATTCTTTCCAAATGCACGAATTTTTAGATTGCAGCTGAAAATGATCGCTCAAATACTTAAAGTGTTTGTGTATGGATAAAAATTGCGATTTTTTTTCTAGCGAATTTGAATAAATCAGGCTTTTGCGTTGCCAAGGTACAGAAGGTACGCTGACTTCACTGAAAACAATTTAGTGAAGAAAATGAGCACTGCACACCAAAGTCAAATATCTCAGATACGCACTGCGCTCGGGGCAAGTGAATTGCCTCCTACATCTTTACCAAGACTATTGTTCACGGAAGATATCTCCAAGCTGATGGGACTGTCTGTGTCGACAATTCGTCACTACACAGGTAACGCGGCTCAATTTGGCCATCTCTTGCCCAAATGGTTCAAGCTCCCTGGCGCACGCCGCCTGGCATGGATTGAATCTGATGTTGCTGATTGGATCAAGGCAGGTCAGGCAGTCACACCTGTACTTAAACGAGGGCGAGGTCGACCTAAGAAGGCTGATCAGGTAAAACGAGCAGCCTTGTGAAGGGACAAAAGTGAATTCACAAAACCATCTGAAACCAGTGGCGAGCCACATTGCTGGTAAACGTAAAAATGCAGTTGACCTTGTGCGCCAGATGCATTTGAAAGTAATTGAAGCGTCTCACAAGGAGGACAAAAGACAATTTGTTCAGGAACCGTCAGGACAGTTTTTTCTGGCAGAGCTTGAAATCATTAGTTTTAAAAGTGACCTTGCAACCCTGGAAGTGCCTATTTTCAGTTTGACGACAAAAAAAGATATGAAGCTTTGGAAGTGGTCGAGCAGTGACGGTCAAAAAACAGTAGAAGTGGCACCGGGATTTTATGGGCGAGCAACGATCCACGACAAGGATGTTCTTATCTATTGCATCAGTCATCTTGTCCACAGAAAAAATATCGGTGGGCAAATAAATAGAACAGTTCGTTTTACTGCGCACAATTTTTTTATGACGATGCGGAGCGGCACGCGCAAAGACAATTATGTGAGATTGAAAAAAACTCTTGACAGATTGAAAGGTACGCAAATAAAGACGTCAGAGTCTTTGAATGAAAAACTGAAATTGGGGAAGGGGTTTGGACTTATTGAAGAGTGGCAAATTTTGGAAAAGTCGGCGCCTGATTTAAGAAAAATGCTGGTTTCAGTCACTTTATCGGACTGGCTATTTCACCAGGTTGTAAACACTAAAGTGTTAACCATCCATCCAGATTATTTTTTGCTAAGAAAGCCACTTGAGCGCCGACTCTATGAAATCGCCAGGAAACACGTTGGAAACCAAGGGGCTTGGAAAATGAAAATTGACGGGCTTAGAAGTAAGTGTGGAAGCAGTCAGAGCAGAATAAATGAATTTCGCGCAGGTCTTGAGTGCATTCGTGCTGCAGACAATATTCCTGACTATCGCTTTTTGATTAAAGACGGGTACGTGCATTTTTACTCGAAGGATACAAATAAGTTGCTGAAAAGTACGAAAAAGATTGTGGATAACTAACGCGGTTTCATACTTGAAGACTCGCGGTTTCATACGTGATTGAGACGCGGTTTTACACGTAAAAACACGCGGTTTCACACGTGTAAGAACACGCGGTATCACACGCACTCATAGGCCGGAAAGCCTTATGCCTGCTGAAGTTGGCGTTTTGTAACACGCGCGCGCCTTAACTTTTTTAACATGCTTTTAACAACCAAATTCAAAAGTGCGGCGCTGGGGCGCGCCAGTGCCAGTTCGCAGGGGCATCCTGCCCCTCTCTCACGCCGCCTACGGCTTCGTGCCGAACTCGACCCCTGGGGGAAACTCTTTGTTTCCCCCAGACGCCCTTGTGGGCGTCCGGCTCCCCCTTCAGCGGCGCCCTTGGCGCGGTTTGCAGGAGGGAAAATTTTAGTTATTTCACTGTTCCACCTATTCCACCTATTCTGGAGTCAGAAATTATGAAAAAGCTTCTTTTTGTTTTAATGTTCTGTTTTACTTTTCTTTCACAAATGAATGCAAGTTCTCAGGCCACACAAATCTCAAAAAATGGGGGCTTGCAGGGTGTACAGGCATGCATCCCATACTCTACGCCAATAGCCTCATCTGCTGTGGCATGTGGGGCTGGGTACACTGGCATGAAGTATTTTACGACTACCCAAACATGCCCAGATGGAAAAGTTTCATCTTCACGTGAGTACGATACTTCAAACTGTTTTCCTATCAAAACACCGACCGGTCCGCGATGCGATTTGAACCCTGATGCGTGTGCCGGTACACCAAACGCACTGCCATGCGGTGCAGGGAAGCACTGGACCCTTGAAGGCACTGGAATTGCTCACTGTGTGAGGGATGATTTCACTTGCTCAGCTGGTTATAAACTCGTTCACAGCTCCATTGATGGTGAACCAAACTGCATAGTAATTACTTGCCCAAGCAATCAGGTCGTTCAGCCTGATGGCTCATGTGGGTGCCCAAGCAGTTTACCAAGCTGGGATGGTGCTATCTGCTCTAGTCCAGCGCCTGCATGCTCGAACTATACTGTTACCCAAAATAACAGTTGTCCTTCTGGACAGACAGGTATTTCTCAACAGGAAAATACGTTTGATTGCACAGGACGGATGTTAAGCAGTGTTGGTACGGTATACACTTGTAGTGTGCCAGCTTGTGTAACAACTATAACAAATGAAACAGCTCCCTGTAGTGATGGCAGCGCTGGGACGATGAACCGCTCGCGGTATCTTGATTGCCCGGGGTATGTTGTCTCTTATTCTGACTGGGGGTTTTCTGGCTGTGCTGGTAACAGTGGCGGGGCGTGTTCACCGATCTCATATACGGACACAGCATCTTGTGACGCGGGATTTGTCGGTAACAAGACACGTGTTGTCTCTACCAGTTGCCCGGGCGGCAACGCGATGTATGGCGAGTGGAATACTTCAACTTGCACTTTTGCGCCAAGTAATTCTGGTTCCAGTTGCACACCATCCACGTCAACAGAGAGGGATTTTTGTCCGGCAGGTTATTCTGGATTTCGGTATCGTTCAGTGACCAATAATTGCCCTTCTGGTGTCACATATGGCGATTGGAACTTGACCGCATGTATTTTTCTGCCAGAGAATAAAAGTCCTGTCACAACTTGCACAAATGGAGCCACCGACTTTCCCACATGTACCGCGCTGACCCAAGTATGTTTCAGATTTTATTATGATGGTGTTTTTTACTGGCTGTATGGTTGGGGTCTGGGTAGTGATTTTAGTACTGTAGGGAACTCGCCCTATAATCAGGCCACTGGCTTGTCAGGATGGAATACCTGTACTCCAACGGCCTGGGATTTAGCTAACGCTAAGTAACAGCTAAAACAAGCATCTGTACTTGCAAAAAAGAGCTCTCAGTTGAAGCTCTTTTTTGTCGCACACGGTCCAAAAAATTAAGTAATTTGAGCCGCAAAGCTCACATCACTGACACCAATGAGTTTCAATGCTGCCGTGTAATCGGTTGACGTTACCGCCGCAGAGATCGCTACAGCCTTCGCATCAGCCGTACTGTCGTACGATGCAAAGCCGAGACCTTGATCCACGGCGAAATACTTGCCGATATACAACTTGTTGTCCAAGACCTTGGCCGTGTTCGGGTCCGCATAGCCAGCCACAATCATTGAATTGATCAAAGACGATTTTGTTTGAACACCAGAGTCCAGATCGTGTACCCAATACTGTACGCCAGCATCGTCCGGTGGAACTGTCGATGTCGTGCGGTTTAACACATTTTTGTATACATTGAGTACCAGTTCCTTGTTTGTAGCGTTTGGTGAATATCCGGTAATTGCGCTTTGCGCTTGGGCATTAACAAAGAACGAGTCTGCAATGTTGTTCATCGGCATACCATCGTGAACCCGATTGACCCAATAATCCAAGCCCGCTGCATCCGGGACGCGGTTGAAGAACGCCATGTACAGTTGAACCAATTTATTCAACTGATCAGTAGGAATCGTTTTCGCGTCTGCACCAATTTTCAGATTCACAGTGTAGTCGTCAAACTGAATGGTATCGATGTTGGACACTGTTAATGGAATGATGGTGCTTGCTTTGACCAGAGTGTCATTGCCAACGTGTGACAGCGAAAAACTGTTACGTGCACCGTCGAGAAAAACTTTCTCTGAAACGCCAACATCGCCTGTGATCTTGGTAGTTTGTACTCCCGGAATAAAGGTGTGTTTATCCAGTGACGTAATCGTGTTCCGAATCTGATAGCCGATATCGCGGAAGACTGCCAAGTCTAGATCGCTATAGTAGGGCGTCTCAGCACCAGTGACTAAATGGTTCCCAATCAGGAGTTCTGTTGCGTCAATTTTCGACGGGATACCACCTGTCGAGTCTAATGTGAAATGGGAAATTGATTCGCCAGACACACCCAATTGGAAGAGAGGCACTTTACTTCCATAGACAGCCATTGCCGTTTTTCCGATGAAAAATGGTGTTCCGTTGACTATGCTTACTTTGCCGTCATACGTAGTCATAGAGTCTGTCGAGTAGATTTCGCCAGTGTTCGGACTCCTTGCAGATGCTATTCCCAACGCGTGTTCGAATTCATGCAACATAAGCTTAAACGCACGGCTATGGGTATCTACAGTAGTCGAGCCAGAACTGAAGTTTGCGTTGATTTCGTCGGCAATTTGCGGTGATATATCGATGAGTAAATCGGACGTGTTGGTCGGCAATCCAGCAACAGTCGAGTCATTCATTGAAATACCTTTGATCAATTTTGATTCCACTTCGCTGATCAGCTTCGTGCTGCCAGGTAATGTGCCGAAGTATGATCCTGCCCTGCCTATCGTCGAGCCCATCGACATGATTCCAAACGTGACTTTTAAGTTTGTGTCTTTCGTTAAAAGTTGGTTGTTCACAACGAGAGCAACTGCTGCAAGATAAGCATTTATATTATTGGTTGTTGTTGCGTCCAGTGATTGGCTTCCGTCATCTATCTTGTCGATTTTTAATGTGATGGTCATTTTCATTCCCGCTGCTATGTAAATTTCAATATGCCTCGTTTTGGCTCGCGGCAATATGTTCTTAATAAAATGTTGTTGCAATTATAATGTTTATTTTATGAAATAGGTTCCTGTCTTTGATTTTTAAAATCTGATTCTTAGATTCGGTTGCCGGGTTGTACTTATTACTTGGTACGGTCTTCAACTGTTGAATCGTGAATCTGTTTCTTGAGTTCATGGCTGGCCGGTAAGGCATTGATACTGGGGCGCAAGGAGGACCGGAAAGGGGCAAACCGCAAGCCGCAGCTAAGTGAGCCGTAGGCGAGTCTGAACGGGTGAGGATTTGAGCGTAGCGACCCTTGCAGGCCTGACGCGCCCTGGTATCAGTTTTGCCTGTACGGACAGACTTGAACTCAAGCGCGCATTCAATGGCGGAATCGTAATAAGCAATTGGCGCGATAGCGCCTTTTGAGTGGCCTTGGTCACTCCTGAATAGTTTCTGTCAAGCGAAGCGCTGGAGCGTAGCGGAAGGCAGCAGGACGCATTGCGTCGTGCGTTCTGTAGGTTGAATGCAGTAGGCAATGATGAGTGTGTGCTGGAGACGGGTTATTCCCCTTTGGGGAATGTTCCGGCGGAAGCGCATACTGATCTTTGCCTATTGCCTAGATTTAAAAATTTCAACAACTTACATACTGATTAACTGACGAATGAGCAGTGCTATGGCAACTCCAAAGGCTAGCCATTGTAATGGTGTGAACGTGGGTGTGGCTCGATGCTTTCGGGGGCATTTGACGAAAGAGAAATTAAAGTACGCTAAGCCTTTGGAATCGGCAGTAATGAGGAACGCAGGCGGCTGCGCTCGCGCCGCCTGCGACAAACGCCCGAGCTTGGAGCGTCTGAATGTGGAAATGGGTTGGCCGATGAGCGACAAGCCCAAGCTGCTGTATCTGGACAATGCTACCGAGTTCAAGAGCGAGGCGCTACGCCGCGGCTGCGAACAGCACGGAATTCAGCTGAGCTATCGACCACCGGGCTTGCCGCATTTTGGTGGCATCGTGGAGCCGATCATCGGCACCGCGATGCAGATGATCCACGAATTGCCAGGCACGACGTTTTCCAACCCGAACCAACGCTGCAAGGACGATTCGGATGGCATGGCGGCGCTGACACTGCGTGAACTGGAGCGCTAGCTCACCCTGGCAATCGGCGCCTATCACTGTTGGGATTCAGGCAGATTGAGCTGATCAAGAATGCCGATGAGTTCAAGGGGGCGATCAGCGACGAGTATCGATATGAACTGGGGCGAGACACTTAACGCACCGCAATCCTGTCTCAACCCACCTCACAATGCTGGCCAGGACAACGGAATGACTTGAAGTTGAACCGCGGCATTCACAATGGAAATGTCAGCAGACGGCCAGAAGCCGCCGTTGTGATTTTAACCTTATACTCTTACACTGTGCTACCACTACCATCTACGAAAATGACAATTGGACCATATTCCAGCGGCTTGCAGTTTCTTCATAGCATGCGAGAACTTACCTTCTTGGAACAAGCGTTAACTGAAGGGCTGTTATTGACTGACCATGAAGTCGAGTTTCGTCCGATTACAGACGACAAGGAATTCAATGCTTTACTAAATCAAGAAATTTATCCCAAAATAGAGCGAAAATTAGGCAATCTAGACCGGTTTAGGGGAAACGTATCCGACAATGAAAAGCAAGTACTTTCCTATGGAGTCACTAATATTTCCGGAAAAATTCCCATGCTCTGCTTCACAGAAATAGCGGAGGGAAGAATATTATCGAATCAGCATGTTGGTTTTGGGGCCTACGGGATAATTGTAAAACGTGCCTGGCTTGAAGAAAATAAAGCGGAGAGAGTTTTATATGTCGGGGAAAATTCCCCTATCTCAAGAGCCCTTTATCGTATATTAATGGACGCAAAAATTCCTACTCTTCATATCGATAAAATAAAAGGAATTTTGTGGGGGCAAACGCGTGAAGAGATGAAAAATGTCTGGAATTTACTGT
Organism: Undibacterium sp. Di26W; assembly: GCF_049340265.1. Classification (NCBI taxonomy): domain Bacteria; kingdom Pseudomonadati; phylum Pseudomonadota; class Betaproteobacteria; order Burkholderiales; family Oxalobacteraceae; genus Undibacterium; species Undibacterium sp. Di26W. Next base: position 152,206 of record NZ_JBMPOR010000008.1, read on the forward strand.
CGTACGTCCAAGTGCGACGCCATCTGGAGGAACTTGAGTGGCGAATAGTAGGAGAGCATGGTTTTCTTGGCGGGGAGCGAGATACCGGAAAACGTCTGCCTATTCGCCTTGACGATATAGATTATGTTTTTGTGCAAAATGATAGCGAGGTTCCAACGACGAGGGAATTCATTGATATTCTCGCAGTTCAGCAAAAAACTGCTCGTATCCCGACAGTGCTTGCGCAACCCGAAAAAATTCCTTCGGTTGTATAGGGGCGTAAGCTGCCGGTCAAATAACTACACCTGGTCTTAGTCTCCCAAGGTCGTGCGGTTCAATTATGCTAGCTTCTTGTTTATTCATGCTGGTGTTTCTTTGTTGTTGCTGTGTAACGGACAATTGAGAATAGGAGCATCACGGAAAAATAGATGCTGCAATTGCGCCACTCACGGCAGCAAAGCCAGTCAAGGCAAAGAAATAGATGCAGATTTTGAGCCAAGAGGTCTTCGTTGTGCTTTTAGATGGAGTGGGAAAAATACCCGATACTATGTGCTGCCTATAATCTTCAAAGTACAATTTTGTTGCCAGTTGTTCCATACTTAAGTCTGAATTTGCAAGCGACGCCGAACGCCTAACAATATATTCGAACCGTGCAATTAATTCCTCGTCTTCCGGCATCTCATCAAGGTGGTAAGCCCTCTGACCAGCACTCGTGTCGCAAAAATCGTAGAGTTTCAGGTATTCGAGAAGATTGGCTCTGCGATACATTGTCACAACTAAAACTGCAAAATAAGGATTGTGAGCATCGGCGTTAGGGCTAGTGTCCATGCAATATTCTAGTGCCAGCAAATGACCTACCTCATGCAAATATATTGCAACGCACTTCCTCGGGCTATCGCCCAAACTAGAGTCTAATAGAATTTCTTTAGTGCTGTAACAGAAAAGGCCATTTATTTGTTTACCTGTGACACGACTCACTAAGTTGTCCTTCACTTTGAAAGCATATAGCTTCTCAAGTCCGACGCGCTCTTTTAGTACTTCATTAATGTATTGATTCATGTCTAGGAGCATCAAGGAAAAATAGCCGCTGCTATTGCGCCAGTTGCAGCGGCAAGGCCAGTTAAAGCAGAGAAAACGATACCTATTTTTAACCACGGCAAATCTTTAGTGAGGTCAGGTGGAATGGGGAAAATTCCCGTCTTTTTGTGTTGTTCATAATCCTCGTAGTACAATTTTGCAGCCAGTAGCTCCATACTGAGTTCTAATTTTGCAAGTCTTGCTGAACGACGCAGAATATATGTAAACCGAGCGATTAATTCTTCGTCTTCTGCCATTTGATCAAGGTGATTCGCCCTCTGGCCGACACTTGTGTCACAGAAATCATATATCTCCAAGTATTCAAGTAGATTGGCTCGTCGGTACATTACCGCGACCAAAACTCCAAAGTAAGGGTTGTGCGCGTCGGCGTTGGGACTGGTACTCATACATGATTCATAAGCCAATAAATGGCCAACTTCATGCAGATAGGTAGCTACTGCGCGTCGTGGAGTTGCACCCAAACGAGTATTTAAAAAAATTTCTCCGGTCGTGCGGCGGAAGGCACCATGGATTATCCCATCTGTGAACTCATTCTTTAAGTTGTCCACCGCCTTGAACGCGTACAGAGCTTCAAGTCCTACGCACTTCCTTAGCTCTTCATTTATATATTGATGCATTTCTAATTTCGCTTAAATTGAGGGTAATCTTTAAAATGAGGTGTGGCGTGACCTTTTGCTGCTTCACCTCGATAGAGCACTACAACTTCGCCGGGTTTAAGTCTACCAAGTTCGTGTGGATCAATAATATTGACCGTTTGTTTAGTGCGAGTCACTCCTGTTGCATTGGTTGAAAATTTCCATTTCTGTGTCGTGCCGATCAGTTTTGAAAATAATTCCCTGCTGGACACGTCATTTAGTCTAAAAGTCATTTGAAAATCTGACGAAGAAAAAAAGGTACTTTCCGCTCCTGGGCCGTAGCGCAAATTCATTTGCTCGATAGTTTGAAAATACATCCACGTTGGCATGAGGCGGCTTCGGATAGTATTTAATTTCTCGGGCAAGTTTGGTATGGGAGGCATATTTCCTATTTCATCAAGGAAAAGTGCCACAGGCAATCTGTCGCCAGCAGTTGAGATCAACGTGGTGATGACGGAAGTCGACATGAATGAAAGCAACGGACCCAACGCATTAATTTTTGATTCTTCAAATTGAAGAAAGAGGGCAGTAGGTTGGCCTTTCATGCCAACCTCTTTCACTGAAAAATCCGAGTAACCCAATGCGTCTTGGACTCCTCGCAATGCTAAATAATCCAGACTTCGCATCGCACCGGTTAAACCCTGCAGAATTAGCGGGTCTGGTTTGACCCCAGTAAGCCCTGCAATCATTCTTCTCGCCAAGCGTGACGCTATTTCGCTCTCTGATTTGCTTAGCGTATCGAGAATTGAGATCGGGTCTGAATTGGATGCTAAAAAATTGAAGGCAGAAGGAAGACTGCCTCCAGGTTGGCACGAGACGTGGAATACGGCGGCTTTAAGCCAGTCTCTCTGCGCTTCAATGAATGGGGCTTCTTTTGCATCGCGAATGGGCAAGAGAGCACTGCACAATTCGGCCAGCTCTGTTTCATCATCTATATCGCTCAGAGGATTCCAATGATCTGCTTGCGTGTCAATCTTTGCAGGATTGACGCGCAATACCCTGTACCCGACATTTTGCAGCGTCAATGCAAGTGTTTTGTGGAGCTCAGGTTTTGAATCTATGGCTACGAATGATGTCCTTGTTTTTGTCAACTTCAATATTTGATTGAATAAGAAGGCGGTTTTACCTGTCCCAGGAGGGCCGATCACCAATCCTCGATCTTCAACGGACGCAAAAAAACTATTTCCATCGAATTTTCCACCAAAAATTTTTGGATTTTTTTGAGCAGATAGCTGCATGAGTGCATCTGCAGATTCACTGCCATCAATGGATCGCGGCCGCCAACTCCACTTGTAATTTTTCAGCACAGTCCAAATCAGAAAGGCAAAGAGCGTTGAGAAAATTAGACTAGCGACAAAATATAACAGCAACGGCAAAGGCCAATTCAAAAAGGGTTGAGTTCGCGCAAACTTTGCGACGTCCATCGGTGTTACGACGTACTTGACGGCTATGAGCTTCAGCGAACATGCCGTGCACAACATTAGCGCAAAGCAAAAGCAAATTGCGCACGTTGTGATGCTTTTAATTTTATCGAGCAGCATGCGAGATATCTCTTTTTGCAGTTGATTTTGACCTGGATTTTGCTTCGCGTCTCTACGGTCAGAATGACGTAGTGACGCGAAGCGATCTCCGCCCATAAAAATTTTAGTGACGAATTGAAAAACATCATATAGACTTTGGCGCATAAATGCAAAAATATTCAATTAAATCAATGACTTATATTAATTGGCATTAATGGTTATTGGTAATAAATGGATGGAAATATGGGCTTATTCGACAGTGAAAAAACAGAGCAAATTAAAGAGCTGCAAACACAGATTGCTAAGTACCAGCGCGAGCGAAAATTTTTTGCTCAAGAATTGGCAGTAGTGAGAAATGAAGTCGCGTCTCTGACACTACAACTTCAAGCAAAAAATTCTGAGCTGGTGCGATCAGTATTGAAATTAAAGAAATTGAGGGAGAGGCAAAAAAGTAGTGTCGAGAGAGCCAACAGATATAAAACCCAACTGGATAAGATGAAGTCAGAGGATGTAAATTTGTCGTGAGGTTTGCATGAGTAGCGATAATTTTATTCACGTGTACATAATTGGCGACAAATTTACATCGGTATACATGCGTTTACATATTTAACGATAAATTTACATGAATTGTTTTTGAGTTTTTTTTGCAACGAAGTCGTTTTTTTATCTTTTTTTTCATCCCCAAAAAAAGGTCTCGGCAGAGAGTTCATAGAGCGCAAGCAAATTTGAACAGTGCATTGGCAACCAACGCCGCTTACAGAAATGTGGGTTAACTTTATTGTTTATTGGAGAGAAATTGAAATTGGAAAATGAGTATCAGAAGGGAAAACTCTACCAGTGGAGCGGAACGGAGTTCATTGAAATAGAGCCATCAAATGAAGTGAAATTGCCAGTCAGTGAAGAGGCAATGGACGCAGTGAAAAAAGTCAGGAAAGCAGCTCAGGCTTTGATCAAGATGCGACCAGAACTGAGTTTGACGGCTAGTGCAATGTTGTTGGCGGCCGCTGAAATACCTGAAATTGCAAATAGAGTCCAGTTGTACGGACAACATATTTACACCAACTCAGGTAAATCAGAGCAGTAATAGGCAGACCTTCTGCACATTAATTATTTGACGATTGGCCGCTACAGTGGCAGCGTCAAATTTATTGATGGATTGAATTTTAAATCGACTAAGGTTGATTGCTTTATCAGTTGTACCTCCTCAAACGCAACTAAGGTTGCATTTGAGTTTTATAAAACACTGACCAAAATGAAAATTAATACTGAGCGAGAATTGATCCAGCTTTGCAATAGAAACAAAGATGGATCGTTTTCAACTCAGGCTGCACGGCGAAACATCCTATCAATGGTAGGTAGGCAATTGCTTGAGCTGGGTATTTATAACCTGCCTGCGGCTGGACTGAAACAAAAGCATGTATCCAAATTGTTGGGGCTTTGGAAATCGAACGAATGCAGTGACGCGACCCTTAAGAATAGAATGGCGCACCTGCGATGGTGGGCAGAGAAAATCGGTAAGCAAAATTTAATTCCTAGAACAAACAGCGAATTGGGGATCGGGCGCAGAACATTTGTGACAAATAAAACCAAGGCTGTACAGGTCACAGATTTATCATTAGCTAGAATCAAAGATGAAAGGGTGAGGCTATCGCTCGAATTACAGCGTGCATTTGGGCTGCGGAGGGAGGAATCAATCAAATTCCAGCATGCCTACGCCGTTGCAGATGGCGGTGACAACATAAAACTCAAAGCGAGCTGGTGCAAAGGGGGACGCGAAAGGACAGTGCCGATTAGAAACGAACTGCAACGTGAAGTTTTGAGGAAGATCGCTGCATTCGCCGGAACTAGCTCGCTGATACCGAAGGGACAAAAATACAAAGAGCAATTGAGCCGTTACGAGAATTGCACTAAGCGAGAGGGACTTCACAAACTGCATGGTCTACGCCATCAGTATGCGCAGACACGTTATCTGGAACTAACAGGTTGGGAAAGCCCCGTGCGGGGTGGTCCGTCGTCCAGGCAATTGACTCAGGACATGAAACAAAGTGATTTAAGTGCTCGGCTCATAATATCAGCTGAGTTGGGGCACGCACGTGAGGCAATAACTGCCGTTTATTTGGGACGCTAGAACTACATTTAAGGAGGCTGTAATGAACAAAGAAGCAATTCTAAAAGACTACGAGATGTCCGAAAAACTAAAAACTGTGCAAGGGGCATTGTTGGAAAGCGAAAAACTACTTACCCAGCTTCAATACAACGAATCGGTTGATGAAGCGGACTTTATCCTCGTTCTGAATCTAATTGGGACAGCGAAACGATACAACACGCAGTTTAGAGAGCTTGCTGGATTGGCCGATATTATTGACTAGCCAAGTGAAGTGAGACCGGGCTTCTTCCAAAACGATTATGGTACTTCGTTGGATTTGAGGGTTGTGGCCTGAGCGAATGCAAATGCCTGAGGATTTAATTATGCTAAAAAATTTTAATATGTACCAGATTTTCTGGTACAGACGAGAGGCTTTAGAAAGGGTTAGATCGACGGGAGTCAAGCTCATGACTGCTCTGTCAGCAATTGCAATGAGAGAAGGGTTTGAGAATTGGTCAATGTTGATGCAGCACTCGGTCGCTCGGCCCGAAACATGTTTGGAAATTGTCAAAGGAATCTTGGGAACTGCACGCCTTTCCGATGAACTGAAACTATTTATTGCAAATCTGAAAGATTCTGAAGTTCCGGGCCTTTTTGAAAAAGAAGGCTCGATTTGGATAAAATTGGATGACGTGACGTCGGGCAATGTCAATGTGGGCAGCATAATCGCCATGGGACCCCAGCATTCTATCGAGGCAAGACGACAAGCGTATGATTTGGATGCTGTGTTATTGATCGATTTCTCTGGTATTTCCAAGCTATTTGCAACTGGACGAACTGAAAAATGGGGCAATCTTTATTATAAAAAATTTTACACCGATAGCTATCTTCGAGCTACAGCCTTATCTGCCATTGAAGTTTGCCTTGACCGCGACTATGAATTAAATTGCGCGCTTCTTGATGATCTGCTTGTTGATCAAAGAGAACAAGCTGTGGATAGAGTACATCCGAACTTGAAGTGATAGCCTAAAGTGTAAGAATGCAAATATTTTCACGAATGGCGAAAGCGCAATTTGGCTTGCCATATAGGATGTGGGTCTATGGACGATTAGCTGTAGCAGCTTGAACTTGACCTGACACATTTCCACCGATTTAAGCCTGCTATCGCTCCAAATCGGACTAAGGGTCAAACTCTTCGTCGAAGCTTTGCGTTAGGAATTTACCCCACTGGTCAAAACCATTCACCTCAATATTTGCGACGCCAATATTAGTAAGTCTATTTACAATTTGAATTAGCGCGGCGCTGGGTATAACAGATCCTTCACCAAAGTCATATCGCAACACTGTCGTCTTAGTTTCGATGGGCGAAACCAGGTGAGTGCGACAAATATCGATTTTGTCCACGCCCTCACATGTACCTATAATCCATTCATCCTCATTTTCGTAGTCGTAGGTAGCATCGTGAAGTTGGATTACGTTGCCTAGTTCTTCAAGGGGCAGTCCACTAGTGAAACTTATACCTGTATGAAATTTCATCTTATGTAGACTGCATTGGTAATTTAATGTGTCGTGCTATTGGCTGTCTGCTCGTGGCAGAACTCGGAACGACTGGAAATCAAGAAGTCACAGCAAGGCGCGATCGATGTGTCAGGACGTGAGTCAGGCGGAAGAGCTCCTTCCTCAATGCCTCCCAATGCCAAGCGGTGGAGTCAATTTCGACTGCATTCGCAATTTCTTCTTGCAGTTGAATGTCCACGTTTATGCCACGTTGACTCAGAAGTTCTTGGGCGCCCTTCAAAATACTCAGGCGACCGGTAATCCATGCGTTTTGCGGCGCAGATAACCGAATAACATTTTATGCAGATAAAAGCATGATCGCAGGCGTGCCAGCGCGCGATTTTAACAAAAAGAATTTGAACAAGGTACATGCCAAATAAAAAATTTTTTTTACATTTTTTTACAAAAGTTTGCAAATTCGGCTTATGATTTATCAAACGGCGCATGATTGCGCTAACAATGAATATTGCCGTAGATAAACGAAGATGAGATACAGAAATAAGCAATTTGATACCAATAAGGGCGTTAATGAGTAATTCCAGCCCTTTGTTCCGCCCCGAAGTCACCGCCGCATTAGGTAGTCAATGGATGGGTTCTATCCGCTTGGCGCAACCTGCCTCGGCAGGTCTGATTGCTATCGTGGCAATGCTGATTGCCGCAGCATTGGTCGCCTACATCACTTTTGGCAGCATTACCAAAAAAGCCCGCGTCACTGGCATTACTGTCCCTGTAGGTGGTCAGTTGAGCGTCGCCGCGCCCAATGCTGGTATCTTGCTGAATACCCATGTCAAAGAAGGCGAACTGGTCAAGGCTGGACAAGTCTTGTTCACCATCAGCACTGAAAGACAAAACAGCCAGGGCGAAATTACCGCCCTTGTGGCCCAGCAATTAGCCACCCGTGCAGATAGTCTGGCAGCAGAACAAAGACTGCGCCAAATCCAGTATCAAGAAAAGAAACTGGCATTGAGCCAAAGGCTAGCAAACCTGGAGCAGGAATACAGCCAACTTGAACAAGAACTGACCTTGTCACTACGTCGCCAACAATTGGCCCAGCAAAGCGTCAGCAAGTTTGAAACCTTGCAAGGGAGCGGCTATGTCTCCGCCGCCCAGACCCAGCAAAAGCAGGAAGACTTGATCGACATCAGCACCCGCATGAGCACCTTGCAACGTAACAAGACCCAGTTACAGGCGAATAAAATTGCCCTGCAAGACGAACTTAATACCCTGGCAAACACCCTGGCAACAGACCTGACCCAAATCGACAGAGCCAAAGCCAGCCTGAAGCAAGAAGTTGCAGAAAACGCCAACCGCCAGTCCAGCCAGATTACGGCTCCACAGGCGGGGACAGTGACTGCACTGACCAATCAAAATGGACAGGCCATTAATGCAGGTCAGGTATTGGCGAGCTTGATACCGTCCGATACCAAAGAGGGGGCGGATAAATCAAAAGCGGACCAAACCGCTGGCCTGTTAGAAGTGCATTTGTATGTACCCAGCCGCACTGCTGGCTTCATCCAACCTGGGCAGCAAGTATTGATTCGTTATGCTGCTTTCCCCTACCAGAAGTTTGGCTTGCATACCGCAACAGTGACCGATGTCAGCCGTACCCCATTTGCACCGTCAGAGTTACCACCCCATCTGGCAAGCACGATTTTGAGCAATGCCCAGCAGGCGATCAATGGGTTTAACAGCAATGAAGCACTGTATCGGATCAGGGTCAGGCTGGATGAGCAAAGCATACAAGCCTACGGACAGGCACAAGCCATCAAACCAGGCATGACGCTGGAAGCAGATGTATTACAGGACAGCAGAAAGATTTGGGAATGGGTGCTGGAGCCAGTATTGGCGATGACGCAACATGCCTGAATGCAAAGTAAGCAGAGAATTTCAGATTCGAGTGCTGAGTCTGTCGGGAAAACCCAACAGACTCAGTTCGAAAAAACCGTTCAAAGTGGTCTAGACCTTGAACGGAGCAGTAAAGCCATACCATTAGGTATGGTTCTCTTTAACTATACGAAGGATACACAAAATGTACGTAATTACAAATGAAGCATTGTTAAATGACGTTAGTGGTGGACTCGACGACGATCCGCCTCCAGCGGATTCGGGGTCCATAACAACAACGACAAAGTCCACAAATGAAATCTGTGTTGGGTTTGTCGCACCAGCTGCAACTATTGCAGCAGATTTTGGAGTTGGGTTGGGAATAGGTCTTGCCACCAAGAATATAGTTCTTGGCGCATTGGCAAGTGCAGCCTATAGCCAAACTAACGCGTCTACTAATGCTGGAGCTTCATTTGCTAATGCAGTATGCACAACTTCCGATACAACGATAAACTTGAACGCGAGCTATTACGATAATGGTTCTAGTTGTACAAATTCATTTGTTGGCTCACTGGGCAGCGGTACTTTTTATTCCGATATGATGCCCGTAAAGGATAAGTAAAAGTAGGAATAATTGGGAGCGGTTCAGAATACTACTGGCCGCTCCTTTTTTTCGTCACGCGAAAATTTCGGCTCAGATCCAAAATATATGAATATAAATACAGGTAATGCGAGACTATTTCGGACACTATTTTCGTTGTTTTTTCTCATTATTTTTTTAGGACAAGTAACTACGGCGAGTGCCGCAGTCATTTATAAAATTCATGGGAAAAATGGTGGTGGCTATCTAGTTGGCGCAATGCATATAGGTACAGAAAATCTATATCCTTTAGACCCCAAGTTAGAAGAAAAATTAAAAACTTCACGAATCTTAGCAACAGAGGGAGCAATTGGCCGAGATACAGAATGGGGTCATTCATTAGCGAAACTATTGAAATTATCAGCCAACGAACACATTGAAGATTTCGTTTCACCTGCTTATTTTGAAAAAGCTAAATCGATTTTAAAAAACAAAGGAACTTATCCTGCACAAGTCATTGACCAATTTTCTCGTTACTACCCATTTCCAACTTACCAATTAATTGGCGATATCGTTCCCACAGATAACCGCCTATATTTACCTGGTACTGAAATGTATCTTGGTGCCATTGCTGATCGTAATAACATTAAAAAAATGATCCTTGAGGACCCAGCAGATTTCGTCAATGCCGTAAAAAGCTTTACGTTACCCGAGATGGACATATTGATGCAGTCAGTAATAACGTTGTTTGAAAACAGGACGCTTAGAGATAAAAATTTTTCTCATAGCCAAAAACTCGCTGAACTGACAAAGCAAGGTGATTTTGCTAACGTAAAAAAAATTGACGAAGAGTTTATGATTCAAAATTTGTCTTGGACTCCTGAAATATTTAATAAACTGACAAATCAGCGCAACATTGGAATGTCGAAAAGAATTATCGAATTAATGAAACAAGATGCGCCGGTATTTTTTGTTGTTGGCGGATCTCATATTCCAGGGCCAGAAGGGATAGTAAATTTACTTCGATTAGCGGGCTATACAGTCACTGAGGAATAACCCATGCGTTGGAAAATTTCAAAATTCAAGCAGCCAATATTATGTGGGCTTTTAAGTTTTTCGGTCGGCCTTTTTGGGGGCATACTAAAAGGGAAGGTAACGTCTTTTGACATTACAGTCATCTTGAAGATATTCGGCTATTATTTTCTACTAGGTTTCGCGGTTGCTTGGTGTCTCTCGCTGTTTAAAAGAGATGGCGATTAATACTATTTTTTAACTGATTTTAAAACATATGCACATCTGGTGATGTGAATAAAAAAGTATTCCTACAATTCACGTCGAACAAATGAACTTAAAACTCCAAATCGAATCCAGCGAATGCGGCCTGGCCTGCCTCGCCATGGTTGCCAGTCACTTTGGCTATCATACTGACCTCGCTGATCTGCGTCGTCAATTCTCCATCAGCCTCAAAGGTGCGACACTGGCGCAACTGATGCGTCATGCGTCGGCCATGCATTTAAGTAGCCGCCCTTTGCGTCTGGAACTGGACGAACTCGATCAACTGGCCGTACCCTGCATCCTGCACTGGAACCTGAATCACTTCGTGGTACTGAAAGCGGTGCGCAAAGACTGGCGCGGTAAGCATACGCTGATTTTGCTTGACCCCGCTGTGGGTGAACGTCGCGTCTCTGTTGAAGAAGCATCCAAACATTTTACTGGTGTCGCCCTTGAGCTGGCACCCAGCCCTGCCTTTCAACCCAAGGAAGAAAAGAAGCAGGTTGCCCTGCGTGAATTGACTGGTCACATCGTTGGCCTGCGTCCGGCTATTGTCAAAGTCATCGCCCTGGCCCTGGCCTTGGAAATCTTTGCGATTTGCGCACCTTTGTTCAATCAATTTGTTGTGGATGAAGTCATCGTCAGTGGTGACAAAGAACTATTAACCGTATTGGTTTTTGGTTTTATCTTATTGATGATTACGCAGAATGCCATCGGTCTGGCGCGTAGCTGGTTCCTGATGCGTTGGAGTATGGATATCAGTCTGCAATGGTCTTCGCGAGTATTAGCGCATTTAGTACGTCTGCCTGTTTCATATTTCGAAAAACGGCATCTGGGTGACATACTGTCTCGATTTGGAGCTATCGGAGCCATACAAGGAACTTTAAGCAGTATATTCATCGAGAGTGCGCTTGACGGCTTGATGGCCATGCTTGCACTGATCATGATGCTGGTATACAGCATGAAGTTGAGCGCGCTGGTGGTGGGCGCTGTGGCCTTGTACGCTGGCTTGCGCTGGGCCTTTTACCAACCGTTTCGTGAAGCATCGAAAGAAAGACTGGTCCTGTCCTCCAAAGAAAGCAGTCACTTTCTGGAAACCATGCGGGCGGTCACGCCGTTAAAACTGTTTGGTCGTGAAACTGAACGCCTGTCGCGTTGGCAGAATTTGAAGATGGATGTACAGAACCGCGATATCAAGACGCAAAAATTGTCCATCATCTTCAAGGTCAGCAATACCCTGATCTTTGGTGTGCAAGGTCTGGCCCTGTTTTATATTGGTGCTGGTCAGGTCATGCAAAACACGCTGACTGTCGGCATGTTGATGGCATTCTCCAGTTATGCAGGTACGTTCACTGGCCGCATTTCCAGCCTGATTGATGTCTTTATCAGTTACCGCATGTTGAGTCTGCATAGCGAAAGGCTGGCTGATATTGTGCTGGAAGAAGCGGAACCAGAAACAGCAATGGAAACGGACATCTCGCGCATCCATCCTGAGATTACGCTCAAGAACATCAAATTCCGTTATGCAGAAGGCGAACCCTGGGTCTTGAAGGACGTGAATCTAACCATACCGGCAGGACAAAGCATTGCCCTGGTTGGCCCCAGTGGCTGTGGCAAGACGACCTTGTGCAAGATTATCCTTGGTTTGTTAAAGCCAACTGAAGGCGAAGTGCTCATTGATAACATTCCCATCACGCAACTGGGTGTCAAGACTTACCGCCAGCTGGTAGGGACAGTGATGCAGGACGATGTTTTACTGGCTGGTTCCATCATGGATAACATCAGTTTCTTTGATAGCCACATCAACCAGGAACGTGTCGAAGAAAGTGCCATGCAGGCAGCTATCCATCAGGAAATCAGTGCCATGCCTATGGGCTTTCAAACGTTGGTGGGGGATATGGGCAGCAGTCTGTCTGGCGGACAAAAGCAGCGTGTCTTGCTGGCCCGTGCTTTGTACAAGCAACCCAAGGTATTGGCACTGGATGAAGCGACCAGTCATCTGGATGTGAATAATGAACACAAGGTCAATCAGGCTTTAAGTCAATTGAAACTTACCCGTATCATGGTGGCGCACAGGCCAGAAACCATCAATGCGGCGGAACGTGTGGTGTCTATACAAGACGGCACCGTTGTGGAAGTGCGGGCAGCGGTGGCCAAGGCCGTGCTTGAGGATGTGACTGGGTTGAAACTTGCCTAAAAATTGGTCTACCCCATAGGGAATAGTAAATTTACTTCGATTAGGCTATACAGTCACCGAGGAATAACACATGCGTTGGAAAATTTCAAAATTCAAGCAACCAATATTATGTGGTTTTATGAGTTTTTTGGTCGGCCTTTTAGGGGGAGTGCGAAAAGGGGAGGTAACGTCTTTTGACATTACAGTCATCTTGGAGATATTCGGCTATTATTTTCTATTGGGCTTCGCGGTTGCGTGGATTTACTCCCTGTTTAAAAGAGATGTAGATTAGTACTAATCTTCAACCGATCTTACAGTACCGGAATTACGGGCAGCTGTGGAACTTGATCAGGTGGTTGGGTCGAAGTTGGTGTGAATCCATTCCCAAATACAATGATGCAGAATCCTTGGAATTTCGAATTTGGGTTCGCATCCTGAACGCAATTTATGCAAGCAAAAAAATATTACATTTTAGATGCTGATAACAAAACGCCTAAGCCTGTCAATATATTGGATTGGACGTATTGGATGCTAAAAGCAAAAAGAGTTGTCGCAAAATACGATCACGACGATGTTTTAGTGTCAACCATTTTTACCGGCAAACTGGAACTCTCAAAACAGGGTACGCCCTACTTTTTTGAGACTTTGATTTTTACCGATACAGAAACCGGAACAGCGCAACGCTACTCAACATGGCAAGACGCTGAAAACGGACACCGGGATATCGTTCGCTCCATCAGAGTCAATACGAAGGCGAACAATTTACGTAAAAAAAGGCATGTTTAAAACCTGCTTGCATCATTTTGTGGGGAAGCAAGTAAACACCGCCGTGAGCAGACCACAGAATTTTTGAATATTAAACTGACTATTTTTATAATTGACTCACTTCTTGCCAGATATAATATTTTGTCATTCGCCCAGCGAATGTATGCGTATAAAAATCTAAGAACGTGTTCACGATCTTAGATAAATAAGGTAATCCCCGAGCAGAACCAGAAGCTTACCTAATTTATGACAGTTTTAAAGCTACACAAATTAACCTAATTTGTGAGCTAAATCTTCAGCACGGAGGTGGGTATATCGCTTTAACATTGAAAGTGACTTATGCCCGCTAATACTTGCGACCTCCATCATATCTAGGCCTTTTTCAAATAATCTGGTTGTAGCTTCATGGCGCAGATCGTGAAATCGCAGGTTGTCAAGAAAATCCTTTTCTGGCAATTGGCTCACCTTTTTACAATCTTCCAAATACTTTGCCTTACCCAGCACGCATGCACGCTGAAAGGTGCGAATCAAGCGATCTTGGGATATATTGAAAATTTGACCTTCCTCAATCGGTCGGGGTAGTGCAATGAAGATTGCCAAAGCTGCTTTTGATAGGGGCACTTTGCGAGAATCACCGTTCTTTGTGTCTGCCAGAAAAACAATCCTTCGATTGAAATCGACGTTGTCCCATGTCAGTCCAAGAATTTCACTCTGACGCATGGCTGTATGTATTGCTAGTTCAGCAATGGGACGTGTAATAGGTTGGCTTGTAATATCTAGGGCATCTAACAAGTAACTCTCTTCCTTGCCGTGTAACCGCCTGTCTCGCTGTTGTGATCCACTGGGAAGCCGGATGTTCTTGACGGGATTGATAAGGCTCTCCATGCCCCAGTCTTTGCGTGCGACCTCGAAGAAATGGGACAGTAGGGCTAATTCCAGCCGAATTGTATTCTCTGCTTTACCTGTTGCGCGGCGCTCATCACGAAATTTTGCTAGATCGCTACTTTTGATTGTTGATAGATAACGTACACTTAATGGATGAGATTGCCATTTCTTTAATCTCGTCAGTTCCTGGTTGGCCCCTTTCTTTTGTGGTGTAATTTCCCGTGCATAGCGTTCCAATCCCTCAGCTAGGGTCGTGCTTTCCGCCTCAACCCGGGAAACAAAGATGCCTCGATCAATTTCTGACTCAACTTGGCGCGCCCAGATTTCCGCATCTGATTTTGACAAGAAAGTTTTAGATTGCGGTGCATAGCCTTGGCGACGAACTTTTGCTTGCCATTGAAAGTCCCCCCGTTTGGTAAATGTAGCCAAATTTAATCCCTATTTCTTATATGTGTATAATACGTGTCGAAGACAGTGTCCCAAATTTGTCCCAAATATTCAAGAAGTTTAATCTCGTCCCCTAGAATTCGACGATATACGGCTGGACTCATAATCCGTTGGTACCGTGTTCGACTCACGGGAGGCCCACCAAATACCATGACTGATATCAAGTCCCCAGCTATACCTGTCCCCGAGCAAACTACACCAGACGTGAAGTTTGCTGATTTCGGCCTGTCGCCGGAAATCTTGCGTGCCCTGACTGATCAGGGTTATGTCCATCCCACACCCATACAAGAACAGGCAATTCCAGTTGTTCTGCAAGGGCGTGATGTCATGGGTGCGGCACAAACCGGCACTGGCAAGACCGCTGGCTTTTCCTTGCCCATCATCCAGTTGCTGTTGGCACATGCGAGTACCAGTGCTTCACCGGCACGCCATCCCGTGCGCGCGCTGATACTGACACCTACCCGTGAGCTGGCTGATCAGGTGGCTGACAATGTGAAAGCCTATTCACGTCACACGCCGCTGCGTTCTACCGTGGTGTTTGGCGGCATGGACATGGCACCGCAAGTTGCGGCCCTGCGTTCCGGCGTCGAAATCGTGATCGCTACCCCAGGGCGTTTGCTAGATCATGTACAGCAAAAAACCATCAACCTGTCGCAGACCCAGATTCTGGTCATGGATGAGGCTGATCGTATGCTGGACATGGGCTTTTTGCCTGACCTGCAACGCATCATCAATCTGCTGCCTAAACAACGCCAGAACCTGATGTTCTCTGCCACCTTCTCGCAAGAAATCAAGAAACTCGCAGCCAGCTTTTTGACCAATCCGCTGACCATAGAAGTGGCGCGCAGCAATGCCACGGCTGACAATGTCACGCAGATTCTGTACAAGGTATCCACCGAAGAAAAACGCGATGCTGTCTCCTTCATCATCCGTGAGCGCGGTTTGAAACAGGTGATCGTCTTTTCCAATACCAAGATAGGTGCGTCGCGCCTGGCCGTTCATCTGGTCAAGCAGGGCGTCAAGGCATCGGCGATTCATGGTGACAAGTCACAGCAAGAACGCATGGCTGCACTGGAAGCATTCAAGCAGGGTGAAGTCGAAGTGCTGGTGGCGACTGATGTGGCTGCGCGTGGACTGGATATCGCAGAGCTGCCGTGCGTCATCAATTTTGATTTGCCGTATAACGCCGAAGATTATGTACATCGTATAGGCCGTACTGGTCGTGCCGGTGCCAAAGGGGATGCGATTTCCCTGCACACCGATCAGGATGAGCGTCTGCTGATCGATATCGAAAAAATGATCAAGCAAAAGATCGTGCGCCTGAACCTGGCAGGTTTTGTTGCTACCTCCGTGCATAAGGCAGAACACCGTGCACCGCGTGAACGTGCTGACCGGGGTAGCGAAAGAACTGCTGATCGTACCAATGAACGTACTGAACGCACGGAACGGCCTGATCGTGCCGACAGAAGCGAACGGCCAACGCGCAGTTTTCAGCCTCCAAGAGAAAAAATTGATCCCTGGTTCCTGAAACCTTACGAACCTAGCGTATCTGCCGCCACGCCATTGACATCTGCAACCGATAGCAAGGCTGGCACAAGCGCCAAGCCACAAAGAAAAGCAGCTTTGCTGGGTGGCTTTTCCAAGAGTTAAGGCTTAAGGGTTAAGACTCAGCGCCAGCCTGCAACCATGCGGCTGACTTGACAGGGAAATGGCTGCATGACGCATCAGGCGTTGGCAGCCAGACTTTCCCAGGCCAGGTTGGCAGCACATAAATCTTCTATTGCCGTTCCCACCGATTTAAACACACTGATGTCTGCTGTTTGCGTCCGTCCGGGATGACGGCCTGCGCATAGCTCGGCCAGTTCAGCAACGATGGCTGATCTGACCAGGCTGCCATTCGCCAGGGTTTGCGTCAGGTCCCCCGCCTCTGCCAGTGCACCTGCATACGTATCCACGTAGACAATGGCCTTGCGCATCAGGGCATCGTCCACTTCGCGCATATCGGGCCGGAATCCACCAACCAGATCCAGATGGGTACCTGCCCGCACATGCTCACCCAGCACGATAGGGGTCTTGCTGGTGGTTGCACAACTGATGATGTCTGCCTGGGCGCAGGCGGCAACCAGATCGGTGACCACTTCAATATCCACAGATGCAGGCAGTTCGGCATGTTCACGCAGCGTCCTCGCGGCCTGTGCAGATTTGTCACCTGATCGCCCCCAGATGCTGATATGCCTGATGGGTCGTGTGTGACAATGGGCAACCGCAATATGAGGTGCCAGGCTGCCATTGCCGACCAGCAGCAGGCGCTGGCTATCAGTTCTTGAGGCAAATGACGACGCCAGTGCCGAAGCCGCAGCAGTGCGGCGTAAAGTCAGTTCTTCACCGTCCATCAGAGCCAGCGGCGCACCGGTTTGCGTATCAAATAAAACAAAAATCGCATGCACCGAAGGCAGGTCGGTATTGTGCGGGGCAACCGTCACTAGCTTGACCCCCAGGTGCCCATGGTTTTGCCAGACCGGCATCAGCAAGAGGCTGGAACTGTCTGCTTCCGACAGGGTATGCGCATGTCGCTTGGGGGCGATCATGTCTTCGGTGAATGCCAGGCACAAGGCAGGAATCAGCCTCGCATATGGCAACGCGCTACGAACTTGTTGTTGGCTGAAATGGGGGATCATTGTCGTCTATCAGATGAGCCAGCAGTAAGTGACGGGGTAACTGGTCCTTGCCTGTTCTGGCTGACATTGCCCGTGTCCACCAAAGGCAGGCGTAGGTAACTGCCGTCAAGCAGTTGCAGTTGAATTGGCATGCCTGCATCGGCTATGCTTTCGTCGCTGACATCCTTGCCACTGCCATAATTGATTTGCAGATCGGGCTGCCTTGGGATGCCTATGCTGATGATGATCCTGCTGCCTGCCTGCGCCTGTCTGCTGGTAATGCGCTCTGCCGTGAAATCGATGACCTGTCGTTTGCCGGGCTGCAGCAATTGGCGTTGACTGCGGTTTTTTGCATAGCTGGCGCGACGCATGAAGGATGCCAGTTCAAAATAATCACCATTTGGCATTTGCTCGTAGACAGTCACCAGCAGATCGACATCTTTTTTGTTGACGATCAATTCCAGGTGCCCTGCAAACAAGCCGCTGATTTCAGTCGCTTTCTGCAAAGGGGCAGACAGGAATAATAGCGCGTTCGGTGGCGTGAGTGTCTTGCTGACTCTTGGGGGATTGTCCTGATAGCTGGCGATGTCATCCCGCTTTGCCATATCGACGCTCAGCAGCATGGGGATTTTTTTAGTGGCTTTCTTTTGTATAGAAGGCTTTGGCAACAACTGGCAGTGGGTGTTTGCCGCAAGCTGGTCGCAGCCCAGATAATAGTCTGTTTGCCCTTGCTGCATGTCTGCCAGTGTATGTACATGCTTCCAGATATTTGCGCCCATGACCTGGTAATTGATCCTGTCCTTCAGTAGGGCTGGTTTGGCTGACCCTTTAAATTGATGATCAAACCATTGCAGGCGCAAGGCTTGCAAATCCAGCCGGGCCACTTCATCGACGGCATAACCGGATTCATTCATCGCCACCCCACCCTGCATGGCGAAGTGATTGTAAGGACCAATCAGCAGAGTATGGTCTGCTTTAGGCAAGTAGCGTGTATGTTCCTGAAAATAGTACAAGGCACCCACTTGCGCGCCATCAAAATAGCCGGTGGTCGTCAGGATGGGAATGTGTATTTGTGAAAATTCCTGGCGATACGGGATCATGGATTGCCAATAACTGTCATAGGCAGGATGTTGCAACCAGCGCCTGTGGATGGGATTGGCGACACCATCAATGCCATCCAGCCCACGATAGGCAAGACCGCGCTGATACCAGTTGTGATTCAGTTTTTGCCAGCGTTGCGTATCCGCGTAGGCGGCTTCATCCAGCGAGCGCTTGTTGGTGACGTAAGGTATCCAGGGATACATGAAGTTCATGAACACATTGCCTTCCATCGGTACGTCAATACCAGGTGCGGTGCTGGCAGATGTCGCCATGGCTTTCAGGGCAGCGGGTAATTTTTTTGCTGCAGCCCATTGGGTAAATGCGCTGTAACTGCCACCAAACATGCCGACCCGTCCATCACTCCATGCCTGCTTGCTGATCCAGTCTATGACAGTGCGGGCGTCATCACCATCATGTTCAAACGGTCGTACAGCATCGGTGCTGCTTCCTTTGCCACGTGTATAACTGACCATGCCGGCATAATCATGTACAGCCATTTTTTTTGCATCAGCATAACTCCATTCATCGTTGGCATAGATAGTAAAACCGAGCAAGGTAGTCAGTTTCTTTACGCTGCCATCCATGGCTTTGGGGCGTATCAGCAGACTGCTGATCTGTGCGCCATCTGCGGTGGGGATCAGCAGGGTTTGTTTTTCATAGCGACGAAGTTCTTCATCTGCCAGCAATTGAGGCAGGTAAGAGGTAAGACGCGCATACACTTGCCAGGCCAGGTATTGGCGACACAGGCTCAGCGCATCCTTGAGCGGGATGGCAGGCTGGTCTGCATGGCTGCTCCAATTGCGCTCGAAATCTGCCTGCAGACGTTGTGCCGACGTACCAAGCGCAAATTCGGCATCCATGGCTGCCAGGTTGTCCAGCCGCGTGAAGACTTGCCCGAATGCTTCTTTCAAAGCAGTTGCAAAATCAACGGGCTTGCGGGTTTGCAATTCGATGGCGCGTGCATATAACTCGTAAGCGATGTATAGGCTAGCGTTCTGTGCGGGTTGCGGGCCTGTTGGTTTCTGTCCGGCCTGCGCGCGTGCCGCCAGGATATTGCTCAGTGCGGCGCTGGGTTGGGCAGTCAATAACTGCAGGCGAAACAATTGATTGGCATCCCAGTCTTTGGCAGTCTCATGCGCCTGCAGGATTTTTGCCAGTGTCGCCATGCGGGTTTCCATGTCCGCAGTTTTGTCCTGGCTGGCTATGGGAATAAAGACTGCATCAGCTTGCGCGTAAGCGTGCTGAACCTGCACACCCAGGAATAAAATCAGCCATACTGGGACGATGGAAAGACGCATTCAGCACCTGTCGAAAAGTTAGCAAGAAAAATGATCCAACACCATTAGGTCAACATGCCCTAGTTTAACAAAAATAGTATTAATGCCATATAGTCAAATTTGTGCGCACGATTATTTGTTGGATGCTGTGTCGGCTTCCACATCCTTGCTTTCCACAGGTACTTCTTCAAACTGAGTCAGTTTCTTTAAAAAACGCTGCGTCTGTTTATAGTCTTCACCTGCCAATGAATCAGTCATCGCCTGGAAGCTCGCCGAGCGCTTCAGTCGCCCTGACAGCAGTTTTGAAATGCCTATCGCCACCGGGATGAATAGCACACTGACCATCAGGCTGGGGAAGATGAAGTTCTGGGTTTTTTGATACAAGTCCACACCAAACACGCCCTTGAACAGCACCAGCAAAAAGGGGATGAACCAGATAATTTGTCCCAGCAAGAATGCCCATTTGAACAAGTTTAGCCGCCGGGCTTTCAGTTCTGCCAGTTGTCTTTGCACGGTAGTGATGGGTTGAGAAAAATCCAGGTCTTGCAAGGCATGCCGCTGTCTGTGGTTGAGCAGGGGCAGGGCGATGGTCCATGCCAGTATGGCCAGCGCAGGCAGGGCAAATTTGATATCCATGATGTAATGCGACAGGAACCAGATCAGGTAAATGAACACCGGGGTGCCAGCAATGATTTCGTATTTGTCCGCCCAGCCCCATTTGCTGATTTCGCGCCTGTGCTGTTCCAGCACGGATAACCTTAGCATCTGCGTATTCAGCCTGACAGCCTGTTCCAGGCCCTGATCCCTGGCTTGCCATTCGGTTTTTAAAAGGTCGAGATTCATTTTAATTTCCTTCTGCAAAACGGGTTTGCAATTTTTGTTTGATACGGCTCATGCGGGTAGCGACATTGCTTGCTGTCAGACCCATGATGGCAGCAATTTCATCATTGCTGTAACCATCCATGAAGAGCAGGATAAGGGCGCGATTGAGTTCATCGAGTTCGCTGATGAGCTTATCCAGAGTGCGCATATTGTCGCTTTGCGCGCTGAAGAGCTGATCTGCTTCGGCAATGTCCAGGCCAAATTCTTCCAGCGGCAAGGTATCGCGCAATTGCCGGATTTCACTGCGGTAGTGCGAGATGGCGACATTCATGGCGATGCGGTACATCCAGGTAGAAAACAGGACGCGCTGGTCAAAGCTGCGAAATGAACGCCACAACTGCATCACCATATCCTGCACCAGATCGCGCCGGTCTTCTGCATGGCGGCAATAGCTATAGGCAATCTTGTACAACAGGCGCTTGTGCGCCGCCAGTTGCTGCAGGAAGAGTACTTCATCCATGTTGTGGGGCCCGGGTTAGTCGCTGGGCGCGTTTGCCATTCAACACTGCACCCAGCCAGGTGTATCTTACCAGCCAGTGATAGCTCAGCAGGGTCAGCAATAAGGTGCTGCACAGGACCACCATCAGCTTGAGCAGCCAGTGCCAATCGCTGCGTGACACGCATGCCTGGGCCGCCATGATCAGCGGCAGATGAATCAGGTAAATCCAGTATGATGCATCAGCAACATAGCGCAGCGCCGGACTGGCCTGGTTCATGTAGCGCAAGCCCAGACCTGTCAAACCAAAGCAGAAATGCCATGCGGCAGCGGCATACAGGAAGGCGTATAGCAACTTGTCTGCATCGTGGGGGGCTGGCATCAGTCGCGGCACCATACCCACAAGCAGCAGGCAATAACTGCTCAGGGCGAATGCCATCAGCAGATGCCAGGCCCAGCGTTTTTTCCATCTGTCAAAAACATCCTGGCAAGACTGTAGTAGCCAGCCGAAGCTGAAAGCCATGCCAAAACTGACCCAGGCAGCCAGACTTGGGTACAGTGATTGATCTGGTGTGGGCACGCCAAACCAGTTGGTCCAGTAGGGGATATAAAACAAAGCCAGGGCAACCGGCACGGCCAGCAAGAAGGGGGCAGCCCAGCCAGTCAGGCTAGCCGTGATCAGCTCGCCGACCTTGTCCAGTTGCTTACTCAGTTGCATATTCAAACGATTGGCCAGGCCGCTGGCCTGCGAGCTTGTCCACAGTGTCCACAGTGCCACGGACGGTATGTACAAAAGCAACAGCATATACAGAAACCACAGATGAGCCAGCGGGAAGTCGCCCGGCGTGAAACTGGGTATCGGTGGCGATTGCTTGGGCAAGTTGCCACCCAATCTTATCCGGGCCGCCAGCACCACTGCCGCAACGATGATGCCGAAGATCAATGGCCAACCAATAAGCAAGGGCAGGGCGATGCGCCGTGCCCTGTCCCTGATGAAACCGGACACACCTTTTTTCTGTAAGCCCATATGCGCGAAGAAACCGGCAAGCATGAAAAACAAAGGCATCCTGAAAACATGAATCATGAAAAACACTGGCCCCAGCAGTATGCTTTTTTCATGATCATTGACTACCCAGAAAAATCGTGCGCCGGGCAGGAAAGACATGCTGGCATGCAAGAGCACACCCAGCAACAGGGCAAATGCACGCAGGGCATCCAGCCCATGCAAGCGGTCTTCGCGCCTGCTAGCTAATGGGGCATTCAGTGTGTGTGAATCGGTGACAGAGCGCGTGACAGAGTGCGTGGCAGTGTGCATGACAGTTTCCAAAGTTGAAGTAAGCTCTGTGGCAATTCAATTACCCGCAGGACGTTGAAAACGAGAGGTGGCAATCACAGGATTGCTCTCTAGCTGGTCGATGATCATGCGCATGCGCTGGCTGGCACCCCTGCTGCCGATTTCTATGCGAAACGGTAGTTGCAGGCCATCTTGTTTGCGGTAGTCCATGCTGAAAATTTCCAGGTCGGTCATCTGCCCCATTATCCGTCGTCTTTGCAGGCGTTTTACTTCGAGAAAATTATCGGCATCCAGATAAATGCTGGATTCCCCCGTCCCCGGCACGCTGACTTTAATGACATGGACAGGCCGGCCATCGAGTTTTTCTTGCCCCTGATAGTGCAACGGGAAACCGAATTTTTGCGCCGCTACCAGGATGCCGTCAAAATAGGCTTCTTCGATCATGGCAGGCAGCTCATCCGCGCTGATGTCTACGGCTTGTTTGCCGCTGGAAAGGAAAGGGTCTATTTTCCAGGCATCCTTGCCATCATAACTACTGCTTTGCACCTGCCCTTGCAGAAAGACATCCCGGCGAAACAGATTGGGGCGTTTCGATTCTACCGTGGTCGGTATTTCAAACGGTGCCATACCGACGATGCGCAATTTGACACGTCTGGACTGTATTCTGGAAAAATCGCCGATCGCTGCATAGTGCTGTTGTAGGATATAGTCCAGGTTTGCTGGGACAGTATTGGCAGCTTGTCCGTAGGTATGGACGGCATGCAGGCAAAGAAGGGTGAAAAATAAAATACGGCATATAGCAGACATGACATCTCCCCGCCGCATTTGATAGTGATCAAATGCGTATCAAATAAGAAAATAAATGTTCAGCGGCTGACGTGATAACTGCAATCGCTGAACCCATATACTTTTATTCGCTAGTCGACAGAAAAATTCACAACTGCTTGAAAATATTTGTTTGATCTTTCAGGTCAAGCTCCCCTAATCTGCCAGCTTGGTTATAATCCTGCCATGCGTATTTCTCACCGATTCCGGCACTACACCATATGGCTTGCATGTTTTGCATTGCTGTTCAGTGGGCTGTTGCCATCCCTGGCAACGGCTATGGAGTCAAAACCTGTCGTTGCCGGACAGGTATCTGGCCTTGTGGAACTGTGCAGTGCCAGTGGTAAGAAGCTGCTGGATACGGCTACCGGTAAAATCGTCCAGCTTGCTGAAGGCAAAACTGGCCAGCCAAACGAACATTCTGTTAGTCACTGCGCGTTGTGTGTGCCGTTCAATGATCATTCCGTGTTCCTGCCAGCTTCTTTTCCTGAGCGTACTGACAGTCAACTCAGCGAATTTTTCCCGCCCCTGTTTTATCATGCACCTGTCACGCTTGCCGCCTGGACGCATGTGCAAGCCCGCGCCCCGCCGCAATCCACTTTTCATCGCTGATTTTCCTTGGCGCATGCCGATGGCATGTGCATAGCTTGTGTTTGTTAAAGTAATAATAATGCAATTTCACAGCCATGGGGCATGCTTTTTTTGAGCAAGTATGCAGGGCTGGATATTGCAGGAATTTTGGAATAATTGAAAAGGAATAAATACATGAAAAACTTCAACAAACTGCTAGTGTCAGCTGTTTTGTTTTCTGGTTTTTCCACCGCGGCGCAGGCGCAGGTAACGGTGAAAGAAGCCTGGGTGCGGGCAACGGTGCCCCAGCAAAAAGCCAGCGGGGCATTCATGCAGATCAGTTCTGTCAAAGATGTAAAATTGGTGGAAGTACGTTCACCAGTCGCCGGTATTGCCGAACTGCATAAAATGGAAATGAATGACAACATCATGAAAATGCGCTCGGTAGACAGCATGGATTTGCCCGCCGGAAAAACAGTGGAACTGAAACCAGGTGCATATCATGTCATGCTGCTGGATTTGAAATCCCAGATCAAGGATGGCGACATCGTGCCTTTGACGCTGGTGCTTGAAAACAAAGACAAGAAACGCGAAACCATAGAGGTCAAGGCAATAGCCAAGCCTTTGAACCAGGCTGTTCATCATTGATTGACGATTACCATGAGCCTGATGCGCCCTGGCAGTCTGGCATGCCTATGTATTTTATTGGCATCAGGCTATATCGTCAGTACATGCATTACCACACGAGTTGCCTGAGCAGGCAACACCTACAGATTTCAGGAGAACAGTATGAAAAAACAGATTTTCATTTTACTTGCAGCCTTGTGTGCCCAGGCTGCTTCTGCACACATTACTCTGGACCAGGCAAAAGCAGTTGCCGGCAGCTATCAAAAACTGACATTCAAGGTCGGGCATGGTTGTGATGGCAGCGCCACGCACACGCTGAAAATCATCTTGCCGGAAACCGTGAGCGGTGCCAAGCCCATGCCCAAAGCAGGCTGGAAAATTGATACGGTGATTGAAAATCTCAGCACACCTTATACCTCGCATGGCAAGACTATCAGCCGTGATGTACGTGAAATCAGCTGGACTGGTGGCCCTTTGCCTGATGCTTACTATGATGAATTTTCTATGCAGGTGAAATTGCCTGAGACTGCCGGTAAGCTGGCTTTCAAGGTGGTGCAATTATGTGAGAAGGGCAGGCTGGATTGGGTGGAAATCCCGACAGGTGACCAGGCTGCCAAGGGCTTGAAAACACCAGCACCGGTGTTGGAGATATTGGAAAAAACAGAAGCAACACATCAGCATTGATGCAATTGTGTTTTTAAATAAAAATCCCCCGCGCTTTGATGAAAGCACGGGGGATTTTTTTATTAACGGGAATCACACAAATTTATTCTACGGATTTCAAGAAATGCTGAAGCACTTGCATAAATGCCTGGGGCTGATCCAGCATAGGGAAATGGCGAGCATTCTCAATGGCTAAGACTTGCAATTTGGGCGCTCCTTGAAGTAGGGATTGATAGTAAGCGTTTTTTGCTTCGACGTTGATATTGCGGGCAGCAAAATCAGCTGCGTAATACGGTGATATTTCCAGTAGTGGCACCAGAACTTTGGACATGTCCTTGCGTAAATCCATGCTGACGATTTCACTGGCATAGCTTGCGGTAGCCACTGGATCACTCTTGCTGGTATGTCCGGCGATGCTTTGTGCAAGTTTTTCATCTACCACGCCGATAGCACGCATGTACTGCAATTGCTGGGCCGCAAAAATTTCTGGGGTTTGTGCGCTCATTTGTGCTTTAAAGCGGGCTGCCAGGACGGGCCGCTGGTCTGTCGGCGTGTTTTCTGTACCAGGGAAGACGGGCAAGCCATCTACCGCAATCACGCCACGTATGAGTTCGCTGTGTTGCTGGGCAAACCAGATCGCCAGCGTACCGCCCAGACTATGGCCGAGCAGTACTGGTTTATCGAGTTTTTGCTGTTGTACCAATTCAAGCAGGGATGCTTTAGCTTTTTCCATCAGTGGGCCTTCAGTGGCGGGCTGGCCATCAAATCCGGCAAGGGTGACTACATACAGGCGATGATTTTTTTCCAGTTGTTTGACAGTGTCATCCCACACCCAGGCACCACTGGCCAGGCCGGGTATCAAAATGATGGGCGTGCCCTGGTTGCCATGACGTTCTACATACATGCTGCCCACTTGAAAATGCTTATCAGCAGCGCGGGCCGGTAAGGTGGTGCCCAATAAACAGGTGATGCTGAAAGCGAATACTGTGATGAGGTTCTTGATGTGCATGATGGTCTCTTGATTTTTTCCGGAATGAATCCGGCTGGTTTGTAATAGTTGTTTAAATAGTTGCTTTACTGAGCCTGAAATATTTTTTCGATAGGTAGTTGAAACAGTTTGGCTATGCTGAAAGCCAATGGCAGGCTGGGATCATAACGTCCTGTTTCTATGGCATTCACCGTCTGGCGAGATACTTCCAGCAGGTCTGCCAACTGGGCCTGGCTCCATTCACGCTGGGTACGTAATTCCCTGACGATGTTCTTCATTGCGACCTCTCTTTCCACCTGCGCAGACAAGTGATCAGGCCCCAACTGCCCATCACCAGGGACCAGGTCACAAACATGCTGAGCTTGGGAAAGCCTGCGCTTTCCATGAAGCCATAACTGAGTGCGGAAGCAGCGGTCACTGCTGCTGCCATGCCCAGATTTTCCAGTGACCAGATGCGCAGATATTCATCCATGCGCTGAAATTGCCGGACTATGGTCCAGACAAGCAGCAAGGCGGGTAAGATGGGACTGGCAATCAGCAGGCTGCGCAGTGATCCTGCTGGCATCGGCCCGGCAAATAAATTGCTGCCGAACACGAATAGGCAATACATTGCCAGTGCCGCAAAAAGCTCACGGAAATAAAGGGCCCTGGCTTGTTTCTCACGCATCATCGTCTCCTTTTTTAAAAATAAGTAAAGTTTGCTTTACACCTCAGGCCAAAAAAAATAGCGCCAGGACTTTGCCTGCACGCTTTAGCTTCGGCATTTTTATTCAAGTGGTGTAAAGCATGCTTGTCATCATATATCAAAGAACAGGTATGTCAAGTACGCTTTACATGGATGGGGGATTTTTATTTGAATAGAGGAGGATGAAGGAGCGGCAGAAACTAAAAAGGCTTGCAGAAGAATAATTCTGCAAGCCTGATTTCCGATTCCTGATTTCATGTGGGCGAACAGCCCCGACATTTACAGGATGTTCAAAGTCACTTCGATATTGCCACGGGTGGCATTTGAATAAGGGCAGACTTCATGTGCCTTGTGGACCAGTGCTTCAGCTGCTGCACGGTCCAGGCCAGGCAGGTTGACATTCAGTGTCACGGCCAGGCCAAAACCGCCTTTGCCGTTCGGGCCTATGCCCACCAGGCCATTGACGGAAGTATCTGCTGGCAGCGCGGTTTTCTGGGCTGCTGCGACAAATTTCATGGCGCCAATGAAGCAGGCTGAATAGCCGGCAGCAAACATTTGTTCAGGATTGGTGCCTTCACCGCCTGCGCCACCCAATTCTTTCGGGGTCGTCAGTTTGACTTCCAGTTGATTGTCACTGGAAACGGCACGGCCATCACGACCACCAGTTGCTGTTGCATTTGCTGTGTAGAGTACTTGCATCGTCTTGCTCCTTGTTGGGCTTGGTTGATTGAGTGGCAGTTGTTGATGCCATGGGTGAACTATATCGCACAATTAAATTGTGCACAATTTAATTTCTCATTATTTTTTTCTATGAACATCATAGGAGTCATGCGCGTTTATTCAAGGACTTGTTACAAAATCAATATAAAGGCACATGTTGCAGGTATGTTGTGTCTGCAAGCGCTTCAGGGTTTGAGTAATTCCGTACGCAAGGCGTTCAGGTTGGTGCGCAAGTCGATCAGGGTGTCTTTGCTTTGGCCGCTGGCGCAGAGTATTTTATGCGGTATATCCATGGCGGCTTTCTTCAGTTCCCTGCCGGCAGCCGTCAGGGTGATCCTGACCTGACGCTCATCGGCTTCATCCCGATGGCGTTGCAACAGGCCATTTGTTTCCAGGCGCTTCAGCAAGGGGGTCAGGGTGCCTGAATCCAGGAACAGGGCATTGCCGATATCTTTTACCAGTACCTTGTCCTGCTCCCACAAGACCAGCATGACCAGATATTGCGGATAGGTAAGACCCAATTCATCCAGCAGGGGCTTATAGGCCTTGGTCAGTGCCAGGGATGAAGAATACAGGGCGAAGCAGAATTGGTTTTCCAGTGCCAGCATATTGATGGGGGGGGCAGCAGTTTTTTTCATCATGGCACTCTTGGTGGTAGGGCAGCTACAGAAAGTGCTGCAAAATATCTTCGTCGCTGGTCATGATAAACAGTTTCTTCAAGCTGTTGCAAACTTGCTGAGTGATCTTTGTCAGAAGCGCTCGCTCGGTTTGAGGTCGGCCATGGGTGGCAAGGTATAATGTCAGCCATTGCGTGTGGCCTGGCCACCGCCTACCGTAAGAGGACAATGTGCGCTTTATCGAGAAACTTTCTGCCGCCTGGACGGCAAACAATTCCCTGCTGTGTGTGGGCCTGGACCCGGATGTCAGCCGTTTTCCGGCAGAATTGGCAGGCAAGCCGGATGCCATATTTACATTTTGTAAAACCGTGATTGATGCAACGGCGGACCTGGCCTGTTCATTCAAGCCGCAGATCGCCTATTTTGCAGCGCTGCGTGCAGAAGATCAGTTGGAAGCAATTTGTCGTTATATCAAAACCACGTATCCACATATTCCCGTCATTCTGGATGCCAAGCGTGGTGATATCGGTGCTACTGCCGGTCAATATGCACGCGAGGCATTTGAACGTTATGCCGCCGATGCCGTGACCGTCAACCCCTACATGGGTTTTGATTCTGTCGCACCGTATCTGGAATGGAAAGACCGTGGCGTCATCATACTGTGTCGTACATCGAATGCCGGCGGCTCTGATCTGCAATTCCTGGATGTCGGTGGCAAGCCTTTGTACCAGCATGTGGCGCAACTGGTGGCTGATAAATGGAATACCAATGGCCAGTGTGCCCTGGTGGTCGGTGCGACTTTCCCGAATGAACTGGCGCAGGTGCGTGCCCTGACAGGGGATATGCCTTTGCTGGTGCCAGGCATTGGTGCTCAGGGCGGTGATATTGCGGCGACGGTGCAGGCCGGCAAGACTGCCAACGGTACCGGCATGATGATCAATTCTTCACGCGCCATTTTGTATCCGACACTGATGGCAGGTGAAAGCAATGTCGCGGCGATTCGCCGGGTTGCGCTGGAAACTCGCGACGCCATCAATACTTACCGTTAAGCTGCACGGAAAATACAAAAGCCCATCCAACGCAGATCAGCACGCATGCAATCCTTCCACTTCTTGTACGTGGGCGGATTGCATGGGGCGAAGTGAAGCGCATTGCCACAAACATCCTTGTGGAATTTTTGCAGAACGTGCATCACGGCCTGGCGTTCTTTTAGAAGCTGTGACGTATGCCTACATGCAGGGCTTTGTCACCTGAGCCAGCTTCAATGGCACTACCTACGGTGTAGCCGGCACCATTCTTGTTATCTATCCTGGCGTAAGCCGCATACAGGTCGGTACGCTTGGACAGCGAATACAGATAGGCCACAGCCAACTGGCTGGTATCCTGATTTTTCACTGTCTTGTCGTCTTTGCGGATATACGAAGCCAGTATCTTGTTGTTACCGAATGGCACAGTCACGCCCAGCAAAAAGTCAGTGGAATCTGTGGACGCCGTCGGTGCCACCAGGCTGCCGTAGGGGTTGGCAGTATTGCGCAAGGGTGAACTGTTCAGGCCCTTGTTGACGCCATACGCCAGATGCGCTTTTGCCATACCAAAATCATAGGTTGCCGCCAGCAAGGTGGTTTTGCCGTCATCCGTATTCTTTAGCGTGGCAGTGTCATTGTTACGGTTGTGGTAACCCAGGCGTACTGCAAATGGGCCGGATGCATAGGTAATGGCTGCACCAAGCTGGCGACCGGCAGAAGTATCACCGGCTGTCTCGCCAAAGCCATAGGCGAGTTCAGCAGTCAGGCCATCAAAAGAAGGCGTGACGTATTTCAAGGTGTTGTCCATGCGGCTGGAACCAGCGCCAGAGTTAGGCATGATATTGGCGGCATCACCAGCAAAGCCGGTACCGAAGGGATCTGCAAAAGCCAGTGTCAGATATTCAGGCGTGTACTGACGGCCTGCAGTCAGCGTACCAAAATCCCCCTTGATACCGAGATAGGCCTGACGTCCAAACATCAAGCCACCCTGGCCCGATGAACCTGCATCGACGTTGATACCGCTTTCCAGCAGGAAGAAGGCAGACAGGCCACCACCCAGGTCTTCAGTACCCTTGAAACCCAGACGCGAACCGGAACCAATACCGCTGGTCAGTTTGCTGACAGAACCGGCGCTGCCGCCGTTTTCTATCGCAATACCGGTATCCACGATACCGTAAATGGTGACAGAGGATTGGGCCGAAGCGGCGTTGGTAAAAGCGCCAAGTATGGCCAGTGCAAGAAACGTCTTTTTCATTTAGTTCTCTCAAAAAATAGGTAGGGAAATAATTCACAGTCAAAACAATCGCCTACTGCCGGGATGCGGTACCACATGCTGTGGCCTGCTAGCTATGGGGCAATAAAAACGGTAAGGAACGATAAGGCTGATGTAAGTCTGATTACCGGCCGGGCTTCCTGCCAATGCGGTCGGTAATTTATTATCGATGAAAAGTAAGATGTTTACATATATATTATTTATAAATCGTTTATAAATAATTGATGAAACGTTGTTAAAAAGTTGAAATTGGATAGGACTTACGCAAAATTGTCCCAGCAAGGCTTATCGCTTTTAGGAAACATCCCTTACAGGGGATGTTCGTTACGTCGGCAGGCAACATGTTGCCTGAAACCCCGACTGCACCGTAGCAACGAAGACAGTACGAACAGTACCGAATCTTGCTAAATGCGGGAGCTACAACGCAGCTGGGGCGGTTTTGCGTAAGTCCTATTGGAGAGATAATTGAATGCCAACGATGGGCACGAATTATTTTGTTGTGTGTGGTAAAAATAAAAATGGACGGTGATCACTTCATCACCGGCCATTTCTGCGGGCACGCTCAGTTGCTGTCCATGTTGCCGGCAGCGTGACCGACAGCGCGCATCATGCCTTACCGTAACCGCCACCCCCCGGTGTTTCAATCACGAAAAGATCGCCTGGCTGCATAGTGGTACTGGCGACAAAACCCAGCGCCTCGGTCGTACCGTCATGTCTGATGACATAATTTTTACCGCAAGCGCCATCGGCACCACCCGCTGTGCCAAACGGCGCATACACGCGATTATTCGACAGAATGGAAGCCGTCATGTTTTCCAGGAAGCGTATCTTTCTGACGCCGCCATTGCCACCATGCCAGCGACCTGCACCACCTGATCCCGGTTTGATCTCGTAGCTTTCCAGTCGGACCGGGTAACGCCATTCAAGAATTTCTGGATCGGTCAGGCGTGAATTCGTCATATGCGTCTGTACCACGTCCGTACCATTGAAACCTTCACCCGCACCTGATCCACCAGAGATGGTTTCATAGTATTGATAATCATCGTTGCCGAAGGTGAAGTTGTTCATGGTGCCGGGTGACGATGCGACTACCCCCAGTGCACCGTACAAGGCATTGGTAATGCAACTTGAGGTTTCCACATTGCCCGATACTACCGCAGCAGGGTAGCGCGGATTCAGCATGGAACCTTCAGGAATGATGACCTTCAAGGGCTTCAGGCAACCGGCGTTGAGTGGGATATCGTCATCGATCAATGTCCGGAATACGTACAACACGGCAGCCATGCAGATCGCGCTGGGTGCATTGAAATTATTATTCAGTTGTGGTGAGGTGCCGGTGAAATCCACTTCGGCAGAACGTGAAGCATGGTCAACCCGGATAGCAACCTTGATGATGGCACCGTTATCGAGCTTGTATTCATAACTGCTGTCTTGCAGTGCCGTGATGACGCGCCTGATGGCTTCTTCGGCATTGTCTTGCACATGGCCCATATACGCCTGCACCACGTCCAGGCCATAGTGCTGTACCATTTTCAGCAACTCATCGACGCCTTTCTGGTTGGCAGCAATCTGCGCCTGTAAGTCGGCCAGGTTTTGATGGATATTGCGGCAAGGGTATTTGCCGGAAGAGAGCAGGGTGATGGTTTCTTTTTCCAGGAACTTGCCAGCGCTGACCAGTTTGAAATTATTGATCAGCACACCTTCTTCTTCCACTACCGTGCTGTCTGCCGGCATCGAGCCCGGCGTGATACCGCCGATGTCGGCATGATGACCGCGTGAACCTACATAGAACAGCACCTCGCTTCCTTCGGCATTGAAGGCAGGTGTGATGACCGTGACGTCGGGCAAGTGCGTGCCGCCGTTATACGGGTCGTTGAGCATGTAGACATCACCGGGCCGCATGCTGCCAGCGTTGGCACGGATGATGGTCTTGATACTGTCGCCCATGGAACCCAGATGCACAGGAATATGCGGTGCATTTGCAATCAGGTTGCCTTCGGCATCAAACAGTGCACAAGAAAAATCCAGGCGCTCTTTGATGTTGACCGAGAAGGCTGTATTTTGCAGGCGCAAGCCCATCTGTTCGGCGATACTCATGAACAGGTTGTTGAAAACTTCCAGCATGACAGGGTCTGCCCTGGTGCCTATGGCCTGGCGTTTCGGGCGTGCCTCCAGACGGGTGAACACCAGGTGATTCAATGCCGTGACTTCAGCACCCCAGCCTGGTTCTATGATGTTGGTGGCATTTTTTTCGGCAATGATGGCAGGCCCCTTGATATGATCACCCGGGCGCATGTCTTCACGTGCATACAGGCCAGTGTCGTGCCATTTCCCACCAGAAAAAAGCTGGACGATTTCCACTGGCTTCAACGCATGATTATTTTCCCGGGGTGGCAGATAGTCGACGCTTTCATTGCCTTCACCCGAATTGCCTATGGCTTCTACCGAAATTGCTTCGATCACCAGCGGCTTGTTCGGCATCAGGAAGGAATAGCGTTTTTTATAGGCAGATTCAAACTGGAAAATCATGCCGGCGATATCCTGCATGCCCACCACGATGACCGAATCCGTCCCCTCGTAGCGCAAATGCGCACGCTGTTTGACACTAAGATTTTCTATCAACACACCTTGTTCAAGCAAATCATTTTTTGCTGATGCTGACAGGCGCGCCAGTTGTTTTTCCAGTGCTGGGAGTGAAGTTGGTGCCAGTGGCAATTCCATGGCTTGCTCACGCATGGAGGTCTGGTCCGCCAGGCCCATGCCATATGCCGACAACACACCCGAGAATGGGTGGGCAAATACTTTCGTCATGCCCAGTGCATCCGCTACCAGGCAGGCATGCTGGCCACCGGCGCCACCGAAAGTGGTCAGGGTATAGTCAGTCACATCGTGGCCGCGCTGTACTGAAATGAATTTGATGGCATTGGCCATATTGCCGACAGCAATTTCGATGAAACCTTCGGCCACTTCTTCCGGTGATTTACGGATGCCGGTGGCTTTTTCTATTTCTGCTGCCATCGCTGTGAATTTTTCCACTACGGCGTCACGGTCCAAAGACATATCAGCTTTTGGGCCAAACACCCTGGGGAAATAAGCTGGCTGGATTTTCCCCAGCATGACATTGCAATCGGTTACAGCCAGTTGGCCGCCGCGTCGATAGCTGGTGGGGCCAGGGTTGGCACCGGCACTGTCAGGGCCGACACGGTAACGGGTACCGTCGAAATGCAGGATGGAGCCGCCGCCAGCGGCGACCGTATGTATGCTCATCATCGGTGCCCGCATCCTGACACCGGCAACCTGGGTTTCAAATTCGCGTTCAAATTCACCGGCGTAGTGGGATACATCCGTCGACGTGCCACCCATGTCAAAGCCGATGATTTTATCAAAGCCCGCAGTCTGCGCCGTGCGTACCATGCCGACAATACCACCGGCCGGGCCGGAGAGTATGGAATCCTTGCCCTGGAAGCGATGGGCATCCGTCAGGCCACCGTTGCTTTGCATGAAGAACAAACGCACGCCATCCATCTTGCTGGCGACCTGATCCACATAGCGTCGCAATATGGGCGACAGGTAGGCATCCACCACCGTGGTATCACCACGCGAAATCAGCTTCATCATCGGGCTGACTTTGTTGGAAATGGAAATCTGGGTGAAACCTGCTTCAGCCGCCAGCTTGCCTATGCGATCTTCATGCTGGGTATGACGATAGCCGTGCATGAGCACAATCGCCAGTGCGCGATAACCATCCTTGTATAAGGCAGCCAGCTCTGTTTTGACAGCACCTTCATCCAGTGCCTGCAGCACCTTGCCGTGGGCATCGATGCGTTCATCGACTTCCACCACTCTTTCATACAACAGCTCTGGCAATACGATATGACGGTCAAACAGGCGTGGCCGGTTCTGGTAGGCGATACGCAAGGCATCACGAAAACCTTTGGTGATCATCAGCGCCGTTGGATCACCCTTGCGTTCCAGCAGCGCGTTGGTGGCGACCGTGGTCCCCATCTTGACGGCAGATACCAGCGCGGGTGAAATATTCTGGTCCGGGCGCAAGCCCAGCAAACCTTGTATACCCGCGACGGCGGCATCTTTATATTGTTCCGGGTTTTCTGACAACAATTTATGTGTCAGTAATTTTCCATCCGGGCGGCGTGCCACGATATCGGTAAACGTACCACCGCGATCTATCCAGAATTGCCAGCGTTGATCTTCAGGGAGATCTTCGTGCGCTTGTTTCTGTCCGTTCATATTGCAACCACCTTTCATAAAGAGATGTTGCCGTCCACCGGCAAAGTCTAATCTCGGTTTGATCCGCCATCCACATCCGGGGCTATCGTCCTTGTGTCAAAAATCAGACAGTTCCCGCATTTAACTATTGCCGGAAGGCAGCAGATGGAATGGATTTCCAGTACTAAAAAAATAAAAAACATCACTGTTCTTGTGCATCTCCGCTACAGCGTGGTGCAGTTTTTTAAAACAGATTTAGAGAAGGAAAAAAACTTTATAAACATCTTGTAGATTTTTCCTTTAATGATATTGTAGTGTTTATTGAGATTAAATGTAATATATTTTATTGACGGTTTATCGATAAAACGTTTACGATATAAAACATCGAAAGGATAAATGATGTCTGACTTGAAGCAAAATAAGCTGATCTTCTCCTCGTCATGTACTCGCTTTCGATCATTTGTACAAGGCTTTGCAGGGGCAAGCGTGGCAGCGGCGATGGTAGTGTCCGTGGCAGTGTCAAGTGTCGTGCTGATGTCAATGACGGCCTTGCCCTGTCAGGCAGATGAAATGGAAGTACGTTTCGCCACTGCCTATGCCGCAGACAATTTTCAAACCTTGAATCTGCAACAATTTGCCAGGGATGTCATGGCAGGCACGGGTGGACGGGCGAAGATGAGTGTCTTTGCCGCGGGCAGCTTGTTGAAGCCGGCAGAAATTTTTGCCGGCGTTATCAGTGAAAAAGCCGAGGCAGGTGAAGTCATCATGTCCAGCCTGGCAAAAGATATACCGGTATTTGGTGTGGATTCCCTGCCATTTACTGTCAGGGATTATGAAGATGCTTATCACTTGTGGATGGCGTCAAAACCGGCAGTGGAAAAGGCGCTCAACAAGCGGGGTTTGAAGTTGCTTTATTCAGTGCCGTGGCCGCCACAGAACCTATACTCAAAAAAGCCTTTGAGTTCACTGGCAGATTTCAAGGGTATGCGCATGCGCAGTTATAACCCGGCCAGTGAAAGGATAGCCGAGTTGGCCCTGGCAACAGCAGTGCCGGTACAGGTGATCGATCTGGAAAAGGCGATTGCCGCCGACAAGCTGGACCTGATGATCACCTCAAGCTGGACCGGGGTGGAAACCAAGGCATGGAGCAAGATGCAGTATTACTACCGGGCAAATGCATGGATACCCAAAAATATGGTCTTCATCAGTCAAAAAGTGTTTGCCCGATTTGACCCGGATACACAAAAGAAAATCATGGATGCCGCCCAGCATGCCGAAAAACGTGGCTGGGATATGAGCAGGGACAGCGATGCCGGTTTTGAAAACCAGTTGCGTAACAACAAGGTCAAGGTGGACCGGGTTGACGCACTGTTAAGAAATAACCTTGACAGGCTGGGCGAGCAGTTTGTCAGGGAGTGGTTGAAAACAGCAAGCAGTGAAGAAGTATCCATATTATTGAAATACACGACCGAAAGGTCGATGAAGTAAATCTTTGGCTGACAGGTACTGGCAAACCCGGGCAAATGCGGACAAGGACAGGAGTAGCAGCATAGGAAAGGGCTCTCATCAAGGTAGCAGAGAGCTTACATTTAATTAAATTGGAGCGTTTAATAATGTTTACAAATACCATCAAGAGAATTGCCCGCGCAGGTCTTCTGGCCGCCCTGGGATTGAGTTTTTGCTACTCTGCCTATGCGCAGCAAGAAATCAAGATAGGCGTGATCTATCCTTTGTCCGGCGCTGCGGCATCATCCGGCAGTGAAATGAAAAACGCGCTGGAACTGGCTGTCGATATCGTTAACAACGGTGCTAAAAGTGTACCCAATCTGCCATTTTCCGCTGGTGGTGGCTTGCCGAATCTGAAAGGCGCAAAAATCAAACTGGTGTTTGCTGATCACCAGGGCAATCCGCAAATCGGCGCAAGCGAAACCGAAAGACTGATTACCCAGGAAAAAGTGGTTGCCATTGTTGGTGCCTACTTCAGTAATGTGACGGCGACGTCCAGCCAGGTGGCTGAAAAATACAAGATACCTTATGTTAATCCTGAATCGTCTTCTTCCACGTTGACACAGCGTGGTTTCAAATGGTTTTTCCGCACTACGGCGCATGATGATTTGTTCGTCCATAATTTCTTTGAGTTCTTCAAAGAACTGGAAGCCAAAAAAGGTATCAAGGTCAAACAACTGGCAACCTTCAATGAAAACACCTTGTGGGGCAATGAAACCACCAAGCTGGAAACCAAACTGGCAGCAGAAAAAGGCTATAACCTGGTGAAGACCATCGTCTATCCAGCGAAAAGTACACAACTGACTTCTGAAGTGCAGCAACTGAAATCATCGAATCCGCAAGTCGTCATGCAGTCTTCTTATCTGGGTGACGCCATCATGGCGATGAAAACCTATAAGGAACTTGGTTTTTCTCCCGACATGATCCTGGCTAACAATGCCGGATTTACGGATACAGAATTTCGCCGCACGCTGGGCAAGGATGCTGATTTTGTCATCACCCGTGAAGTCTGGTCACCTGATCTGGCGAAGAACAATCCGCTGATCAAACAGGTCAATGATTTGTTCAACAGCAAATACAAAATTGACTTTACCGGTAATTCCTCCCGCACCTTCACGGGTTTGATGACATTGGTGGATGCGATCAACCGCGCTGGCTCTACCGAACCAGAAGCCATACGCAAAGCCCTGACGGAAACCAATATTCCAGCCAATAAACTGATCATGCCGTGGAAGGGCATTAAGTTTGATGAGCATGGTCAAAACGTCTTGGGTTCCGGCATCCTGGTACAGATCATCGATGGCAAATACAACACGGTATGGCCTTTTGACTTGGCTACCAAAGATGTCGTTTGGCCTATGCCTAAATGGGATCAACGCAAGTAACAAGCTCAGTAAAAATAAGCACGCTTGCCCGGCTAGCCAGCCGGGTAAGAAAAAAGCATTCAGTAAATACTACCTGGCGATACCTGACGTCGGTTTTACATATAGGAAGTGCGAGGAGAAATATGTCCCTTGAAATTATTATTCAAACCCTGGCGTCAGGGATCTTGATCGGATTGATCTATGCGCTGGTGGCGATTGGTTTGACCTTGATCTTTGGCGTCATGGATATCGTCAATTTTTCTCATGGTGAATTTTTGATGTTTGGCATGTATTCCAGTTTCTGGATGTACTCGCTGTTTGCATTGGACCCCATGTTTACCCTGCCATTGACGGCATTGTTTTTGTTCGCGCTTGGGGTGATTCTGTACAAGCTCATCATCAGAAAGATCACCAATGCGCCCATGTTGTCGCAGATTTTTACCACCTTCGGCCTGATGATGTTGTTCCGCGGTCTGGCGCAATTTTTCTGGAAACCCGATTTCAGAACGGTTGATCATTCTGTGGTATCCGGGGCTGTGCAGCTATTCGGCATACAGGTGGGCATGCCGCAGGTGACGGCAGGTATCGGTGCCATTCTGGTGACTATGGGGATTTACCTGTTCCTGACCAAAACCCGTGCCGGGGCAGCACTGGAAGCGACTGCTGCAGATAAAGAGGCGGCCCAACTGATGGGTATCGATTCGCAGAAAATGTTTGCCATGGCCTGGGGCATCGGCGCGGCTTGTGCTGGCGTGGCTGGCGCTTTGCTGTCGACTTTCTTTCCCATTTTTCCTGAAGTGGGGGCGAACTTCATCCTGATTGCTTTTGTAGTGGTGAACCTGGGTGGTTTTGGCAGTGTGATCGGGGCCTTGTTTGCCGGAATTATTGTCGGCGTCATCGAAGTCATGGGTGGTTTCCTGATCGGGCCGCAATACAAGCTGGCACTGGTGCTTGGATTGTTCCTGGCGGTGTTGATGTTCCGTCCGCAAGGACTGATGGGTAGGCAATAAGGTGAAAAATAAGGTGGAACTATGAACATACAAGAAAAAACCGTGACATCGGCGCATGAATTGCTGGCCCCCGATTCTCATGGAAAATCCTCGGTTAAATACATACTGTTATCGCTATGTTTGATTTGTGCTTTGCTGGTACCTGTCGTGGTCAAAGACCCGTCGCAT
Source organism: Undibacterium sp. Di26W (assembly GCF_049340265.1). NCBI lineage: Bacteria > Pseudomonadati > Pseudomonadota > Betaproteobacteria > Burkholderiales > Oxalobacteraceae > Undibacterium > Undibacterium sp. Di26W. Next base: position 190,945 of record NZ_JBMPOR010000008.1, read on the forward strand.
CAGAACCTGGCGATATTGATACTGATGGCGGCACAACTGGGCGTGGCCTGGAATATCGTCGGTGGCTATGCCGGTCAGGTATCGTTAGGGCACGTCGCCTTTTACGGACTGGGCGCCTACACCTCAACACTGCTGCTGACGCAATGGGGCATGAACGCCTGGCTGGCGATGTTATGTGGCGGCATATTGGCGGCACTGATTAGCCTGGTCATAGGCTGGTCATGCTTTCGCCTCAACGGCCATTACTTTGGCATGGCGACCATTGCCGTGGCTGAAATCATCCAGATCATATTCACCAACTGGGAATATGCCGGTGGCGCTGTTGGCCTGACCCTGCCCATGGATCAGCAGGGCTGGAGCAACATGATTTTTACCGACAAGGCACCGTATTACTACATCGCCCTTGGGCTCTTGCTGCTGACGCTGGCAGTGAATTACTGGATAGAACACAGTTACCTTGGCTACTACTTTCGCGCTATCAAGGATGAACCGGATGCGGCACGCAGCCTGGGTATCAATCTGAGTCGCTACAAACAAATCGCCTTTGCCGTCAGCAGTTTTTTTACCGCCATCGGTGGCAGCCTGTACGCACAGAAAGAATTGTATATAGATCCGGGTTCGGTCCTGCATACCGGCCTGTCGATCAAGATGGCCCTGGTATCCATATTGGGTGGAGTCGGCACTTTGCTGGGACCAGTCATCGGTGCAGGTGTATTGACCTTCATTGAAGAAGGCACACGGGCTTTGTTTGGTGGTTCTGGTCGTGGTACGGATCTGGTGATTTATGCAGCATTGATTGTACTGATCGCGGTTTACTACCCGACAGGTGTGATGGGCTGGATCAAGCAATTTTTTGCCCGCAGAAAAGCGGTCAGGGCGCAGAAGTCACTGGATGCACAAGACACCACGGATGCACAAGTCAGCAAGGAGGCAGCATGAGCTTATTGCGGGTAGAAAGCGTCAGCAAACGCTTCGGCGGTATCACCGCCAATCAGGATGTGTCATTTGAGGTAGGCGCAGGCAAGATCGTTGGCCTGATAGGCCCGAACGGTGCCGGCAAGACCACCATGTTTAACTGTATTGCAGGTTATGCACCACCGACTACGGGTGAAATCTGGATGAATGACATCAGGGTATCTGGTATGAGCCCTGAGCAATGTGCGCGAGCAGGTATAGGCCGGACCTTCCAGGTGGCGCGTACCTTTACCAGCATGACAGCGCTGGAAAACGTCATGGTTGGTGCTTTTCTGATCAACAAGAATGTGGCTGATGCCAGACAAAGTGCCGCAAAATTGCTGAGCTTTGTCAATCTTGGACAGTTTAAAGAAAAGCCTGCAGGCAGCATGACCATCAGCGAGCAGCGCCGCCTTGCGGTGGCCCGTGCACTGGCAGTCAGACCACGCCTGTTGCTGATGGATGAAGTCATGGCGGGCCTGAATCCGACCGAAGTCAAAGAGACGGTGGACGTGGTTTTGAAAATCCGTGAAGAAGGTATTTCCTGCCTGATTGTTGAACACGTGCTGGAAGGCATCATGCCGATTGCTGATGCGATTGTAGTGCTCGATTACGGCAAGAAGATCGCCGAAGGCAGTCCTGAACAAGTGTCTAACGATCCCAAAGTGATCGCTGCTTACCTGGGAGATGAATGATGCTGCAAGTACGAAACTTGAGAGTCAGTTATGACGGCGTGCTGGCCTTGTCCAAGGTCGATATGGATGTCGAGAAGGGCAAGATCGTCGCCCTGGTCGGTGGTAACGGCAATGGCAAGTCTACCACCTTGCGCGCCATTGCCGGTTTGAATGCGGCCGATGCCGGTCAGATCGTATTCGACGGCAAGCCGCTGGAAAAAATCCCGGCCAGCAAACGGGTAGGCCTGGGTTTGTCATTGGTGCCGGAAGGACGACGCATATTCGCCCGTCTGACGGTGGAAAGAAATCTGCAACTGGGTGCCTATACCCGCCGTGACGATGATGAAGTGGCCGAGTCCATAGACACCATGTACAGCTTGTTTCCCATTCTCAAGGAAAGGCGCTACCAATTGGCTGGCACCATGAGTGGTGGCGAACAGCAGATGCTGGCGATAGGCCGGGGCCTGATGGCGAAACCCAAATTGCTGTTACTGGATGAACCGTCCTGGGGAATCGCACCGAAGTTCGTCACCAAGGTACTCGACACCATACAACTGATCAATCAGCAGGGCATGTCGATATTATTGGTAGAGCAAAACCTGCACAAGGCACTGGCGATTGCCCATCATGGTTATGTGATACAGACAGGTCGCATCGTCATGCAGGGAACGGGGCAAGAACTGTTGAATAATGAAGATGTCAAGAAAGCCTATCTGGGCGTCTGATATCGCGTAATCAATGACGCGCAGGGGGCAAGCCTGGTCACTTGCGTGGCCCTGACGGTGACCGGCTTCATGCAACTGGGGCGTGTCATTCCGGCTATCAGCATGATGGATGAGATGGCACCGCAAAACGCGGCGTTGTTGGAACCAGCAGCCGCTGCTGGTAGCCCTGCGCCGGTGCTGACGATATCCTGATTTTGGCCTGTCTTTGGCATGTCTCGACGCAGAACAGGTGTGGAAAAAGATGAATTACTGATTATTTATTGATAAATTGATAGAAAATAGCTGTTATTTTTCGTGGAAAAGCTAAAATTAAAGGACGAAATATCGTCATCTGTTTAGCAATCTTCACATCAATTTTTTAAAGAATCTCTATGTCCACTACCAAGCCTGCAAAAAAGACCAGCCTGAGTTCATCGGCGTCACCCAGGGTGCCGATTGTATCTTCCTCGCACCTGGCGGAAGGTCGCAGTGCGGAATTGAGTGAATTTGAATTCGGCATGATCATCGCTGGCAATGCCTTCAATCGCTGGGCGGTCAGATGCATGGCTGCCGTCGGCATGAAAGACATGACGATTACCGATGTGCTGGTATTACATCACATCAATCACCGCGCACGCGAAAAGAAGCTGGCAGACATCGCCTTCATCCTCAATATTGAAGATACCCACATCGTCAATTATTCGCTCAAGAAATTGCAGGCTTTGTCACTGGTGCAGACCGAAAAACGTGGCAAGGAAATCCTGTATTCCACCAATGAAGCAGGGCGCGATGTATGCCAGCGCTATTACGCCGTGCGCGAACAGGTGCTGGTATCGGCGCTGACCGGTGATGGCACTGAAAGTTTTGAACTGAGCGAACTGGCGCGCTTTTTGCGCGTCTTGTCTGGCCTGTATGAGCAGGCTGCAAGGGCAGCAACCTCTTTATAAACAGGTTCTAAGATCGATAATTCACGGCAGCGGTGACGGCTGTGTCTACCTGGAAATGGTTTCCCAAGGTACAATAAAAAATCGTCCGTATTCCGATTGCCATCATGACAGCCCAAAAAAATGCCGAATTCGCATTCCTCGAAGCTTTTACTGCGGAATTGTCTGCAAAGAAGCTGGTATTCCCCACGTCCCTAGGGGCGACCATGAAGATCCGCAAGGCATTGAGCCAGGCGGATATTTCCACCGATATGGTGGCGCGGATTATCGGCACCGAGCCGGTATTGTCGGCCAAGATACTGCATCTCAGCAATTCCGCCTCCTTCAACCCGCAGGGTAAAAAGATTACGGATTTGCGCGGGGCGACAGTGTTGCTGGGATTTGCCGCCGTGCGCAATATAGCCGTTTCCATAGGCATGAAGCAGTTGGCCGAGAACAAGTTTAACGGCAGCCTGTCCGCCCAGATGGATGGCCTGTGGCGGCGCAGCCTGCGGGTGGCGGCCCTGGCCATGGTGATCGCCAAAACCCATACCCGCCTGAGCGCCGACAAGGCCATGCTGGCTGGCTTGTTACATGACATAGGCAAGTTTTACATATTGAATCGCGCGAATCATTACCAGGACTTGTTTACATCCGAACAGACGCTGTGGGAGTTGATTGATCACTGGCATGCCAGCATAGGTTCGGCGATACTGGAAGACTGGGAAATTTCTGAAGATATACGCGTTGCCGTCATGGATCATCGCGACCATAATCCTGGCAGTGGGCATAAGCTGGGTTTGATTGATGTGGTGGCCGTGGCTGATTTCCTGGATGGCCATTTCGTCAACGAGACCATTGCCGAACTGGACTGGAGTAAAGTCCCCGGCAGCTTCCAACTCTTGGATATCACGCCGGAAAATATTGATGAACTGATGCAGTCTACCAGGACAGAGCTGGCCCTGGTCTTGAAGGCCATCAACTGAAAATAGCGGTCGGTTGGCTAGTGCAGCACTACACTAACCCAGGCAGGCCTTGATACGTTCATGGCCAGCTCGGCTGACCGGAATCTGCACGCCGGATTTGAGTATCGCAACATGGCTATCCTTGCTGGCCCGCTCTATGTTCTTGAGCGCGGCGATATGCAATAGAAACGAGCGATGTATGCGGATGAATTTGCTGGCATCCAGTTGTGCTTCCAGTTCTGACAGGCTCTGGGTTTTCATATACGACTTTTGCGCTGTATGGATGGTGATGTAATCGTCTTGTGCCTCAACATAGTCTATGCTGTCCAGCGGCACATGATGTACCTGACCACGGTCACGTATCAACAGGCGTTGCAGTTGATGTCCTTGTTGTGCTACCAGCTTATCCAGTTGGCCCAGGTTCTGGGCTTGTGCCGCATCCGCCAACGTTTCTGTGCTTTCCTGGGCCAGCAACTTGCGCGCCTTTGCCAGGGCGTCGTCGAAGCGTTGCTGGGAAAAAGGTTTCAGCAGGTAATCGACGGCATGTAAATCAAAGGCTTTCAACGCATACTGATCATAGGCCGTGGTGAAGATGACGCCGCTGCGCCTGCCAGTCACTTCCAGCACTTCCAGCCCGGACAATTGCGGCATCTGTATATCCAGCAAGACCAGCTCCGGGTCCAGCCTGCTGATGGCTTCTACTGCTTCCATACCGGTTTCGCATTCACCAACGATCTCTATGTCGGTATGTGAGCGCAGGTATTCTATCGAAAGCCGGCGTGCCAGTTCTTCGTCATCCACGATCAATACCCGTAAGCGCTTATTCATGCCGGTCTGTCCTGTTCATATGGCAAAGCCATTTCAAGTAAGAATTCATTCTCTGTTTGCTGCCAACTGACACGTGCCTGTTCACCATAGATAGCTGCAAAGCGCTGACGTAGATTCTGCAGACCCAGGCCATTGCCGGCACTGTTGCTGGCTTCGCTAGCCACTGGATTTTTTACCGAGATATGCAGCCACTGGTCACGCCTGAAGATGGTGACCGTGATAATGCCGCCTTGTGGCAGATTGCGTATGCCATGTTTGATGGCATTTTCCAATAGCGGTTGCAAAATCATCGGCGGTATCAATGCCTGTCCCGCATCCGGGCTGATGTCGAATGTGTTGCCCAATTTTTTACCGAAACGGATTTTTTCCACGGCCAGGAAATTTTCACACAGGCGTACTTCATCATTCAGGCTGATTTTTTCTTTTTCGGCAATCGACAGGGTCTGGCGAAAAAAATCAGCCAGCGCTATGGTCATGCTGCGTGCACTGGTGGGGTCTATCGCTGTCAGTGCGCTGATGGAGTTGAGGCTGTTGAAAAGAAAATGCGGGTCGATCTGCGAGCGCAAAACCTGTAGTTCGGCATCCCTTGCCAGCAGGCGGGATGCTGCTTCACGCCGGTCTGCTTCATGCATATTGTCAAAGGCGATATACAGGTCGAAGGCCAGCAAGGCCAGCACATACAAGGCAAAGCCAGCCAGGAAAAACAGTGCTGACAGGTGTGGTGTGATCTGCAGTTCGGTGCCATCTTCCAACAGAAAAAACAGAACCTTGTTCCAGCCATGGCAGATGCCCAGCCAGCTCAAGCCTGAGATCAGCGACGCACTGCCAAAGACCAGCACGGCGGTGACCATCCTTCTGTGTGCGATAGGCAGGGAACGGCAGACATAATAGGCGGAAGATGCAAGAAAACCACCGAGCAGGGCCAGAGGCAAGGAAAACAGTAGTGCGTAAGACATCGTGCTCAGTTCCGCCGCCACCAGCAACCTGGCGATACCGACACCTATCAGCAGGCAGGCGGCGATATACAGCAGGAAGCGACGGAAATCTGACAATATGGGATGCATGCAAGCCTAAGCGTTTCAGTTTTTGACTTCGACACCACCCATGATGGCGTAACCTTTGATATACAATTTTTTCGCAGTCAGCATGGGCGGCACGGTTTTGTCCTCAAATCCACCCAGTATTGGTGAGCCATGGCTGATTACTGTCCAGTCATTCGGTACTTTCAGCTCTATGCCACCCCACATGGCGAAGACATTCAGGGTCGCTTCCGACTGTATGGAGGCCTGACGCAAATCCAGTTCCACACCTCCCATGACGGCATTGATTTCACCTCCCTTGAAATCCTGGGAACTGTTTTGCAGTTTATTGCCACTCATGACGGCGACGATATTGCATACGGAATCCTGATTTACCTGCCCATTCAGGTAGCGATCCTTATCGCCCAGTTTACCTTTGAAGATCACCATCAGACCCGCGAAGATCAGGAAAATTGGCCACAAGTCGCGCATGCGGAAGTGGATGATGCCCATGTACTGCAATGTCAGCATGCTACCCAGGATGATGAAGCCACCGCCGATAATATACCCTGCGGTACTGTCGCTTTTTGAAATTTTCAGCACACCAATGATGATGAACACCGTGGGCCAGAAATGGAAAATGTCGCGGGTGTTGAAAATATCCAGATTATCCAGCAATGCCAGCGTACCAAATATCAACAGCATGGCACCAACCAGGATGCGGCCTTGCGCGTTATTGTTGTTCATGATGATAGTCCTTAGTTGAAATGTCTTTTTTTATTTGCGTACAGTCAGCAAGCCGCCAATGAAATGCCGCAAGCCAAAGGCGATCAGCAGCAGTGGCCAGCTGGTATGAAAACTCCAGCCCCACATATGTTCTATCGATACATACAGCCAGAATGCAAATACCAGGTTGAAGCAGCCTTTGGCTATGTGCTGGGGTTTGCTGGGGCTGATGATATCGACCAGGCCGCTGATGGCGATCATGGCGGGTAACAGGAACCAGTAATCCATGGCATTGAGCATGTCCATATGATCCATCAGGAACACGCAACCGGCAACGATCAACGCCAATCCAAAGAATAAATTACCTTTGTTGATGTGTTGATTGTTCATTTCGTTCGTCATACGATACCCTTTCTTTCACTGTTTGCGGACCTGGCTATTTTTGAAAACCTGCCGGTTCTTGTCCGGTGAAGTCAAGATACGCAAGGCGGGCGCGTTTGTCGCGTCTGTGTCGGCGAATGACGCAAATCGTCGGTAATTGGCGCTTGAGGGAAGTTTTGTCGGGCAGGATTGGCTGCCAGCCGGTTTTACCACTGTATGGTTCAGCAGTGATGGTGTGGGTGTCGTGTTAGCTGAGCAATTGAATGAAATGCTCGGCGGTGCGTACGATACGCTTGGATTCCGTGCCGAACAGGTCATGGGTTTCTTGCACGATATACTCATTGGAGCCTTTGGTGCAGTACAGCAAACCACGGAAATTCGTGCCCAGATAGACAAACGGCGCTGCCTTGGTCTTGACCGGTACATCACTGCCGATCAAGGCGCGTAATTTACGCTCAACTTCATACAGGTTTTTTTCGTCCAGGGTGACGGTGGTACCCTTGGGCGTAGGGAAGCTGCTTTGAAACGATGGGTTTTGGCCCATGGGATTTCTGAACGTGATTTTGATACCCAGTTTCAAGAACTTGGATACCGCAAAGAAGTCATTTTCATCGTACATGGCGAATCCCTGAAAGCTGTGATGCCAGCCAGGGTGGCATCATCCTTGTTCTTGTCGACATGTGATTGTTGGGACGATTGTTGAGAATCGCATGTCTTTTCGGAAAGCTTGCCAGAATTCAGTCGTTTATACAACTTTTCTTCCATGTAAATTGGCTTAAAACAACTGACAGGCGCGCAGTAAGATCGTAAACAAGTGTTAAGCCGTAAAACCAGCGCCTTTCGCCATCAGCACCGCACCCAGAATAATGATGACGATACCCGCCAGTTCCAGATGTAAAACCCTGCGTATATTTTTGGCCTGGGCCGGACTCAGTAGCGGTAACTGATTTTGCTTCAACGCCGGGGCCCAGCGCAGGAAGATCATGGTGGGATAGATGGACAGCAGACCGACCACGATAAAGGCAGTCATCTTGAGCATGAAGGCATGATTGTGCAGATAATAGGCCGCACCTTTCTCAAAGTAGATGACGCGCAACATGCCCATGACCAGGATCAGCATGGCACTCACGCCATAGATGCCGTCTAGAGTACGCAGGCTTTTGGCGGACGACAAACTCAAAGGCTGACGTATCAAGATCATTTCCGCGACCAGTGAACTGACCAGAGTGAATGCGGCAAGATGGTGTAAAAAGGCGACTAACATATTCATTTGGCTGGCTCCTGGCAAGATATGGCAACAACGGGGAATGCAGGAAGTCTAAACCATCTTTCTCGTGCTTGCCTTAAAGTTAAGACCAATGCCGGTAAATTTGTCGCCAGGCCCAGGTAAAACGGCGCAAGCTATTACTGCAGTCCGTCACACAGCGGCAGGCTGACTGCCTGCAAGATATTGCCTTGCTTGTCTTGCGCAAATGCCAGCAGCGACAGGTTTTTACGTTTGCTGCTCGCAGGTATGGCCAGTTGGGTGGAATAGCTTGCGGTTTTGCCTGCGCTCAGTCTGTAGTCTTCGCCCCATTCTCTGGCAACGTAGTCATGCTGCAAGGTGGCACCACGGTTTTCACCGGCCTGTATCTTGCTGACCAGGCCCTGTTCTACCAGGCTGACATACAGGCGGGCTTCTTGCATGCTATTGCCTTGCAGATTGACATACAGTTTGTTGCCGGCCAGTTTTTCTATGCCCAGACGCAGGCTGGCCGTTGCCGGTTTTTGATTGATACGCTTGATGTCATCGCTCAGGCCATTGCGCCAGTTGCGCACTTCCTTGCCTGCCAAAAAGATTTCTGGCGTGTACACCGAACGACTGCCCGCCAGGTCTGCCAGGTTGCGCTGTCTTTCGGTGTACAACTGTTTGGCAAAGATATCTTTCCAGCCCAGATAATCCCAGTAATCCACATGCAGGGACACCGGTATCACCTGATCACTGTTCAGGCCCGTGCTTTGATACAGGCGGCTGATGGTTTTGTCGGCAGGCGGGCAACTGTCACAGCCTTCAGACGTATACAGTTCCAGCAGGGCGACGGTATGACCGGGACTGGTTTTGCTGCAAATGTCGGCAGCCTGCAGGGGGCTGCTGGCGACACCGGCAAACAGGCTGATCAGGAATAGGGTTTTCATGGAGACTCCTTGTGACTAAGACACCGCTACAGTGTAGTCGGACCAGCCCCGATTAACTTACAGCTGCTGCTGTGTTACCCGCTTTTTCCAGTCGGCGTAGGTTTGGGGAACTTTGTCATCTGCCACCATGATGCTAGCCAGGCTTTGTTTGAGTGCGTGCAATTCTTCGTCAACTTGCTCAAATGGGGTAGCGGGATCAAGGCTGAGCAGGCGCGCTGCCAGTGCTTCCAGTTGCAGGGTGGGGTGCTCACCTGTGTGTGCCGGCCTGGGTATGGCGCTGCCTTTGACAGCAAAGACGATCAGGTTGTAGCTGTCTTCAGAGCGGCTCCAGCAGACCTGTTGCTTGAAGACATGGCGCAGGCGACCCAGCATGTCTGCCAGGGCGCTGGGTTTGCCCCAGACATTGGCAACCAGCACGCCGTCGGTAGCCAGTTGACGCTGGCAGTTGGCATAAAATTCTGCCGTGTTGAGTGCGGCCACCAGGCCGTTTTCATCATAGGCATCCAGCAAGATGACATCGGCTGCATAGGTATGCTGCTGCAAATGGCTGATGGCATCACACTTGATAATGTGCAGGCGTTCGTCATCTGCTGGCAGCATGAATTGCTCGCGCATGGCGATCACGTCAGCATTGATTTCCAGCACGGTGATGCGGCAATCGGGCAAGTGGTGATAACAGTATTTGACGAGGGAGCCGCCACCCAGGCCTATCAGTAAAATATGCGAGGGCCTGGGGTGAAACAGTAAAAAGCCCATGACAGTGCGCGAGTAGGCGCAGACCAATTCGTTCGGCGCATCCAGCTTCATGACACTCTGCATGCACTTGGGGTTCAGGTACATCATGCGCAAATTGTCGTCGTCGACATAAAATGGCCGGCCCTGGTGCGCTTGCTGCATGGCTTCCAGGCGGCGCATATGCTCCAGCTCGGCACCGGATAGCTTGTTCAAAAACAGGCTGGACAAACTTGCGCGCTTTTCTGTCATTCCCCTATCCACGGTTTTGTGTAGAACGCACCCCTATTTATGAAATGAGTCCTGATTGCTACTGGTTGGTATTACGGATGATCATACTGCCAGTTGCTCTTTCAGGGCGGCGATCTGCCGTTGCAATGCATTGTTTTCCATTTGCAGGCTCTGGACTTGCTGGCGCAGGGCGCTGACTTCATCCAGGGTCTGTACCCTTGCAGTTTGATGGTCTGCCGTGACTTCGGCGGCGGCTTCGCTGACTTTGGGTGGTGCTTTGTGCTCGCGTGCCTTTTCCCGGACCTGGCGGGCTGCCTGTTGCAATTCCTTGCGGCCACCTGCCACGGCGGCGACCTGTTCATCGCTGGGTAAAGAGGCGATGGCAGCAGCGGCGCTGATGGATATAGTGCCATCGCGTACCGCCTGCACCAGTTCTGGCGCGGCTGCTTTTTGTATTTTTTCTATCTGTACCACAGCATTGCTGCTGATACCGGCAACCCGGGCGATTTCCTGGCGGCTTTGGCTGGGCTTGATGATGGGGACGGCGACTTCGCTTTCCGGGTTGTCCGGCACTGATTGTTCTTCCTGTGCCTTCATGCGGCTGGTGACGATTTCTTTCTTGCGCAACGCCAGCATGCCTCGCTGGAAGTCAGACACACTGCGACGTCCAAGGTGATTGTCTATCATCCACAGTTGCACGTCTTCAATATTGGTGAAATTACCATTTTGCACGCTATTGTAGGACAGACCATGACGCTGGCAGATGGCGTAGCGATTATGGCCATCGATCAGGATGTCACCCCAGCACACCAGTGCATCGCGGCAACCTTCTGTGAGTATGCTGCGCTCAAGCGCAGCGAATTCGTGTTCGGTCAGGGGATCGATATAGGCGCGCAGCGCCTCATGGATGACTATGCTCATGCAATAACTCTTGTGGGATATTTCCTGGAAGGCGGCATTGTAGCCGAGATTTCACAGCTTACCGTTGTGAGCAGGCAGCACGTGTACAATACTTCACCTTTGTGCAGACTTTATTAATGAAGCTGGAGTCGGCACAGCCCAAATACACTTGTGCCAAACGCAATGATTGTGTGGCTGGCACGGCTTATATATCTTTATGGCTATTTTTATACCCATTTGATATATCAGCACCAGGCACCCCATAAAGACAGGAAAAAAATACGATGATGACCTATGAAGAATATCTGGATGAAGTCACCACTTTAATGACGGAACGATTTGATCTCAGTGACGATGAAGCCATCAAGCATGTAATGCGGGCCCAGGCGGCTGACTTTTTTACCCTGCACGACGATATTCCCGCCATGCGTACGCAAGAAAGAGCCGAGCAGGACGCCAAGGCCATCTATGACATGCGCAACAAGTCGCGTGGACATGCACCGGTCAAATTAGTCAAAACCGGCGGCAAGCCGCGCAAGGCCTGAGCAGCTCCCACGAATGAAAACACCAAAAAGACTGCAGCCCTTGCAGGAAGAGGGCTTGCTGGATGAAGTCATGCGCCAGCTTATGAGTGGAAAAGAAGCGACCGTGTATGTGGTGCGCTGTGGCGAAGAAATCCGTTGTGCCAAGGTTTATAAAGAAGCCAGCCAGCGTAGTTTTAAAAATGCCGCTTCGTATCAGGAAGGACGCAAAGTCAAAAACAGCCGTCAGGCACGCGCCATGGAAAAAGGCACGCGCTATGGTCGCAAGATGCAGGAAGAAGTCTGGCAAAACGCCGAAGTGGATGCCTTGTACAAACTGGCAGCCGCAGGCGTCAAGGTGCCGCGACCGTATATCTGTTTTGAAGGTGTGTTGCTGATGGACCTGGTCACCGATGCCGACGGCAATGCTGCACCGCGCCTGAATGACATAGAACTGTCACCGGCACTGGCGCTCGCTTATCACACCCAGTTGCTGCATCAGGTCGTGCTGATGCTGTGCGCCGGGGTGATACATGGTGATCTGTCAGAATTCAATATTCTGGTGGATGCCGAAGGCCCGGTGATTATCGACTTGCCGCAAGCGATTGATGCTGCCAGCAATACCGAAGCCGCCGTCCTGCTGGAACGCGACGTTCGCAATCTGGCGACTTATTTCGGTCAGTTTGCCCCCGAGCTGCTGGATACCCAATACGGTAAGGAAATCTGGAAACTGTATGTCGCCGGCTTACTGACACCGGAAACCGTGTTGACCGGCAAGGTGGCAGTCGACAAGCGCCCGGTTGACGTTGGTGCCGTGCTGGAAGAAATCGAATCTGCCATCCTGGAAGAAAAAGAACGACAAAGACGCTTGCTGGAAATGTAAGCCCCGGTAATTCAGGTGATCAGTGCGGGAACTCTTGCATTGATTTGCATGTCCATACTCATTCATTGGCTACCCATACTGGACATTCGCATGGATGGCATCAATCTCTTATGGATACTTGTAGAGGAGCATATGCATGATTAAAGGAAGCTGCTTTTACCTTCGCCATGTCAGAAAAGAAGATGTGGCGACCCTGCTCGATTTGATGAACCATCCGGATGGCAAGGGCGATTTTTTACCGCTGGATATCATGTTGCCAGGCACCGCTGAAAAGAAATTTGATGATGAGTCGCGCTCCAAGGAGATGTCGGAGACGTTTCTGATCATTGACGAAAATGAGAAAATCATAGGGCGCGTCTTTCATTTCAAGACCGTGCCATATTTCAATGCCAGGGAAATCGGCTACGGCCTGTTCGTCAAAAACCTGCACGGCAAAGGTATCATGACTGAGGCAGTAAAACTGCTGACCGATTACCTGTTCAAAACCCTGCTGATCAACCGCCTCGAAATTCACATGAGTGTGGGTAACATTGCATCAGAAAAAGTCGCCATCAACTGTGGCTACATCAAAGAAGGCATTGCGCGTGGCGCCATTTTCTGCCGTGGCAAGTATGGAGATATAGCGATGTATGCCTTGTTGAGAAATGAATGGGAAGCGCTTTGATACCGGCTAGGTCAACACGCCCTAGTCACCTGACGAACTGATGTGATGACCACTACTATTTTTTTGCCCGAAATACTTTCTGTATTCCCGCATTGATCTTCTGCATTTGTTCGGGCGGTAAATCTTTGCTGCAGACGATATAACGGTGTAATCCTGCCGGCATGCCTGCAAGATCCATCTGTGTGGTCTGGTGCAGGCTGTCTTCTTTATCTTTCAGGTATTCCCAGTCTTCACGATCAATCAGCATATACGATGCGCGGTTGGCACCGACCATGCGTGCCATGATCATCGGCAGGGTGGTGCTGCGTTCTATCCGGTTTTTGCTGGATTTGATCATGGCATCCAGTTCTGGTCCGTAGGACACAGCATCGACGACACCCAGCGTCAGGCTACGGTCTGCCATCAGGCTGGCGAGGCTGCGGTGGGCGGATACCTGCTTGATGGCAGCAGGGCTGACCAGCAAGGTATGCGGCGGGTCGGTATGGAAGATGTCGGAAAACTGTACCAGCGACTCACGTTCGGGAATCCTGTACCAGCCGAACGAGCAATAGTTTTTGCTGCCGCCAGAAAAATTACTCCAGATGCGTTTCGCCGGCTCTTCCACAAAATTGACTGGTATGTGGGCGACGCTGAAGACCTGCTTGGCGCGGTCCAGCAAGATGCCTTTTTCGACGCCGTTTTCAATATACTGGTGCGGCGGCTTGATGCGCCAGGCGACGGTAATAGGGTCTTCTGCTGCCACCGTATGCACAGTGTGGATAAGCATCCATATTGCTGCCAGGCTGGCGAGTGAAGGGAATTTCATTTTGTGAACGCAAAGATCAATGGTGCATTTTACTGTGCTGACGCCGGTGTTGTAGTATTTCAATTTCAATACTGCCTAAATGTGGTTTTACGGCAGGCAAATGTAAAAAGACCGCTGTCGTGCATCAGCACTAACAGCGGTCTTTTTAAGAATGTGTGCTGATTATTGACGTACGCGCTTTTTTGCACCTGTGGCCGAGCTGGATTTTGCCTTGTAGGCTGGGGCTGCGGCACCAGGGAAGGCTGGCGTACCGGCTTTCAGTCTTGGCGCGATAGGGAAGGGAAATTTAACGGCAGACTTTTTCTCTGGCGTTGTTGCCTCAACAGGGGCGGGTGCTGATTCAACCGAAGCTGCTGGTTTTGTAGCGGTTTTCTTGGGCGCTGGCTTGGTGGCTGCGGGTGATGTAGTTGTAGCCGCGCTGTCAGTATGATTTGCAGCATTACCTGCATTACTTGCATTAATTGGAGTGGTAGCTTTTTTCAAGGGTTTCTTTGCTGTAGTTTTTTCGATAGTTTTTTCTGCTGCTGCCGGCTGCGCCTTGGGGGCTGCTGTTACCGGCTTGCTTGCCTTTGCAGGACTTGCTTTCTTTGTTGCATCAGCAGGCTTGGCAACTATGGGTTTGGTTGCCGCACTTTTGCTGGTCTTGGCAATCTTCTCTGCGCCCGCTTTTTTGACGTCAGCTTTGACCTCAACTTTCGCTGCCGGTTTTGCTTTTGCCTTGAGCTTGGTTACAGGCTTGGCTTCCGGTTCTGCCAGCAAAGTTAATTGCGTGGTCGCGGCGATAGGCTTTGCCACTGCAGGTTTCTTGGCCGCAGTTTTTATTGCCGGTACGGTAACTGCCGTCACTCCTTGTTCAGAGGAACTGACGGCTTGCCACAATTCTGCCCGTGCATTGCTGGTGATGCTGGCCAGTTCGCGGCCATAGGCCAGGATTTTTTCCAGTTGCGGCTGGCTGTGGGTGTGGCTCAGGGTCAGGATGTCTTGCGGTGCTTTGACGGCAAAGAATTCATGTGTGACGGTATTGGCATTGTCGAACGACTGTTTTGCCAGATTGAAATTCAGGGCAATCAGTTTTTCCAGTCCACCAAATGCAGATTGCGAGAAAGCCCGGAAAACCGCGATTTGTGTCGCAAACTGATTCTGGGCAGCAGATGATAATTGTTCAGTAAGCAAAGACATGAAACTCTCCAGAGTGGGTAGGGATAATCGACCATGCAATATTGCCGTGTTGAATCAAATTATTGGCGCGATGCAGCATTTACATATGATCTTGCATTTTATCGCTTAATTGCTTAATTTGTAAGCACTATTTTTGCATTGCAATATCTGGATTGTGACGCTGTCATTGACGCAGGGACACTGAATGCCCGCTTTAGCTGAGCGCACCTCAACCAATCCCATCTGACATACAGGCGTCCGCTTGAGGATGGGGCTGGTTTGATCTGGCCAGCCACGGGTACAAATGGGTACGAAGGGTGCAAAGGGGGACAAGGGATAAGATTAGCTCACTTTATGTTCAGCGAAACTCAGTGCGCCAGTCAAGTCACCCGGCGGCAAAGCACCCCGTTCAATAAACGCAGCGTTGCGCACTTTAATCCCTTCCAGCAGGGGCAGGCCGTGCAGGCGGGTAATGAAACGCAGAATGGATGTCGTATCGTAGAAGCTATGATCGACATTTCCCTTCTTCGCATAAGGGGAAACGATTATCGCCGGGATGCGTGACCCTGGTCCCCAGCGATCGCCTTTGGGCGGTGCCACATGATCCCACCAGCCACCATTTTCATCGAAGGCAATGACGATGAGCATGTTTTTCCATTGAGGGCTTTTTTTCAAGTGCTCCAGCACATTAGCGACGTGCTGATCACCAGATTCAACATCCGAATAACCCGCATGCATGTTGAGATTGCCCTGCGGTTTGTAAAACGTGACTGCGGGCAATTTTCCTGCAATAACGTCTGCCAGGAACTTGTTGGAAATGGGGCTGTCACCCAGGCCACCATCACGTAAATGTTCCTTGCGTGCCGGCGTGCCTGGCGCGAATTGCTTGAAATAATTCAACGGTTGATGGTGATACTGAAAATTGGGTTTTTCACCGCCGCCCTTATATTCCAGCGCAACTTGCCAGGCACCACCATACCAGGCCCAACTGACACCTTTACGCGATAGCAAATCGCCGATGGTGTCATAGCTTTGCGGTGGTAAAGTACTCGGATCTTGCGGATCTGCCAATGTCGCATCACCGTCAAGAGCTGGTTTGACAAAGCTGGGCTGGTAGGGCGGGGCCATGGTATTGACTGCATAGCCATCCGGGGTAATTGCGCCATCGTTGACGAATTTTGGTTTGCCATCCAGTGCCGATGCCGGGCATTCTTTATCTATGGCCAGTCTGACTCCGGTTGGGCCATCTTCGGTGACGGCTATTTTTTTCTTTGCCGGGGTATTTGGGGCATCAAAATATTCAGGAGTCCTGCCAGAGACCAGGAATTGATGGTTCAGATAGGAACCACCAAATGCAGCCATGAAGAAGTTGTCGCAGAGAGTATATTGCTGAGCGATTTTCCATAAATCGAGATTCTTATGCGTTTCCCCATAGTGGCCCATGGTTAATGCGCCCGAATCTGCCCAGGCGACGAAGCGATCATTTTTCCCACCGTTGATCTGCATCTGATTTTGATAAAACAGATGCCACAAATCCCTGGTGATCACGGATTCAGGAAGAGGCAAGCCCTCTGCATCTTTCAAGGCAAACGGAGCATTTGGCAGACCACTGATCTTGTCTTCATCAATCACATAGTTTTTGCCACCCAGGTTTTGCGCACGCGACACCATTCCACCCCATATTTTGGGCAGTGTACTCAAGACAGAACCATCCCTGTCTTTTTGTGTAAAAACAGCAGCGGGGACATCAGACAAAGGCTGGCTGACGCCGGGGAAATTGCCAAACAGATTATTGAAGCTGCGGTTTTCCAGATATATCACGACCACATTCTTGATATGTGCTTTCAGCTTGGTGTCCAGAGAACCGGCCACGACTTTATTCGCCGTATGCGCAGCAGCCTCTCCCATAATAGGCAGGCTTCCCACAACGCCCACAACCGCTGCACCTTGCAGCAAGCGTCGGCGGGATGGGGCAGTTGGGAGATCGGAGTCTTCGCTATGATTTGGGGGCTGCTTATCTGACATGGTGGTTCCAAAAAGACAATTAATTTAGTGATATTAAGTAATAGATTCTTCAATGAATAGCGGCCATTTTTGCTCCCGATTATATGATAGTGCCCAGTCATTTGCTGAATTAATATGGTTCATTTCCCACTTCATGCTGGATGCAAATTGATACGACAGGAATTTTGGCGTGAACAGCCGGGGCATGATGCATAATGGTATTCAGTGCATTTGCCAGAGAAAATCATGCCCTCATCAACGACCAAAATAAGTACACCGCAACACGCCTCAACAGATGCCAGCCAGGCTGTCAGGGACAAGCTGAGGCAGTTTGTGGCGGATCGTGACTGGGCGCAGTTTCACACGCCCAAAAACCTGGCCAGTGCCTTGACGGTTGAAGCGGCAGAGTTACTGGAAATTTTTCAGTGGCTGCCCACAGGCAAGCCGGAAGAATTGAACGAGCAGGCCAGAATCGCTGTCCGCCATGAAATGGCCGACGTGATGAATTACCTCATCATGCTGGCAGACACCCTGGATGTGGATCTGTTTGCCGCCTGCCAGGAAAAAATTGCCTTGAATGCCTTAAAGTATCCTGCCCCTCTGGTCAAAGGGGATGCCAGGAAATATTCGGAATACGAGAAGTAGGAAAAAAACGACAAGTAAGAAAAAACGACAAGCAGGAAAAATCTTGCATCACCTTGTTTTCAATGCCGACAGATAAAACGCCAGTGAAGCAAGGGAAAATACCAGCAGGCAGGTAAAAATCACATCCGGTGAAGATGCATGCTGTATCAGGCTGGCAATGAGCAGCGGGCCAGCGGCTTTGGAAAACAGTGCCGGGCCGGACATGGCACCAGAAATGGCACCATAATTTTCAGTACCGAACAGGGCTTGTGGAATGGTGCCGCGTACGATGGTCAGTATGCCATTGCTCAAACCATACAAAATGCAGAACAGTGCTATTGCCCAGGCATGCGAGCCAAACAGTATCAGCGCCAACAGTGCGGCTGGCAAGGCGGCAAAGGTGAACTTGCCCACGGTTTGTGGCATGGCATTTCTTGCCAGGGTCATTTCGCCGATGCGGCCTACGACTTGCATCGGGCCTATCAGCGCCGCCATGAATACTGCCAACGTAACCGGGTGGCCTATCTGGCCCAGTAATGGGATCAGATGTACCGACATGGCAGAAAAGACGAAGCTGTTTGCAGAAAAAGCAAATGCCAGTTTCCAGAAAGTAGGGTTACGCAAGGCTTCTTGCAGGCTGTGACTGCGATTTGTGTTTGGTGCTGTGTTTTGTGCTGTTTTTGCTGCCGCTGTTTCTGCGGGTGGCGCGGTCTTTTTCGCCTGCAATAGCAAATGCAGCGGCAGGCATACCAGAAGCTGGGCAATACCGTAGGCAAGATACGTGTCGCGCCAGCCCATCAGGCTGTTCAGCTTTTGTGTCAACGGCCAGAACACGGTGCTGGCAAAGCCACCAAACAGGGTCAGCGTAGAAATTGCCTGACGGCTGTGGATGGTGAAATGATGGGTGATGGTGGCAAAGGCTGCTTCATACAGCGTCATTGCCATGGCCAGACCCAGTATGCTCCAGGCCAGAAAATAAATTGGCAGCGTGTGTGCGCTGCTTAGCAATATCAGGCCCAGACCGCAAGTGGCTGAACCCATGCCCATGACCAGCCTGCCGCCATGGCGATCCAGCAGCATGCCGGAATAGGTGGCGATCGTACCTGCCACCAGCAGGCTCCAGGAAAACGCACCGAATACCAGCTCTGCCCGCCAGCCCATTTCTTTTTGAATTTCAGGTGCCAGGATGGCGATGGCGTAATACAGTGATCCCCACGACAGAATTTGTGTGACAGCCAGGATGGCAATGGTTTGCAGGGCGTGTGGGGTATGTTTCATCTTGAAAATAAGGTGGGCTGCATTTATCTTGCGCCTGGTTTTTTTGAAGGCTTTGTCAGCTCAACACGTGCCAGTTTTAATTGCATGGCAATAGCCGATGCCGGACATGCACCTTGCAACTGGCTGGATGCTTGCAGGCCGACCGGGAGTTTGCTGCTTTGTATGATGCGAAAACCGAATGGTTGAAAATACTTGTCGGCATTGGTCGTCAGTAGATACAGGTGTTTGATACCTGTGTTGCGTGCCGTATCAATCAATTGCATCACCAGTTGTTGGCCGTAGCCTTGCCCTTGGGCTTCAGGTTGGATGGCTATGGAGCGCAAGAGTGCATCCTGTGCGTAGATCTCCAGGCCACCGCAAGCGATCAGCGCATCGTTGTGGAATGCAAGCTGGAAGTGTTGCAGATGGGCATAAGCACCTTCCACGGGTAAGCCCTGGCTGTTTAACAGTAAACGTATCGCTGACCAGTCTTTTCTGCTGGCAGGCCGACATATCAATTGCCTTGGCAGGATGATAGTTTTGTCTGGTGCTTTACGGATGGGTGGCGCGATGCCGCAACCTGGTCTGTTGTCTTTTTGTAGCGCATCGAGTAATACCTGCATGGCAGTCGTGATTGCTGACTGCTGTTCTGCGTTTGCATCAAGCAATAGCTGATCTGCATGACGATTCAAGGTTGTGTCAAGCGCACTGGCGCGTTTTCTGCCCGCTGCAGTCAGACGCAGGCTGACGCTGCGCCGGTTATCTGCATTGACTGTTTTTGATAGCGTACCATCCGCCACCAGTGCATCGCTTGCCCGGCTGATCCAGCTTTTATCAAGACCCAGACGCTTCACCAGGGTTTGCTGGGTAAGGCCGTCTTCACGCAACAGCTCTGTCATGACGTGACATTGCACAGTGGATGCGCCGTTACCACAATTGGTTTTGATACGCTGGTCGCGTACATAAAGCCGGACAAATTCCCGGAGCAAGGCACCGGTAGTAGTAAGTGTGTTCATGTGGACATGCAAGACATTTCAGGTAATCCATTAGAATGGTTGCGTTTGACAACGATCATACGCCTTGTTATCAATTATTGTCAAACCAATCGTTGTCAAACACAACTAATGTGGCTAATGGATATTGCGGCCGTGAATTGATAACCGTATGATCAGCGTTGGGACAGTTGGTGTCGTGAGAGAACCCTGTGCGGATGTTGCAGATGGTCTATGATCAGGCAGCAGGTTTATCGGGAGCAGTGTCATCCGGTCTTTTACTTTTGCCTTCCAGTTTATAGAAGAGCAAGGCCATGCCGGGGGCAAGAATCAGCCACAGGAACACTGTCCACATCTGCGACTGTTTTTCACCGGAGGTGGGCAGGGCCAGGTAAGCCTTGCTGACATCGGTTTTGGATACCAGCACACGGATGGGGGCACCAGGGACCAGTTCATTTGGTTTCATGCCTGTCATTCTCAGCACATGATGCGCTTCACAACGACTGCAGATGGGTGAGATGGTATCGGCTGTTCTTTCGACGCCATTCACGATGTAAGAGAAGGTGATCTGTATCAGTTGCTTGTTAAAGCCGCCGGTCACGACATAGCCAGGATTGTCGTCCACACCATGCACCATCAAAACGACCGCGCCGTCAATTTGCTCAAACTCGGTGTCTGGTATGCGCATGACATTGAGTTTTTGTACATTTTCTATGCCCAGATAAATGGCAATGATGGCAAAAATTACGGTGAGTGTTCTGACTATCATCTGATGCGTTCTATGAGAAAGAAACAGGTCACAAGCATATCTTGCGACATAAGCTGAACTGGAATTTTAACCCTGGCAAGCGACAACAGGCGATAAATTGCATAGTCCTCTTGATACTTGTGGCTTTGGTCATTATTTGGAGGCAGGTTTTTCTGCGGATTCGCCTATCATTTTTTTTCGTATTGGCAGGTTCTGACCCAGGTTTTCAAAATTGGTCGCCGGTTGCAGATGTTTCTGGCTGACCCCTCTCCAGTCGCTTGCTGATGCACACTTACCGTTATCAGCTTTTGCATTCATGGAAAAACTGGTGTTCTTGTCCTTGCCCAGCATGATCAGGCGGCAGTAGGTGTTGTCCCTGGCGGTTTCCAACACATAGGGCAGTTGTGCATCATCATCATCGTTATAAAAGGCGATGTTTGCCGGTGTTGGCAAGTCTTCCCATTCATTGGCTGGCATATTGAAAGTCTGCATCAGTTTGCCATTCAGGTTGAAACGTTTGACGATGCGTTTCTTGTCAGTGCTGGCATCGGTGCAGTCAATGAAGTTGGCATTGGCTGGCGCATTGATGGCCGATGAGGAAGTGCAGACATCCATGCCACGGCTGTCATTTTCAGTCATGAGTCTGGCGTGGGTATCGGCAGACTGCGTCTTGGCAAATTTGACTGACCTGGCAACCAGAATGGTTTTATCGTTGATGATACTGACTTCGTCATAGTCCAGGTCTTGCCAGATGGGAAAAGAAAGCAGCCACCATTTTTCTTGTTGGCGTATCGAATAAGTGACGGACAGCTTGTTGCCATCGTCCGTGCCCGCCTGGTGCATCTTTAGCCAGGGTGTCAATACGACAGTCTTGCCGCCCTTGGTCTGCTCACAGGCAGTCAAAACCAGTAATGCGGCAAATAAGGTGGCAAGTAATGTGGCAAGTACCGGCAGCAGCCGGCCCAGGCGCAACTTGCTCTTGCACAGCAACTTGAAATGGAATGAATATCTTTGAAATGCCTGCAAGCCGATCTTTCTATGGAAATCGCATTGAAAATACAGAAAACGCAGAAAAGACAGATGTTGCCACAACTAGTGGTCAACACAGCTATATTCTATGGCAATGGGTGGAAAAACGACGATGTATCCCGGTTTGCTCGCACTCCATAGGAAACCAACTAAGGCAAATCAAGGCAGAGCTGGCCTGCAGTACGCAACTCACTCTTAGAACTTATCCGTAAATAATATTTATTGCTAATGGCACTTTTCTGAATGCAATGATCGCCGCTGCTAGATGATTGAGGGCCAGAAAGCTCCTCTCGAGTTTTTCATATCTGACCAGTAGCTTTCGAAAGCGATTGAACCAACTGTGCGCAACTTCGACTATCCATCGTCTAGCCTTCTTGTTAGGGTCACGCGCTAGTTCAGTCGCCTCTTGTCCGCGCTCTTTTACATGTGGAATGTAACCGTGCTCTTCAATAATGCGCAACGCTGGTGCTCCCGTATAGCTCGCATCAGCACATAAATGTTTGTTTCTACGAATCGGTGGTTGAGGTTTTTTGAATTTCATCGATTCAAGCACCGATTCCAACTGGGAAACGTCATGACGATTGGCTCCGGTTACGACGAACGACAAC
>NZ_JBMPOR010000009.1:0-210686 GCF_049340265.1 Undibacterium sp. Di26W
AGAAAAGAACAACTTCCAACCCCGCTGTTTGGTATAGTTATCCACAGCCGACATCTGAAAATGCGGCGCCCGGCCCTGGGTCAATATTCAATCAGCAGGGTGGGTCAATATTCAATCAGCACGAACAGCCATCACCGCAGAAAGTTGTGATGAATCAGCAGGTAGTGGACAAAACGTATGTTCCGGCCCAAAGTCGTTATCCAATGATTTTGGGTTTGGAAAACTGGAGTGACCAGGATAAGTATCCCTAGGAGTATCAATTAGATGCTTGACCACCGGATTGAGTCTCAGTTGGTCCGTACGCTGCACTAAATCAACCCACATCAGGTATTTGGCAAACGAGAACATGGATAACACCACATCTTCAGAAATTTCCCATCCCTTGATGTCTTTAATCGCTGCGGAGACAGTTCGCCAAATTTTGGCGATATCCAAGCCGGATTCATCGCGATCCAGTTCACCCTCTTTGATGCCGAGTTCAAGCTTGAAGTCTTGTCGAAGCATCTCGATTAGCGTCGGGTTAAAACGAGGCTCATCATCGTGTAGTACAAGAGTGAAGCCGGACCTTACGCTTTTACGTTGGAGTGTGACGGGGATAAGGATGAGGGGCGCTTGATACTTATGATCGGGTTTATCATCTCTTGTCCAATTCAAGAAACCCAAGGCAAGAAACAATGTGTTCGCACCACCTTCCTGCATGGTAGTCCTGGCTGCTCTGTAAAGCTCTACAAGGCGAACATCCAGCTCTTCTTGTTGTAGTCCAACAAAGACCTCCCGGCGCTTGAGAGCATCAAGCGCATGGGCATGGCGAAGGTTTTCTCGTTCACGACTCTCGTGGATGGCTTGGTTGCGATAATCCAAACCTTGCATTAAATCGGGGCGAGTAAGTAATTTGATTTCCTTCCCATCGGCAACCAAGTCCTCAAGCTTGCCAGGATCTGGGGCATCTAGTTTCAATGACCTCTTACCTGCCCTAAAATTTAGAAGATTATTCCGAAGGGAGAGATCGAGCAGCTTTCGTTGCCAGCGATCCAAACGATCTTTTGGATCAAGGCTTGCAACATCCTGAGTGTTGCTGTCTTCGTCCGGAAGTTCCGGTGCCTCTTCGAAAGGAGCTTCCCCATTTACCTCCAGCCCATCGTCGGAAGCCGTCGAGACTTGGCGTTCAGCGCTCGCAAGAGGCTTAATGCGCTGCATGCGCGCTCGACGAATATCGATGGCCAATTCAAAAGATTCAGATTTCTCTTCCGCGATCTGCCCAGCACCTTTTTCGGTAGCGTATTGAAAGCTTACTGGAGGGCGCTGTGTGACGAGTGTGGTTTCAAAAAGCACCAGCTCTTTGAGTTTCACTCTCTTACGGAGAGCAGTCACATCGTCGACGACAGACGTAGAAAACTCCTCTGGTTTTAACCACACCCCAGCAAATGCGTGCCCCTTGGTAATTACTAAAATAGGGTTAAGACCAGCTTGCTCAATAGCAGAACAGAATAGTAATGCTAGATCCAAGCAGGTGGCTAGTCCAGAGTCAGCAATCTGCCCGGACGAGCGAATTTTCTGTCCAGCATGTTCGAAGCTTGCTGGCGGCAGTGCATAGTCTAGCTTCATTGCTACAACTGCACCCCAAATAGCCGATGCAAGCTCCCAAGCTCGTTTTGGTCCGGCTTTGTATCCGTCGAGAGCGGCATCTTTGCTATGATTTCGCAAAACATCTGCGGCCTTCTTCAACAATCGATCAATCGCAGGCTCATTGGGCTGTACAAAAGCCGCAACCATATCCGGCATACAAGCTATCCCGCCCCAATGATTTCGAGGCAGAAGATCTACCGCTTTGGTCAGTAGACTCGCCTGAATTGGCGGCTCTATGTCAAGCTGCCGCAACGTAACGGTTACAGTGGCTCGTTCAGCTTCGGTCAACCTAATGAACAACGCGCCGTCCAACTGAACATCCAAATCCTGAATATGATAGGTTTGCCCTGCACCAACAGAATCAAGTCTCCATGTCCGCGGCTTTACAAAAGGTGGTGTTGCATCAAGGACGACTTCCAGTGCCTTGGAGTCATGCTCAAATGTACTAACGACGCGAAGCTCTCGTAGGAGTGGAACAGCATTCTGGAAATCAGCCAAGTTCAACTTGGTTGTCAAGGTCGCTTCAACTTTCAGTTCTCTCACAATTTCTTGTGAAGCCAATTCCGATTGTTGCTTAACCGATTCTTCACGAGAATCTACAGTTACTTTAATCATTCGCGCCCCTGACATTTGTTTATCATAACCTCCAACACAGATTGATCTCGTAGATGCTGCGTCAAGAACAGCATCCGAAAATACCCTGGTCAAATGTCATGCCACGTAATTTCAAATAAAACTTATGGCGGATTTTCAATATCACACATATTCGAGAATTGTTTTTTACTTAACAAACATTAGCATATTATATGCATATCAAGCATGCTAAATATACAATTGACTATTATTTGCTATTGGTGCTGGTCAATAAGAGGGAGGCCGAGCTGGGGAAAATGACCGCCTATTTATAGAAGCAGTGTTGTGGATAGCCCGCATAGGTAGTCCGTGGCGAGACTTGCCGGTGGAGTTTGGCTACTGAACCACGGTCCTGATTGCCCTTGCCAGCAAATTCCCGGGGTTTACGGTTTCTGGTTCATCTTTTTGGTATCCCCCGTGGTCACGATGCTCCACAGGCCGGGTTGCAGATATTTGCGGCAGGCCTGGTTCAACTGTTCCAGCGTCAGGTTTTGAATGGCAGCTTCGCGTTGCGCATACAGGGTAAAATCCTTGCCCTGATGCAAAACGCCGTTCCACAAGCTGGCCAGGCGGCTGTCGTCGGCACGTTGCTGTTGGGTCAAGCGGCCCAGTGCCTGTTTGGCTTTTGCCAGTTCTTCCGGCCTGAAACCGCCGCTTTCCACTGCCCGCAATTCTTCCAGGATGGCGACCTTCAGCTTGTCCACATTGGCTGATGCAGCGGTGGCAATGATTTGCCAACTGGCGGCAGGGTCGTTTGTATGTGCTTCAATACGCGAGCGTACATGATAGCTCCAGCCTTCTTTCTGGCGTACCCGCAGCCCCAGTCTTGATTCTGCCGTCATGCCGCCTATCAGGTAGTTGGCCACTTCCAGTGCCGCATAATCGGGATCATTCTGGCTGATGGCCAGATCCAGGCGTCCCATGAAATAGCCATTGTCTTTACCCGGGGTAGGGATGAAGGTATTGAGAGGCAGACGCTCGATGATACTGGTGTGGGCAAGCTGGAAAGGCGCCTTGCTTTCCCAGCCAGCGAATTGCTGGCGCAGGATAGTCGCGGCTTCGTCCTCGTCAAAATCACCGACGATGGCCAGGTGACCGTTGGATGCGCCATAAAACTGTTTATGAAATTCAAGCAGGTCGGCAGGCTTGATGGCATTCAGTTCGGAAATGATTTGCTGGGCGGTTTCTTGTGCCCTGATATCGCCATCCGGGTAGGCATTGAAATGCCTGGCCATTTCATCCATGCCCATTTGCACCGGGTTGCCGCGTTCGCCAAACCATTTTCTCTTTTCCTTGTCGATAGTCGTTTGTGCCTGTGCAAACCGGGGTTCTTTCAGGCTCATGACCATCAATTGCAAAGCCTGTTTCAGATGTGCCCTGTCGGTGGTGAACTGGGTCAGGCCGCCACGGATATGCGATTTTTCTCTTTCCGCTTCCAGGACTTCCTTGCTAAACGGGCCGCTGCCATGGAGCATGGTCTGGTCTGTCATGCGTTCCAGCCAGCGCTTGGCAAACAGGGATTGTTCATCCCCCCAGTGCAATGCCAGATCGACACTGACCGCCTGGCCACGGCTGGGTTTGGACAGCAGGGCCACATCCAGGTTGCCGATTTTCAGACGCCGTGTCTGCTTCTGGATATTGGCGACGCTGGCATTGAAATCGCTGACCAGCGCATATTCATTGACATGCGAAAAATTCTTCATGACATCGCTGAGGGGCGGTGCCGGTGGGATACTGCTGTCCGGGCTTTTTTCGTCTGACAGCAAGACGCCTACGGTACGGTTTTCACGCACGAAATAGCGTCTTGCCGCATTTTGCACCTGTACCGTTGTCAGTTTGGCGATACGGTCTTTTTCCACGAATAACAAACGCCAGTCACCCAGCGCAATGTATTCAGAAAGCGTGGTGCCCATTTTTTCGGCGTCATTCATGAGCCTGGAAAAATTGTTGACATACTGGCTTTTGACGAAGTCGAGTTCATC
Source organism: Undibacterium sp. Di26W (assembly GCF_049340265.1). Taxonomy (NCBI): domain Bacteria; kingdom Pseudomonadati; phylum Pseudomonadota; class Betaproteobacteria; order Burkholderiales; family Oxalobacteraceae; genus Undibacterium; species Undibacterium sp. Di26W. The sequence continues at coordinate 4,242 of NZ_JBMPOR010000009.1, forward strand.
CTGACTCAGGTTTTGCTGGCCAAACCCTTCGATGATCTTGATCAGGCCTTTGGCGTTTTCATCCGAAGGCGTACCTGCATAACTGTCGGTGGTAAACACGGCCAGGCCAGCTTCTGCATTGCCCAGCATGGAAAAAGAAGGCGCGAAATTGGTGATGATGATTTCATTGTCTTTGTTGCGCTGCTCGCGCCCGGATGACAGCATGCCACCTGCCACTTTCAGGGCCGCATGATCCGGATGCAGGGCCGAGGGTTTGTGATAAGCCAGCATGGTGACGTTGTAGCTGGATTTTCTTCTGACGATGACCTGACGTTCGCCCAACTGGGCTGGTTCTATCGTAGGTATCACCGGCAGTGCTGTTTTGGGGCTTGCCAGGTGACTGAACTTGCGGGCGATCACATCCAGTGCATGGGCCGCATCAAATTTTCCGGCCACCACCAGTACCGCATTGTCAGGCCGATAGTAGCTGTGGTACAGCTGTCGCAATTGCTCGATGTTGACCTTTTCTATATCGCTTTTTTCACCACCTGTGCTGTGTCCATAACCATGCCAGTCAAAGGCAACTGCCAGCAAGCGTTTGTTGAGGATTTCGCTCGGACTGACCTCGCGCATTTCCAGCTCATTGCGCACCACCGTCATTTCCGTATCCAGCTCAGACTGCAAGACCTGGGCATTTTGCATGCGGTCTGCCTCCATCCCCAATACCCAGTCCAGATCCGCTTCGTTGGCGTCAAAGTAAGCGATGTAATTGGTGTGGTCGAGGTGGGTAAAGGCATTCCAGCGTACCCCGCGATTACTGAGCTGGTTGGCAATCTGTGGATAATTCTTGCTGCCTTTGCACAGCATATGTTCAAGCAGATGGGCATACCCTGTCTGCCCGAGGTTTTCATGCTTGGAACCAGCCATGTACACCATGTTGACCGTAATGGTTGCCTGTGAATTGTCCGGCATCAGCAAGACCTTGAAACCATTCGGCAAGCGGTATTCGGTAATGCCTTCCACACTGCTGGCCCGCGTGACATCCGCCGGTAGGGTGACGGCAGCGTTAGTATGCGTATGGGATACCAGCAGGGTGATAGCCAGGACAAGGGATGTGAGAGTGGTGTTCAAGGCAGCCATATTGAGTACAAATAAAATAAAAAAAACCGGAAATCATCGATTTCCGGTTTCATCGCTAGCCAGCTTTATTTGGCTGCTGCTGTTGCTGCTGTTTTCGCCTTGGCTTCATCACCGGCGATGAAGATACTCATTTTTGCCGGATCAATATAACGACGGAATACGTCATTGACCTGTTGCAGGGTCAATGCCTGTATCTTGTCATCCATGGCCTGTGACCAGCCCCAGTTGCGTTTCAGATACAGGTTGTCGTTCCAGCCGGCAGCAAGGGTACCGTCGTTGGTACGTGCTTGCAGGCGTTGTTGCAACAGGCCGGATTTGGCTTTGGCCAGTTCCTCGGCGGTGAAGCCGTCTTTTAGTGCACGGTTCAACTCATCCTTGATCGAAGCTTCGAGTTTTTCCAGGTTCTGTGGCGCTGCTGTGGCATTGATACCGAAGCTACCGACAGGGTCAATTACACCGACATTCAGGCCGGAACCGCCGCCATACGACAAACCTTCTTTTTGACGTATGCGTTCCAGCAGACGCGAATTCAGGCCGGAACCACCAAAGATATAGTTGGCGACGCGCAGGGCGGGGTAGTCAGCATCGTCTTCGCGCATGGTGAGATTCATGCGGCTCAGATAGGTAGCACTTTCCTTGTCCGGCGTGTTGAAAGTCTTGCGCACGACTTCGACATCTGTGCGTTTGGCGATCAGGCGGGTGTAAGGGGCTTTGCTGGTCCAGCCATCAAATACCTTGCTGACGATCTGTTTGGTGCTGTCCACATCAAAATCACCGACGATACTCAATTCACCTTTGGAGACGCCGTAAAAATCTTTATGGAAAGCCTTGATATCGTCCAGCTTGACCGCACGCAGTTGTGCTAGTGCTTCATCCAGCGTCACGGCAGCGCGGATATCGCCTTTCGGGTAGCTGTTAAAGTGCAGGCTCATGGCGCGGCTGGCAACCGAACCTGGTTCATTGCGGGAAGCTTCCAGATTGACCGTGGACCGTTCCAGTGCCTGCTTGAATTCATTCTCTGGATAATTGGCTTCTTTCAATACATGGGCCACCAGTTCCAGTGCCGCCGGCAAGTTTGCCCTGGTAGTCTGGAAAGAATACAGGCCGCCGCTCATTTTCAGTTTGGACATTTCATCCGACAACTGTGCACGTGAATATTTGCTGGTGCCGGTGGCCAGCAAGGAACTGGCTAAACCGGAAATAGTGCCTTTCTTGAACAGGCTTGTTTCATCACCCCAATGCAGGGACAGTGACACATTGACGGTTTCGCCACGGGTTTTCTTAGGCAACAGTGCCAGTTGCAGATTGCCCATGGTGCTCAATTGCGTGCGCTTGTCGATATTTGCCGGGGCCGGGTCAAATGCTTCCCCTGTCAAGGTGGCGGCTTTGGGTTTGAAGTCTTTCATGACTTCGGCCATGCTTGGCGCTGCCGGCACTTCTGCGCGCTGTGGATTGTCTTCCGGGATAAACATGCCCACCGTACGGTTATCGCGCATCAGGTAGCGTTTGGCTGCTGCTGTCACTTGTTCGGCACTGATGTTGTCACCATCGTCCCTGTCCTTGAACAGATAACGCCAGTCACCCATGGCGATATATTCAGACATGCTGATGCCTATGGATTCATGGTTGTTCAAGAGTTTTTCGTAATAATTGGCGTTGTCGCGTTTCTGGCGATCCAGCTCTTCCTTGGTTGGCGGATTATTCTTGAAATCTTCTATACCTGCCAACAGTGCATCTCTGGCTGCTTCTACCGATTCGCCTTTTTTAACTACCGCACCAATGATGCTGATGCCGGGTTCAACCAGACCCAGGCTGCTGGAAAAGACCTGGACCACCTTGCCGGTTTCCACCAGTTGTTTGTGCAGACGGCCATGTGGTGCCGTGGTCAGGATGCTGTTGGCCAAACCCAGGGCATCGCGGTCTTTATGCAGGCCCGCCGGTACTTTGTAGGCGATCATCACCAGTTGTACGTCACCCTTGCGGCGCACGACCACACTGCGTTCACCATCCTGTGTCGGTTCCACGGTCCAGAACTGCGGCAGGCTGCGGGTAGGCTTGGCGATCTTGCCGAAAGAAGCATTGATCCATTGCAGCACTTTTTCCTGCTCGAACTTGCCGGCCACCATCAGCACGGCATTGTCGGGCTGGTAGTAGTTGCGGTAAAAAGCCTGCAGATTTTCTATCTTGACGTTTTCGATGTCACTGCGGTTACCGATGGTGGAATTGCCATAGTTGTGCCAGTCATAGGCCACGCTTTGCAGGCGCTTCATCAACACGCCACCAGGTGAGTTTTCACCGCGTTCATATTCATTGCGCACGACCGACATTTCGGTGTCCAGGTCTTTTTTGGCAATGAAGGAATTCACCATGCGATCAGCTTCCAGCTCCAGTGCCCATTTCAGGTTGTCGTCACTGGACTGGAACAGTTCATAGTAGTTGGTGCGGTCAAGCGAGGTGGTGCCGTTCATGCGCATGCCGCGCTTGTTGAATTCTTCTGTGATCTTCGGGTTATTTGGCGTGCCTTTGAACAGCATGTGTTCGAGCAAATGTGCCATCCCGGTTTCACCGTAATTTTCATGGCGCGAACCGACCAGGTAAGTGATGTTGACGGTGACTGTGGGTTTGGTTGCATCCGGCATCAGCAATACCCGCAAGCCATTTGGCAAGCGGTACTCGGTAATGCCTTCGACACTGCTGACCTGGCTGACACCCTTGGGCAAACTGTCTGCCAGGGCTAGTGGCGCAGTGAACAGGAAGACACCACCCAAAACCAGTGCGCGCAAAACAGGTTTGAGTGAAAGCTGGGTACCGGAGCGGACAGAATGCATAAAATCCTTCAGTCGAAAATAAAAGCAAAAAAATAAATGATCCGGCCAGCGCTTCTACACCGGGGGGATCATTTCTGGATGGGTAACAATTTTGTATAAATGATAAATTCAATACAGTCAAAGTCGGCTTGCAACAGGCCAATGCCCGGCAAACCGATAATTGTGACTATGTGTTAAACAGACCGCATTGTCAATTGCTTCATGCACGGATTTCCAGAGTCTGGCTTCCACGCCAGTTTTCACCGGGGGCCAGGTTGACCGGGCGCAATATGCTGGCTGCTTCCACACACAGCATGTGTTGTTCGCCACCGGCTTCCATATCGCCGATGCTGGCCGCACCGGCACCCGGGTTCCATACCACGGCATCGGCAAAGCCTGCACTGCTGATAAGGGTGGTTTGATGCGGCTGGCGCAATTCCAGAGAGGCTGGAACACCCCCATAGATACGGTCGGTTTCTGCACGAATGTGCAGTGCAACATCGTCGTCCAGGCAATGGTCCTTGCCGGTGACCGTGTCGCGGTAATGCAAGCCGTGCAGGCCGTGCAGGCTGACCTGACTGATATCCCTGACTGCCAGATACGTGTGCAAGGCGCTGCAAAAGCTGAAGTAAGTGTCGCCGGTGTTTTGTATCTCCAGCGTCATCTGCAGGGTATTGCTATGCAGGGTAAAGCGCAGTACCGCACGGAATACATGCGGCCATATCGTCAGGCTGGCAATATTTTCCTTCAGCTCATACACGGCCTGGGCCGCACCCGTATCAACAGAGCTGGATTCAACTGCGCTAGCTTCCAGCAGACGCCATTCCGAAGTACGGGCAAAACCATGCTTGGGCAAGGTGCCCAGATTGGAAAACTGGGGAAACACTACCGGCACGCCACCACGCATGGCAATCCCTTCCTTGAATTCTGAACGACTGCTCATGAATAATTGTTCGGACCCACCCGCAGGTATCCATGAACACAAATGCGCACCCTGGCTGGCAATTCTTGCTTTGGCACCATCTTTTGACTGCAGGTCGAGGAAATTCATCAAGTCGGGCTTTCTGGTTGAATAGTGATAGCCTGAAGTTTAATGGATTTTGCCAGGTGCTTGTCAGCATCCGCCCTTACCTTTGCCTGCTTTCGGTTAGTATTGCAGGCACAAAAACGCCAATGAGGTTTATCTATGGATATGCTGCCCAGCTATCTTGCCATTAAACATTTGCATATGACTTGTGCCGCCCTGAGTGGCAGTTTGTTTTTGTTGCGCGGTATCTGGATGTGGCGTTCTTCATCGATGCTGGCGCGACGCTGGGTCAGGATACTGCCGCATGTGATTGATACCGTCTTGCTGGCAAGCGCATTGACCCTGGCGATATGGAGCGGGCAATACCCGTTCCGCCAGGATTGGCTGACTGCAAAATTGCTGGCGCTGATTCTGTATATCGTGCTTGGTACCGTCGCTTTGAAACGCGGCAAGACGCCTGCCATCCGGGCCGTGGCTCTGGTGGCAGCGTTGCTGGTGTTTGCCTATATTGTCAGCGTTGCACTTACGCGCCAGGTTTTTCCCTGGTGAATGAGAAGAGAAATCAATTGATGAGATCCCGATTGCTGAATTTGAGTCTGAATCTAAGTTTGAATCTGAGTCTGGTGCGGGCCTGTGCCTTGCCATTGTTGCTGGTATACGCTGCGCAAACAGCGGCAGCCAGTGATGAATTGAGCGTACTGGCACAAGAGCTGCGCCAGGGTAAAACCACGGCACAAGAAGTGCTGGCAAGCTATCAAGCCAAAATCCAGTTAACCAATCCGTTGCTACAGGCAGTCCTGACCATCAACCCGCAGGCTCAGGCGGATGCGATAGCAGTGGATCAGCAGGGGCCGCGCCGTGGCAGCCTGGCTGGGCTACCCATCTTGCTGAAGGATAATATCGATGCCAGGGGCATGGTGACCACGGCGGGTTCGCTGGCGCTGGCAGATAATCTGGCGCAAAAAGATGCATCCGTGGTGGCGCGCCTGCGGGCCGCCGGGGTCATCATTGCCGGCAAGGCCAATTTGAGTGAATGGGCGAATTTGCGTTCCAGCCTGTCCAGCAGCGGCTGGAGTAGTGCCGGTGGACAGACCCGCAATCCGTATGCACCACAGAGCAGTCCTTGCGGATCAAGTTCGGGTTCTGGCGCAGCGGTGGCAGCGCGCCTGATACCGGCGGCGATAGGTACGGAAACCGATGGTTCCATCGTCTGCCCGGCATCAGTGAATGGCCTGGTGGGGTTAAAGCCTACCGTTGGCTTGGTGAGCCGTAGCGGTATTGTGCCACTCAGCCATAGCCAGGACACGGCAGGACCGATGACGCTGACGGTACGTGATGCCGCCATGCTGCTGAATGCCATGGCCGGTAGTGACGTGCATGACCCGGCGACACTGCAGGCGGACCGCCGTCGCAGCAAGGACTATACGGCAGGTTTGAAGACAAGCGCGCTGCAGGGTGTGCGGCTGGGCATAGTGCGCAAGATGGTCGATGGTTACGATGCCGAAACCCGCGCCCTGTTTGAGCGCAGCCTGGCAATACTGATTGCGCATGGTGCCACCATCGTTGACCAGATAGACCTGCCTTATCTGGAAGAACTGGACAAGGATGAACTGACCGTTTTGCTGTATGAATTCAAGGCTGACCTGAACACCTATCTGGCCGCGACACCGGCGGCAGTCAAGACCCGCACTATGGCTGATGTGATTGCCTTCAATAAACAGCATGCCGCTACCGTCATGCCGCATTTTGGCCAGGAATTGATGGAACAGGCGCAAGCCACGCCGGGTTTGCAGGATGCTGTTTATCGGCAGGCCGCAGCCCGCATCAAATCAAGGGCAGGCAAGCAGGGGATTGATGCGGTGCTGAAAAAATACCGGCTGGCGGCACTGATTGCCCCCACCACCGGCACTGCCTGGGCCATCGACTATAAGGCTGGGGACGTGGTCGCCGGCAGTGCCAGCACTCCGGCGGCGGTTGCCGGTTATCCGCACCTGACTGTGCCTATGGGCCTGGTGCGGGGTTTGCCGGTGGGGCTGTCCCTGTTCGCCGGTGCATGGAGCGACGCCAGGTTGCTGAACATGGGCTATGCCTTCGAGCAAGCCAGGCCGGCTTTACCGGCACCGGCCTTGCTGCAGCCGCCACCCATGACCAGGTAAATCATCAGACGGGGAGGGTGTTCAGCTACCCGCCCGTATCATGTCCGCCGCCTTTTCACCTATCATCATGGTAGGTGCATTGGTATTGCCGCCGATCAGCGTTGGCATGATGGAGGCATCCACTACCCGCAAGCCTGTCATGCCATGCACGCGCAATTGCGGGTCGACCACGGCCATGTTATCCACCCCCATCTTGCAGGTGCCGACCGGGTGATACACGGTATCGCAAGTCTGGCGCAGGACTGCGCGGATATCATCGTCGCTGTGCACATTGGCGGTCTGGAAGTCGCTGCTGCGTGCAGCGACCAGCGCCGGGGCATTCATCAACTGGCGTGTCAGCTTGAAGCCCTTGACCATGTTTTCCAGGTCGTCCGGATGTTCAAGGAAACGCGGGTTGATCTGTGGTGCAGCCATGGGGTCGGCACTGGCCAGCGTCACTTCCCCCACGCTTTTCGGACGCAACAGGCAGACATGGCAGGAATAGCCATGGCCCAGATGCAGTTTGCGCGCATGGTCGTCCAGCATGGCCAGCACAAAATGCAGTTGTATGTCGGGTGCTGACAGCGCCGGGGCGGTCTTCAGAAAGCCACCACCTTCCGCTCCGTTGGAACTCAGTATGCCGCGTCGCTGTTGTTGATAACGCCGGAATTCTTTCACCATGCGCACGCTGCCAGCGGTAGAAAAGCCCATCAGGTCCAGGCTCCTGGCGCGGTATTTGAAGACGAAATCAGGGTGATCCTGCAAATTCTGGCCGACGCCGGGCAAGTCATGCACAACTTCTATCCCCATGTTCCGCAATGCCTTGCCATTACCGACGCCGGACAGCATCAACAATTGCGGAGTCTGGAAGGCTCCTGCCGCCAGCAGCACTTCACGCCGGGCTTTCAGTATCTTGATTTGCCTGCCCTGGCGATATTCGACACCGACGGCGCGCTTGCCTTCAAACAGGATGCGCGTCACGTGGCAGCCGGTTTCCACTTGCAGGTTCTGGCGTTTTCCCATATGCGGATGCAGGTAAGCCCGCGCTGCGGTCCAGCGCTCACCATTGTGCTGGGTGACCTGGTAGATGCCTATGCCTTCCTGGTCTTCGCCATTGAAATCGGTATTGATGCGAAAGCCGGCCTGGCGCCCAGCTTCCAGGTAAATTTGCTGATACGGATTGTCGCTGCGCAATTCGCTGACATGCAGGGGCCCAGACTGGCCATGATATGGGCCACCGTGGGTTTCATTGTTTTCCGAGCGCTTGAAGTAGGGCAGCACTTCATCAAACGACCAGCCGGGATTACCCAGCGCCGCCCAGTGATCGTAATCCTGTTTGTGGCCACGGATATACACCATCGCATTGATGCCGGAAGAACCACCCAGCATCTTGCCACGCGGCTGATAGCCGCGGCGGTCATTCAGGCCGGGTTGCGGCAGGGTTTCAAAAGCCCAGTTATTCAGTTTGGTCGGCAGCATGGCGATCACGGCTGCCGGGGTATTCACCACCCAGCTATCTGCCTTGGCACCGGATTCCAGTACGGTGACGTGCAGAGCCGGGTCTTCAGTCAGGCGTCCGGCAACGGCACAGCCGCCCGAACCACCGCCAACGACGATAAAATCAGTAGTAGTCATTTTGTCTCACTTATATTTTTGCTGTCTTGCCGGACTCATCCTTCCGTTTTAATTTCAGATAGTAAACCTTTGGGCTGTCACTGTAACTGTTGAAAACAGAGTGCCTTCCACTCTTACTGCCTGAAAGTATTTCAGCGATACACATCAAACTCAAACCAGAAGGTGGTGCCTACATCCGGTGTGCTGTGGAAGCCGATTTGTCCATGCATTTTTTCAAGCATGGCCTTGGTAATCGACAGACCCAGCCCGGTTCCACCTTTTTGCCTGGTGTTGGTGCCGTCGGCCTGGGTAAATGGTTCAAACAGGTGTTCCTGAAATTCTGGCGCAATGCCGCTGCCGCGGTCGCTGACTTCCACCCGGTAGCGCGGCCCCGCATTCATTATATGCAGCGACACTGCATCACCCTCACGCGAAAACTTGGCGGCGTTCGACATCAGGTTGGCCATGACTTGCATCAGCCTGTCATTGTCGGCCAGTATCCAGGCATGCGGCGGACAGCTTTCCAGCTTCAGGCTGACCTTCAGTGAAGCGGCATAGGACATATTCGATTCGATGGCATTCTGGACCAGGCTCACCAGATCCAGCGCTTCCGATTTAAAAATCATCTTGCCGCTGGCCAGCTTGTCCATGTCCAGTATGTCATTGACCAGGGTAATCAGGCGCTTGCTGTTATTGTGGGCGATGCGTATCAGGTGTTCTGCCTGCGGCGGCAAGACACCGCTGACGCCGGATTCCAGCAAACTGAGCGAGCCACGTATCGAAGTCAGCGGCGTACGCAATTCATGGCTGACCACGGAAATGAATTCTGTCTTCAGGCGGTTCATGCGCAAGCGGTCGCTGATATCCATGGCAAAGGCGACCCATTCACGTTCGGAATTTTCCAGGTGGCTCAGGCCGACCAGGATGGGCACGCCGTTATTATCCCCCTGCTGCAACATGATTTCGAAAGGCACGGTAGTGCCGGTCCGTATCAAATCCTGGTAAGCCTGTTGGCATATCTTGATATCCTGTTGCGACAACAGGGTTTCCCAGACCTTGCTGTGGGTCAGCAAATAGTCACGGCTATAGCCGCTGAACTGGGTGAAGACGTCGTTGACGTCCAGTATCTGTCCCGATTCATTGCCCTGGATGATGCCGATCAGGCTGGAATTCATCAGCCTTTGCAGGCGCTGCTCGCTATTGCGCAAGGCATCCAGCATGGTTTTTTGCTCGGTGATGTCCTGTATCATCCAGACGGCACCCTTGACATAGCCACCGCTAGGCAAGGCACGCCCGGCGATGCGGCCGATGAACGCTTCTCCATTATGGCGTCGCAGAGGCCATTCCAGTTCGACCAGTTCATCTGCCAGTAAGCCGGGGATGACCTGTTTGCTGAACGCTTCATAGTCTGCCTGGTTCTGGTACAGGAAAGCGGTTTGCTTCCCTATCATGGCCTGTACATCGTGGAAGCGACAGAGTTCGGCCAGCGCCTTGTTGGCACGGACGATCACGCCGTCACTGACAAACATAATGCCGACCGGGACATTGGTAATCAGGATTTCCAGCTCTTTCGCCAAGACCTTGTAGCGGTCTTTGCTGGATTTCAGCAGTTCCTGGTTTTGATGCAGCATGTCCTCGGTCTGCTTGCGTTCGGTAATATCGATATGGGTGCCAACCATGCGCAGCGGCTGGCCACTGCTATCCCATTCGACGATGCTGCCCAGCGACATGATCCAGCGCCAGTCGCCAGCCTTGTTCTTTTGCCGGAATTCAGCATGGTAGTCACCCTTGCCCATGCCCTGGGCATGGGCCTTGTAGGCTTTCTTAAGACTTTTGACATCATCCGGGTGCACCCCCGCGCCCCAGAAATAATCCCAGAACAGTTGCGGCGTAGCAAAGTCCTCCGGGTCGTAACCCAGCATTTGCAAGTATTCCGGACTGAAACTGCCTTCGCCGGTTTGTAGATTGATATCGTACAGCCCCTGGTTTGAAGCCTTCATGACCAGGCGGCGCTGGCGTTCGGCAGCCTGCAATCTTTGCTCGGTCAGCTTGCGTTCGGTATTGTCTGTCAGAAAGCCATGCCACAATACACTGCCATCCGGCAATAATTCTGGCGTGGCATTCCCCATCACCCAGCGGTCTGGCTTGTCGGGAAAAATGACGCGGTATTCCTGGTGCCAGACGCTGAGATCGGTATACGATTTACGTATGGCGACTATCATTTTCGGCAAATCATCCGGATGTATGATGTTTGCCAGGAAACGGGCATCTTCCCGCAACTGTTCTGCCTGGACCCCAAAGAAAGTGGTGACGGCATCGCTGGCGTACGGGAAACAGACGCGGCCATCAGGATAACGCCGGTATTGATAAAACATGACCGGCAGATGATGCGAAAAACTCGATAACAGATGATGGCTGCGTCTCAGCATGTCCAGCTCCGCCTGATCAGGCGGAAGCATGGGTGGGGGAGACAGATCAGACATCCGGATTGACCATGCTTAGTGATACAGGGCAGTGATTTCATCAAAAAAATCATATACCCCCTGCTCACTCATTTTGCGGGCATTCGACAATTCGCCACCTTTGGATGCATACAGCACACTATTGTCCGGCCTTAACAAGACCGCTGCCGGTATCCCCTTCTTGGTCGGCGTGCCATAGCTATCGGACAGGTCCATATTTTTATCGAACTGGCCGACATTCACCTTGACGGTGACAAACTTGCTGTTCAGCAGGGGGGCGTTTTTGCCATGCATGGATTTGTCCAGTTCCAGGCAATCCTTGCACCAGTTGGCACCGAAGATCACCAGAACTTTCTTGTCACTTTTTTTGGCTTCTGCCAGCGCTTTGGTGATGGCGGTCCTGGCATCGGCGCTTTCATCATAGGCTTGTACCGGATTGGTGCCAGCATGCGCCATGCTCAAGCCAAAAACCACGGTACAAATCAGCGAAAACAGTTTTTTCATTACCCATCCTTCAAAAAAAGCATGCAAATCGTGTTGCGGTAGATAAGACTATCTTAGCTTAAACCACAACAACTAGTCATTTCTTCCAAGAATTAGCCATATTTATACTGTATGTATGCTCAGTTAAACCCTGGATTCGGGATAAAATACGGTATTCTTACTTTGAGTAGCCAGTTTGAAAAAGATTATCCACTGCGACTGTGACTGTTTTTATGCAGCGATAGAGATGCGTGATGATCCGACGCTGCGTGGAAAACCCCTGGCGGTGGGCGGCAAGCCTGACCAGCGCGGGGTGGTGGCGACCTGTAATTATGAAGCGCGCCGCTTCGGCATCCGTTCGGCCATGCCAATGTCACAGGCGGTGCGGCGCTGCCCGGACCTGCTGATCATGCCGCCGACCATGGAAAAATACCGGGTAGCCTCGCGCCAGATCCTGGCGATTTACCGTGATTACACCGATGCAGTGGAACCGCTGTCGTTGGATGAAGCTTATCTGGATGTCAGCCATTCCACCCAGTACAAAGGCAGTGCCACCCTGATAGCGCAAGAGATACGGGCGCGCATTGCCGACACAGTGGGCATTACTGCATCTGCCGGGGTGGCACCGAACAAGTTCCTGGCCAAGATCGCCAGTGACTGGAACAAGCCAGACGGCATGTTCGTCATCTTGCCCGACCAGGTCGAAGACTTCGTCGCCGCTTTGCCTGTGGCCCGCCTGTTTGGTGTCGGCAAGGTCACTGCCGCCAAACTGCATTCCATGGGCATCCATGAATGCCGCGACTTGCTGACATGGTCGCTACCTGATCTGATGCAGCATTTTGGCAAACTGGGGAATAATCTGTACCAGCTATGTCGTGGCATAGACCTGCGTGAAGTATGCGCTTACTCGGAGCGTAAGTCCGTGAGCGTGGAAGAAACCTATACCATCGATTTGCCGGATTTGGCTGCCTGCCAGGCCGAGTTGCCGGTCCTGTTCAAGTCCTTGCAGCAGCGCATGCAAAGGGCGGCAGCAGAAGACAGCATACAGAAGCTGTATGTCAAAATCCGTTTTTCAGATTTTCGCGTCACCACGGTGGAATGCGGTGCCAGGGCGCTGGATCAGGACATGTATGTACAACTGCTGGCAACCGGCTATTCTCGCCGCCAGTTACCCGTACGTCTGCTGGGCCTGGGAACGCGGCTGGCCGATGAGAAAACCGAGAGTCAGTTGAATTTGTTTGGTGGTGAATAGCTGCAAGGACTTTCCTCATGAGAAGGAGGGAATTCCTTGCAGCCTGGTTTGTAGGCTTACTTGAAATCACCCGCAAAAACCCGCACCAGCTTGTCATAACCCAGATGCCGGTTCATGGCTTCCTTGATGGTGGTGACGCTCAGGCCCTGGATTTTCTTTTCCATCTCGGCATCAAATTGCATATTACGACCCAGATACAGGTTGGTGGTCAGTGTGGATGCGAGGGCATTGTCCTGGCTGCGTTCCAGTTGCATTTGCTGTAGCAGGCTCTTCTTGCCGTCTTCCAGTTCGGCGGCGCTAAAGCCATCTTTCAGGGCGCGGCTAATTTCTTCCCGTATGCCGGTTTCCAGCTTGACGCGGTTTTGCGGTGCATAAATGGCCGCGACCGAGAACGAGGCGACTTCATCCAGGGCTGAGCCATTGAAGGACGAGTTTCCGCCATAACTGATGCCGTCTTTTTGGCGTATGCGTTCCAGGATGCGTGAATTAAAACTGCCGCCCAATAGGTAATTACCCATGACCAGTGCCGGGTAGTCAGGATGTTTGATGCCGACGGGCACCTGCATGCTGGCATAGAAAAAGGCATTTGCCTTGTCCGGTGTAATCAATTGTTTTTCTTCGGCCTTGGTGGCGCGATAAGGCCTGGCCAGGCGGCTGAAGTTTTGCTGTGCCTTCCAGTCACCAAAGGCGGTCTGCAACTGGGTTTTGATGGCGGCTGCATCGAACTCGCCAACGATGGACAATTGCGCCTGGTTAGCCTGGTTGACACCGTAGAACTCTTTCCAGAATGCCTTGGCATCGGCAAGTTTGGCGGTTTTCAGGGCGGCAATCTGTTCATCAATGGAGCGCTGGTAACGCGGGTCATCTGCCGGCCAGTTGTTCAATGCTTTTCTGGTGGCATCCACTGCAATGGCTTGTGGGTCTTTGCGCGATTCTTCCAATTGGGCCAGTTGGGCATTGATCAGTTGGGTAAATTCGGTTTCGCTGAAGGCCGGTTGGCGCAGGGCATCATGCAATAGTTCCAGTACCCGTGGCAGGTTGTCGCGTACGGTTTCTGCATTGATGTAGACGGTTGCCGCACTGCCGCCGATTTGCAGCTTGGCCTTGAGTTTGTCGAGTTCTTCGGTGAATTGCTGGCGGCTGAGTTTTTCAGTACCACGGTTCAGCATGGCGGCCGCCAGTTCACCAGCACTGACCTTGCCTTTCAGGCTGTTTTCATCACCCAGGTTTAGCATCAAGGACAGCACCACGGTATTGCCACGCGTGGTTTTTGGCAGCAGCGCATACTTGAAGCCATTGCTGAGTGCACCGGTCTGGGTGCGCTTGTCTATATTGTCTGGGGTAGTGGCAAAATTTTCTGCCTGCGCCAGGGCCACGCCAGGTTTGAATTCCTTGATCTGTTCATCGACCGCGACTTTGGCCGGGGCCGGTACGCGTTCAGGTTTGTCACTAGGGATGAAGCTGCCAGAAGTACGGTTGGTGGATTTCAGCCAGGTCGTGGCCACCCTTTGTACCTCGTCGACTTTCAATGCCTTGACGCGATCACGGAACAGGAAGAACAGGCGCCAGTCACCACTGGCGATGCTTTCTGACAAAGACACGCCCAGTTTTTCCGGATCATTGAAGACCTGAGCAATGTCAGAATCCAGCTTGGCCTTGGCACGCGCCAGTTCGGCTTCGGTGACCGGGATTTTGTCAAAGCTTTCTATGGTTTCCAGTAAAATCTTTTTCGCTTCCGGGACACTCTGTTCGGTACGCATAGTTGCGCCCAGCAGCAGGAAGCCAGGTTCTTCCAGATTGGCTGCCCATGGGAATACATCAGTGGTTTTCTTGGTTTCCACCAGGGCCTTGTACAAGCGGCCATTCGGTGTATCGCCCAGTATCAGGGCCAGTGCCTCTGTCGCTGCATAATCGGGATGCGCTGCTGGCACGGTATGGTACAGCGCCACCACGGCCTGTGAATCGCCGACGCGGCGTACGGTCACGTCATGTTCGCCGTCCTGCACCGGGTCCAGCGTATAGGTGGTTTCTATCTGGCGTTTCGGTCTGGGGATTTTGCCGAAGTGGGTACTGATCAGTTGCAGCGTCTCTTTGGCATCAAAGGCCCCGGCGACGATAAGGGTGGAATTGTCCGGCTGGTAATATTTGCGCCAGAAAGCCTGCAGGTGCGGGATATTGACGTTTTCCACGTCGCTGCGGGCACCGATGGTGTCCTTGCCATAGTTATGCCATTGGTGGGCGCTGGAAATGACGCGCTGTATCAGGGTGCCGACGGGCGAATTTTCATTTTTTTCCATCTCATTGCGGACGACAGAAAATTCGGTCTTCAGGTCTTCACCAGAAATCCGCGAATTCACCATGCGGTCTGCTTCCATGGAAAGCGCCCAGGCCAGGGTTTCAGGCTTGGCGGCAAAGGTTTCATAGTAATTGGTGCGGTCCAGCCAGGTCGTGCCATTGAACTGCACACCGCGCTGCGACAATTCTTCCCACAGGCGGGGATGGGCTTTGCTGCCCTTGAACATCAGGTGTTCCAGCAAGTGGGCCATGCCGGTTTCGCCATAGTTTTCATGACGCGAACCGACACGGTAAGTAATATTCACGGTGGTGGTCGGCTTACTGGCATCCGGTACCAGCAATACCCGCATGCCGTTGGCAAGCTGGTATTCATCTATGCCTTCCACCTGGCGTATCAGTTTCAAGCCTGCCGGCAAGGCGGCTTTGGCAAGCGGCGTTGCCTGGTCCGCCGCCATCGTGGCGGGCGACATGGAGGCACAGGCCAGGGCAATGGGCAGACTAAGCGTAGTAAGCTGGAGACGGCTTGATTTCATAAGCGACCTTCATATGTCATGTGAATGGGAAATACCTGCATCTGTTATGCCATAGGGATACCGGTATGACAAAACAGATAGGGGCGGGTTCAAAAAATGAAATACTTGCAAGGCAATTAAGCTTGGCTAGCATATAGCAGATGGCGCAATTTCTACAAGGACATAGAAAATGGTGGTGGCTGGGATAGGTCGTATATAGATAGCTACAGGCACTGAACAATCAGCACTGAACCTCCGGCTGGTATACACAGGGAAGTCAGTGACAGGAAGGGAATTTGGTGCGCCAGACACGAATCGAACGTGCGACCCCAGCCTTCGGAGGGCTGTACTCTATCCAACTGAGCTACTGGCGCTTGGGTATGCTGTTTTGAACTCACTAAAATTAGCAACGAGAATGACAATGAGTTCTGGTAATGCAAGGGCAACATTCTAACCTAAATTGGCCATTTCCTCCTGCCTCACACCAAGGAATTTGTCGTTAAACGACTTGGAATTTTTGTATTCTTGCTTAAGTGCTCCTGCTTTTCATTCCAAACAGGGCACTTTCACACTATAATCCCAAGCTTTGGCAATTGCTCGCGCAAGCGGCGTGCCTGCATTCCCGATTTATTTTCAGCACCTAATTTATTTGCAACGAGGAAACCATGAGCGACGCGCACGACGAACACGAATCAGCGATCAAGACCCCTAAGCAACTTATCGTTGCTATTCTCGCCGGATTCCTGGTCCCCATTATCGCCATTGTCTTGCTGGTACAGTATGTATCGAATGACAAGAAAGTCGGCGCTGGTTCTTCTGCACTGACACCAGAAGCGACCGCGGCACGTATCAGCCCGGTTGCTGACCAGGGTTTTACCTTTAAAGATGCAAGTGGTCCTAAAACTTTACAGTCGGGCGAAACCGTCTACAAGACCATCTGCGCTGCCTGTCATGATGCGGGTGCTGCCGGTTCGCCAAAATTTGGTGATGCAGGTGCATGGGGTCCACGTATTGCCCAGGGTTACGATAAACTGGTGACCAATGCTATCTCCGGTATTCGTGCCATGCCAGCCAAAGGCGGCAATCCAGATCTGGATGATGTAGAAGTTGCCCGTGCGGTGGTCCACATGGCCAATGCAGGTGGTGCCAAGTTCAAGGAACCAGAAGTCAAGGCTGCACCAGCAGCGCCAACTGCACCAGCGGCACCAGCAGCGCCGGGAGCGCCAGCGGCGCCGACAGCACCAGCGGCAGCTTCAGCCAAGTAATTCTCTCGCCAGTTTTCTGGTGTCTTAACAAAAACCCCGGTGCGCCGGGGTTTTTGCTTTTCTGCTTTCTGTTTTCTCCCTCCTTCTTTTAGGTTTTGATTTTTTTATTTTTTGGCATTGTATTTTTGAGTGCTTAATATGTTAAGCGCACAAATTTAGGGCAAATATTTAGAAGTAAAAAAACACTAATTGTCGTTTTCATCTTACATCTTCGCGGTACTACCAAATTGCAAGAAAAGTAATTTTCAAGAGGAGTAGTGACAGAAAAACTATGTTACAAAACAGTTAAAATTATTTTCGTTTTTCCGGAACTTTCATCCTATTCTGTAGACTTATGTAAGCGCTATGTGTCGAGAAAGTGGCCAAAATTAATCAAGTGTTGTTTTTTCGTCGTTTGTACTATTTCAAGATTGACAGCAGATTCTCCAAAATGGTTTCATTCTAGAGCTAAATTTTTGAAAGAATTTTATTCAAAAATTCCTCAAGAATGGAAAGATTTTTCCATTTTAATTTGGTAATTTTGCTTATCCGCAAAATTTATCTGGTTGTCACAGAATTGTTAGTAATGTACAAACAACGGAGCAAAAAGTGATTAAAGAAAAAACCATATCGAGATCAGTACGGCTGATCTGTTCTAGCGGCCTGGTGCTGAGCATGGGTGTGTTGGCACCAACAGCTTTCGCACAAGACGGTGTTCAAAAGGTAGAAATTACCGGTTCCAGTATCAAGCGTACTGAAACAGAAGGTGTTGCAACGACTCAGATACTGAGCCGCAAAGACATCGAGCAAACAGGCAAGACTTCCATCGCTGACGTGGTACGCAGTATCTCTGCGGATAACAACGGCAGTATCAGTGGCTCTTTCACCAATGGTTTCGCCGGTAGTGCTTCCGGTGTTTCTCTGCGTGGTTTGAGCGTCAGTTCCACTTTGGTGTTGATCAATGGTCGTCGTACGGCACCTTATGGTTTCGGTGATGACGGTCAGCGTAGCTTCGTTGACTTGAATTCCATTCCTCTGGATGCGGTTGAACGTATCGAGATTCTGAAAGATGGCGCTTCTGCGATTTATGGCTCCGACGCGATTGCCGGCGTGGTTAACATCATCTTGCGCCAAAATTATGTTGGTCAATCGGTTGCTGCCAGTATTGGCCAATCTTCCCGTGGCGATGGCCGCGTCTCCAGCGCTTCTGCATCGATAGGTTTCGGTAATCTGCAAACCGAAAAATACAATGTGTTTATGACCATTGATGCCAAGAAACAAGAAAAAATCTGGCAAAAAGACCGTGACGATTACATCGGCCAGGCTGATGCCCGTCCATGGGGCGGTCGGGATCAACGTGCCGGTTTCATTACTTCCGGTAATGCCGGCGGCAGCAATATGCTGGGTACTGTACGCCCTGTGAGTGCCACTGGCGCTACTATTCCTGGCCGCGGTATACAGCAATTGCCGGGTACTTGCGATGCAAAAAATCTGGACCCAGTAGGTGGTACATCGCTGGATAATGCTGGTGGCGGTTGTATGTTTGATCCAGTGCAATATCAAACCATTCAGCCAGAAACACAAAACCTGAACCTGTATGCACGCGGTACTTTCGCTATCAATGACACGACGACTGCCTATACAGAACTCGGTTTGTTCAACAGCAAGGCAAAAACCCAGACTACGCCTTCCGGCCTGACTGGCGCTGGTTTCGATCTGGTGAATGCACGCGTCAACAACACCGGCACTGGTCCTGACCAGTTGCTGCTGCCTATCGGCCATCCAGACAATCCATTTACTGATGCGCGCGCCCGTCCACGCTGGATTGATGCTGCTCGCCCACGTACTGCCGATCTGGAAACAACGGTTACCCGTTTCCTGGCAGGCGTAAAAGGTAATTTCGCTGAATGGGATTACGATACCGGCTTCCTGTATGCCGAAAGCAAAACAGACAAGACACAAAATGGCTACTATCGCCAGTCTGCGCTGAAAGCAGCGATTGCAAATGGTAGTTTCCGCATTGGTCAGGGTCGTGTCAATACACCTGCAGTATTGGCACTGGTGTCACCAACACTGGTCAATTCCGGTGTGACCAAGAGCACATCCGTGGATTTCAAAGCTACCCGTGAGTTGATGCAATTGTCCGGCGGTGCCTTGGCCATTGCGGTTGGTGCAGAATATCGCAAGGAAGAAACCAACAGCGAAGCAACACCATTCACCAACACCAATGACATCGCTGGTCTGGGTTACTCTGCTGCCAAAGGCTCACGCAACGTCAGTGCGCTCTACACAGAGTTGGCTATCCCTGTCCTGAAATCGCTGGAATTCCAGTTGGCTGCCCGCTCAGACAAATACTCTGACTATGGTCGTTCCACGACACCAAAAGCCGGCTTCAAATTCACCCCGACCAATACCATCGCTTTCCGCGGTACGTATGCTGAAGGTTTCCGTGCTCCTAGCGCGGCAGAGAATGGCGATAGTGCTGTAGCGGCATTTACCAACATCGCCAGCGATCCTATCCGCTGCGCAGTAACCAAACTGGCGGCTGACTGCTCTTCACAAAGTGTGGGCGCAATTACCGTTGGCAATAAAAACATCAAGCCTGAAACTTCCAAGAGCTATAGCCTTGGTCTGGTTGTAGAACCGATCAAGAACTTCAGCATCTCCCTGGACTGGTGGAAAATTGTTCGTGACGGCGAAATCAGCGGTTCCGACCCTGGTGCGATTGTTGCCAATCCAGCTGGTTACCCGGACGCGCAAATCGTTCGTGGTGAAGCAACCACCAACTTCCCTAATCTGGTTGGTCCTATCCTGATGGTCAAAGCGCCTTACCTGAATGCTGGCAAGACACAGACTTCCGGCCTGGATCTGGATATGCGTGCCAAGTTTGACCTGGGCAGCAATGGCAAGTTGAATGCCGGCGTGGTTGTGACTTACATGAATGAATTCAGAAGAACTGATGCTGACGGTACCGTGCATGAATTTGCCGGTACACACGGTGACGTGAATCTGTCTGGTGACGGTGGTACGCCACGTACTAAAACCAGCTTCACGCTGGGTTGGGAACGTGGTCCATGGACATTGTCTGGTAACGTCAACTATGTTTCCAGCATCAGCGACACCAACGAAATCGGTGGCGACTGCCTGGACGTAGATGCGAATGGCAAGCCTTACCTTGGTTGCCGCGTTGCTTCATTCACGACCATGGATGTATTTGGTAAATGGAAAATGTCGAAAAACCTGGAGTTCACGGCATCCATCACCAATCTGTTCGACAAGATGGCACCACTTGATGTCCAGACTTATGGCCGCATCAACTACAACCCATCCCTGCATCAGTCCGGCGCAGTTGGCCGTTACTTCAATGTTGGCGCACGTTACACATTCTGATAAGAATGTAGGCGGCGAATACGTGTAAAGGCCCGCCCCTGCTGTCGCACTACCGGCAGCATGGGGTGAGCTGACACAAGGTATCGCTGTCATTGACATAAAAAACCGCAAGCTTGCTTGCGGTTTTTTTTCGATTTCAGCGGGTCAAAAACAGTCAGGTTTTATTCGACAATGTAAAAAGATTAATTATGTCAGCCTGGTACGTGCATCCATGAGCTTTGTCTCTTTAAAGATACAGAAAAGTATATGAAAGAAAATATATTAACAATTTCGACCGTCGCCATTTTCATAAATTTTGCACAATTTTACATCTCCAGAGATTTGTAAAGATTGCGCAAATTACAATGTCAATACTTGAAGCTTCAACTTGTGCAGTAAAAGACAAAAGAAATCCGCAAATTTTTGTCCATTCAATCGCCCCCTGTTGGCAATAAAATTTTGTCCTGCGTCCCTGCGGGTGAATTTAATCGAACAAAGTTGTAGTCAGTTATAAGATTGGAAAATATTAACAAGAATAAATAAAAAAAATATTACTTTGTTTCGCATTTTTATATCGACTAGTTCCCCTCCAAAACCGGCTTTGCAGCCAAAAAAAACAGCCTTGACACTGAGTTTGTCCAATGGTTCCATGCAATATGAGTACTTTTTGACAGAAAATTTTACACATGTAACTTCAAGATCTGAGCGGAATGCTGGCTGTAATTCCCACTCAGTTGATAGTGATCGTGCAATTTTTCTTTGGAAAATATTTATATGACGTTTCGACCATTATTGGCATTAAACATGCATTTTTGAGGGCTGGACAGAGCAAGAAATCGCCGGCAGGCTAATCAAAAGCAAAAGAAGTTAAGCGAATGATGGCAGCAGTAAAACGGGAGTACAGGGAGTAGTGCGAAATTGGTGAGTTGAAGGACATTTCGTACCGCGTTTCGTCGACATAAAATACTTAGGGAAAAAAACACATGTCCAAGAATAGTCTGGTATTTAAAAAGACACTGGTTGCCCGCGCGCTGATGTTGGCGTTTGGCGCTGGTGTGATGACAGTCGGTATCAATCAGGTTGCCATGGCGCAATCAAATACAACTGGTACGATCTCAGGTAAGGTTGCTGGCAAGGCGAATACCAGCATTTCCATCGTCGGTGTGGATAATGGTGTCAAGCGCACCATCACACCAGATTCCTCTGGTGCTTTCCGTGTTCCCTCAGTACCAATTGGAAATTATAAGGTGTCGCTGTTAGAGGGTACGTCCGTGGTTGCGACGCAAGATCTTGAAGTCCGCATTGGCCAGGACAGTGAAGCGACCTTCGGCATGCAAGTGGTTCAAATTACACAACGCGCCAAGGCGATTGATATCAAGAGTTCCAATTCCGGGTCTTCCTTCACAGCCAAAGAACTTTCTGTGATCCCGATTGCACCGGCAGTTGCCAACATCGTCCAACTGGCTGGCGGTACGACACGCGCAGAATCCCGTTTCGGTAATAATGCGGCTTCTTTCGGTGGCTCCAGCGCAGCGGAAAACGCGGCGTATATCAACGGCTTTCCTGTGACCAGCGCCTTGTATCAGGTGGGTTATTCTTCCCTGCCATTCGGATCAATTGCGGAAGCCCAGGTGATAACTGGTGGTTATGGTGCTGAATTCGGACGCTCTACTGGCGGTGTCGTCAACATTACGACCAAGAGCGGTACCAATAATTGGGAAATTGGCGCAGGTTTTACGTATGCGCCAAACAGTTTGCGTTCAACGCCAAAAGACATTCTGTTTCCCAACACTGGTGCCGCACGTAACGCAGCAACCGACGGCAAAATGTACAACTACAAATCGGGCGACATTGTAGACGAGAAGGTTTATAACTTTTCTTTGGGCGGTCCTATCATCAAAGACAAGTTGTTTATCTACATAGCGGCCGAAACAACGCAAAAAAATACCCAGACAGCGCGCCTGGCGTCTTCTAACACGACCAATAACAAATTGGGTTGGCTTGAGCAAACCTCTGAAGTGCCACGATACCTTGCCAAAGTCGACTGGAACATTACAAACGATCACCATTTGGAATACACCCGCATTGGCGACGAGTCCCGTGTAGAAGACAAGTATTTCGGCTTTGATTATGCGACCAAGCAACGTAGCTACACCCAGTTTGGTGGCGCTACGTTTAAAAACTATGCATCTGGTCTGCTGGGGCTCAATGCCAATGGTGCTGCATTGCAAGCTCCCCAGGGCGCAAACATTGATATTCTTAAATATACGGGCTACCTGACTGACGATTTGACCGTGCTGGCCCTGGTTGGTCAATCCAAAGTTGACCACGTGCAGACGCCATTTGGTTACATTCCTGGTGTAAAACCCTTTACCGCAGCAGACGCTAACCGCGTCCCGGGCGTCAACTACAATGTGACTGATCCACAAACTTTTGCGGGTAGCCTGTTACGCGAAGGTGCCAATGACCAGAATAAGGGCTATCGTTTCGATCTGGAATACAAGGCTACCAAAGAGCATACCGTTCGTGCTGGTCTGGATTACAACAAGATCAATTCGGTTGCCGGTAGTCAGGCTGCTGGTTTAGGTACCTGGACTTATCTACGTGCCACGAATCCGAATGCAGTTCTTTCTGGACACAATATTTCTCCGGCAGCAGGTGGTGGCTATGGCACACAAGGTTATTATGTTGACTTGAATCTGCAGGCTACGGGTTCCACTCCTTCAGTAAAACAATCAGCGCTGTATATCGAAGATCGCTATCAAGTCACCAAAGATGTGCTGCTGACTGTTGGTCTGCGTAGCGAAAGCTTTTCCAACCAAAATGAGGTGGGAACCACTTTCGTTGAGCAGAAAAATCAGATTGCTCCACGTCTTGCTGCCGTCTGGGACGTGAGTGGTGATGGCTCTCTGAAGGTCTTTGGTACCGCAGGCCGCTATCATTTACCTTTGCCAACCAACCTGGCGGTGCGCTTTGCCGGTGCATCTTTGAACACGGATCAATTCTACACTTATACAGGGGTTGATTCGAAGACGGGTGCCCCTCTTGGCCTGAACAAGATCAGCGGTGTATTGTCAGCTAACTCTGAATTTGGTCAGCCGAAAGTTGCGAATGAACTGGCAGCTACCAACCTGAAGGCTCACTATCAGGACGAAATCAATATCGGTTTCGAAAAAGCACTTTCACCGGAATTCAATGGTGGTGTGAAATTTACTTATCGTAAATTGAAAAATACCATCGACGATTATTCTGATACCCGTGCCATTCTTAAGAAACTGAATGCAGCCGACCTGGCTACTTACAACGCCGCAGGTTTGGGTTGGAATGGCGCATTGTTCAATCCAGGTCAGGATGCGACTTTCGTTTTCCCATTGGGTAATGGTCAGCAACGTACGATATCCGTGTCAGCGGCAGAGATGGGTTTCCCAGAAGGTCCGAAACGTGAATACACAGCGTTGGAATTCATGCTCGAACATCCTATGCGCAATAGCTGGTACGGCAAATTTAACTATACCTGGTCGCGTAGTGAGGGTAATCAGGAAGGCCTGACCAAGTCGGACAATGCACAGTCTGACGTTGGTAACAGCTCTCTGTGGGATTTCCCGGAAACCATGATCAACGGCAGCGGCTTATTGCCAAATGATCGTACACACCAATTCAAGGCATATGGTTTGTATGAAATTAATCCCGAGTTTGCGATTGGGGGTAATTTACTGGTGGCATCTGGTCGTCCAAAATCCCTCACGTGCAACATCCCGTCAGCGATGGATCAGGAAGGTCTGGGCCTCTCGCAATATGGCTCCATCTTCTATCTGTGCCCGGCCAGTTCCGGCGTTCCAAATGGTCGTGGCGCAGCAGGCCGCTTGCCACGGGATACACGTCTGGATTTGAACTTCATGTATAAGCCAAGCCTGGTCAAAGGCTTGTTGCTGAAAATAGATATCCTGAACGTCTTTAACAAACAGACCGTACAGTCTATCGATGAAGGTTATAACGTCAGGTTGGCAGGCGATGCGGTTAGCCCAACGGCCGGCCAGGAGCTGTCGTACACAGCACCACGCTCTGTCCGTCTGTCGGTTCAGTACAATCACAAGTTCTGAGCCTAGTCTGAGCACGCTGTAAAAAAATAAATCCCCTATCAGTAAAAACTGACAGGGGATTTTACATTTTGCGGTGAAAAATAAGATAAGCATGCCCCGGAAAGCAGCCATTTTCAGACGTGATTTTGTTGTGCATTTGCGACAGAAAATTGTTTCAGAATCCCTGCTCTAGTGTGCTCTGTAGCAATGGATTCAGCGCATTTTTTTACTACCAGGCCGAGGCCGGACGATTTGAAAATTGATACGGATCAGCGTAGCGGGGACTATTTTCTTTCTTTTCGAAAACGCACTTTTTAATAACATTTTTTATCAAGAAGATCGCGTTTTGGTTATGTAAAAATTCTGTCACAAATGAAATGCACTAAATTAAATAGATATATGCGCAAACGAGGTTAAATCACCACAGATTTCATTGCGAAAATCCCAGCTTTTGATCAAAGAAAATTCATGTGTCAATTCCATTGCAAATGGACGCAATCGACACTTACCCGGAAGAATGTCAGCCTTGACAACAAACATCCCAAATGGTTCCATGAAAAAAGATGTTTTTTGATGAAAAAATTTACATGAGCAAAAATAAAAAAACAAATGTTTTACATACCCATGTTGAACGTCAGGTTTTTACAATGCCGCCCATCAAAAAACATCAAAGATAGAAATGTGGTTACGCCATGCAAATAGGGGGCTTCACTTACAAGGTGGAGTCCAGCATGCGTAGCCTGACTTGTTAGATATATTTTTGGGGGATTAGTCATGGTAGAAAAAATGTTGGCCCGATCAGTGCGCCTGATGTTTGTAGGCAGTTTCGCGGTCGGTGCAGGCTTGCTGGCACAACCGGCAATGTCACAAGATGTAGGGCAAAAAGTAGAGATCACCGGTTCATCGATTAAACGGATTGCACAGGAAGGTGCTTTGCCAGTACAAACACTGACACGCAAAGACATAGAACAAAGTGGTTTGAATAATGTGGCAGATCTGGTTGCCGCTTTGCCAGCCATGCAAGGCTTCATTACCGCTTCAGCTTCTGTCAACGGTGGTGGCGCAGGTCGCCAGTCTGCTTCCATCCACGCGATTGGTACGGATTACACCCTGGTGCTGTTGAATGGCCGCCGTATGGCGCCATATGGCACCGGTAGCGCAGTGAACCTGGGCAGCATCCCCCTGTCCGCAGTAGAGCGCGTAGAGATCCTGACCGATGGTGCATCCACCCTGTACGGCTCTGATGCGATTGCCGGTGTGGTCAACTTCATCCTGAAAAAAAACCAGACTGACCTGAACCTGGAAGCAACCCTGACCAGCCCGCAACAAAGCGGTGGTCGCAGCAGCAACTTCTCTATTTCCAAAGGTTTTGGTGATCCGGTCAAGGATGGGTATAACGTCCTGCTTGCATATAGCCATGATGAACAAAAAGCGCTGGAAGCATCACAACGCAGTTTTGGTAGCTCCGGTGTTCAGAAGTTCGTCAAGGACGGCAAGATGTACGCCACCTGGCAGACCAGTATCAATTCCATCCCGGCCAATGCGGATATCTATGATTCCCTGGGTAACAACGCCACCTTCTCGCCTGATCTGGTAAATACCAGCAAATGTAATGGTCCAAGTACATTCGCCCGCGGCGGTGTGTGCCGCTACGACTATGCGTCAACTGTTCAATTGATGCCAGAGCTGAAGCGTGACAGTTTCTTTGCGTCCGGTAACCTGAAAGTGGGCAAGGACACGACATTGTTCGGTGAACTGGTGATGTCGGATTTATCCAACACCGCTCGTTATGCAGCGCCAGCTCAACCTTTGACCACCTTCAGCACTGATCCTGTGACCGGTGTGAAAGTCATTAATCCCAATTATATCGGTGCTTACAACAAATCTGTTGTGCCACTGCTGGCAGGACAGGGCATCAACCCTAGCAATGTGACCGATGCCTTCTTCTATTTCCGTGCCCGTGATGCAGGCGGTCGTGCAGATAAGTACAAAACGGAAGCCCGTCACCTGGTCCTGGGCCTGGAAAGCAATCTTGAAGGCTGGGATTACAGCGCCAACTATACCCATTCCGAAAATACTGAAAGGGATGATGCTGTTTCCGGTTACATGAGTGCCAACCGGTTTGATGCCCTGGTCAAATCCGGCGCTTACAATCCGTATATCATCAATGCGAATGCGGCTTCCATTCTTGCTCCAGCGGTATTGCAGGAAAACCTGAGCGTCACCAAATCCAAGATTGACGTAGTGAGCGCACATGCTTCCAAAGAGCTGTTCGACATGAGCGGTGGCAAAGCACAGCTGGGGCTGGGTGCAGATATGACCAAGCAGTCTTTCAATGACGCACCTAGCGAACTCTCGCAAGGTCCTGGTCCTCAGCATCCTGCCTGGACGGATGTCATTATCGGTGGTGGTACAGGTTCACAAGGTCTGGTTGCCTCACGCAAGAGCTGGGGTACGTTTGGTGAATTGCTGATGCCGGTCATCAAGAACCTGGATGTCACTGCAGCTTTGCGTTATGACAGCTATGACGCCGTCAAGAAAGACAATATCAGCTATGACGTCAGCGGCAATGCATCGCAGCCGGGTACACAGGGTATTTCTGTTTCCAAAGCCACGTATAAACTGTCGGCCCGTTACCAGCCTATGCAAAGCCTGATGTTGCGCGGCTCTTATGGCACTGGCTTCAAGGCACCGACGCTAAACGATATTTCCGATCCATTGAAAAATGACGGTTCATCGAACTTCTTCCCTTGCCCTATCACCAAGGCATCGGACCCACGTTTTGCCTATTGCCGCGGTACGGCTGAATATGGTCTGCTGAAAAAAGGTAATCCAAGCACAGGTGCTGATGCACTGAAAGCGGAAGAATCCAAACAGGCAGCATTCGGCTTCCGCTTTGAACCAACCAGCAGCCTGTCCCTGGGCCTGGACTGGTGGGATGTGAAGTTGAAAAATCAGATCCAGAAATTGTCTCAGGACCTGATTTTCACGACACCGACACTGGCTGATCAATACATTTCCCTGTACTACGATCCTATCCAGAAATCCAAAGTGCTGGTGGCCACACGCAGCCCTGTGAATCTGGCCAGCTCACGCTATTCCGGCCTAGACTGGGATGCCACCTTCAAGACCGCCCTGCCTATCGGCAAGCTGTCCATGAACTGGTCTGGTACTTACATGCTGACAGCAGAAAAAGACGTGCCTGGTGCCGCCAAGGAAAGCAGCATAGGTCGTTTCGATTCTTATGATGATGTGACCTTCCGCATCATTTCCAGACTCGTGACTTCCCTGAAAGTGTCTGATCAGTACACCCACAGCGTGACCATGAACTACCGTTCTGGTTACCACGACAAAGTAGCATCTGCTGATGACGGCTATGTACGTGGTGTGAATGCAGACGGCAGTATCGGTGGTTATGTGGATATGGTGCGCGATGTCAGCAACTACATGACTTTTGACTACCAATTGCAAGCCAAAGTAATCAAAAATCTGACTATTACAGGTGGTATCCGCAACCTGTTCAATGTTGACCCACCATTCACCATCCGCAATACTGGTGGTGGTAACCAGGTTGGTTACGATGGTCGCTACACCGATCCACTCGGTCGCACCTTCTATGTCACGGCTGCATACAAGTATTAATTATTGATATGCCGTATAAAAAACCCCGGTGAAAAAGCCGGGGTTTTTTTTCGACTGGGCATTCTAGTTTTTTTCAGGGACTAGCCTTTGATCCGCAGAAAAAAACACCGACATGCATAGTTCGTGTTGAGGTTGATTTGCCAACAAAGCGTTGTTGCCATGGGGAAAGCGTTTAAAGTGTGAAGAAAATTTAGTCAGAACACCCGCTTGGCGAGAATAAGTTAGTCTGCATAAAAAATAGGCAAATTTATATGCCTGCTCAAATGAAAATACTTTCTTTCCATAACTATGAAAATCTTGCATTTTTGCGCAAGCCAAGAGAGTAAAAACCCCTTGCCAGAGAGCAAAATTCGAGTATATTTCTAACCTTAATCACTAAATTCCCACAATTTAAAAGCTGATAACTTCAAAAAGGCCGGATTCCATCGGTTTTTTGACGCATAAACCAATCAAAGTGATTTTTCTTTCGGTCTGGTAAATTAAAGAGACAGATATTGTGTGGAGAATAGAGAGTAATTAAGCTTTATCGGGATTCGTCTTTTCTTCAACCTTTTTAAAACCAGTCAAGCAAATGAATTTATCAAAAATGACAGTAAGTAAACGTCTGGGGCTGGGCTTTGCTCTGGTGTTGGCATTATTAATTGCGGTGACTGTGGTCGGCATTTCGAGGATGTCGCAAATACAGGCCCGACTTGAAAAGATCGTGAATATCAGCAATGCCGAGACCCGTCTGGCGCTGGATATGCGTGCGATCGTGTATGACCGTATGGTATCCCTGCGTAACCTGACCTTGCTCAACGATGCCGCAGATATGGAACCGGAACTGAACAAGATTGCTGACCAGACCAAAAAATATGCCACCGCCGATGAGAAGCTGAGCAAGATGGCGCTGGAAGAAGGCAATGTCACACCAGAAAAGAAAACCCTGCTGACCAAGCTCAAGGAAGCAGAAACTGCTGCTGCCTCGCTGCCAGCCAAAGCCCAGGAACTGGGGATGGCCAACAATGCAGAAGTGGCGACCATCACACTGATCAAGAAACTCCGTCCAGTCCAGAAAAAATGGCTGGATACACTGGATGAACTGGTCACGCTGGAAGACAAGATGAATGGACAAACGGCAGAAGAAGCCAAGTCTGCCTTCAAGGCCGCTACCACCATGATGCTGGTGCTGGGTGCTTTGGCGCTGGCTGGCGGTATCCTGGCTGCCTGGGCGATCAGCCGCAGCCTGTTGAAACAACTGGGTGGCGAGCCTGATTATGCGGCAACCATTGCTGGCCAGATTGCTGCCGGCGACCTCAGCGGACAGATAGACTTGAAATCCGGTGACCAGGACAGCCTGCTGTTTGAAATGAAAAACATGCGCGACAGCCTGGTGAATATCGTTGCACAAGTACGCACCGGTACGGACACCATCGCCACTGCATCCAGCGAAATCGCCACCGGTAACCTGGACTTGTCTTCACGTACTGAACAACAAGCCGGTTCACTGGAAAAAACCACGTCGTCCATGAAAGAATTGACGACGACAGTGAAACAGAATGCCGACAATGCACGTGAAGCCAATCAACTGGCCGCATCTGCATCCGAAGTCGCGCGTCAGGGTGGTGTCGTGGTGGCACAGGTGGTGGACACCATGGGTTCCATCAACGAATCGTCGAAGAAAATCGTGGATATCATCAGCGTGATTGATGGCATCGCCTTCCAGACCAATATCCTGGCGCTGAATGCTGCGGTGGAAGCGGCACGTGCCGGTGAACAGGGGCGTGGTTTTGCCGTGGTTGCCGCTGAAGTGCGTAACCTGGCACAACGCAGTGCTGCTGCCGCCAAAGAGATCAAGACCCTGATCGGCACCTCGGTAGAAAAAGTGGAAATCGGTACCAAGCTGGTTGGACAGGCTGGCGTGACGATAGACCAGGTTGTCTCCAGCGTGAAACATGTGACTGATATCATTGCCGAAATCAGTGCTGCCAGCCAGGAACAAAGTGTCGGTATTGAACATGTGAACCACGCCATTATTGAAATGGATGGCGTCACTCAGCAAAATGCTGCCCTGGTAGAGCAGGCTGCTGCTGCCGCCCAAAGCTTGCAGGATCAGGCTTCTGAACTGGCGAAGGTCGTTAGCGTCTTTAAATTGCAGGCTGGCGAACGCCAGCAGCAACTGTCGGTAGCACCGACACCAACCCCGGCACCTGTGCGTCGTGTCGAGCCCGTGGTCGCGATTAAACCCAAGGCCAGAAACAGTCAGGTAAAATCCTTACCAGCAGCCAAGGCACACCCTAAAAAAGCTGCATCGGCAAACAGAAGCGATGAATGGGAAGAGTTCTGATCATTTTGTAAGACTCCCGGAACCGGCTGTCGTTACAGCCGGTTTGCCCGCTTCGGGTTTCAGGCCCTAAGATTGACAGTTAACAATCCTTGACTTGTAATCTGCCAGAAATTTTTTATACTATACAAAAGTGAATAAAAATATTTTTATGAAACTGCAAATATCCATCCTCGTTTCTTCCCTGCTGCTGGCAATGAGCGCTTCCGTACTGGCGGCCGATACGTCGCCAGTCATGGATGGCAAATCCTGTGAACCACCAAAATATCCAAAAGCCGCTCTGATGAATGAAGAGACCGGCACCGTCACGATGGGTTTTCTGATCAGTACTGACGGTAAAGTCGTTGAGTCAAAAGTGGAAAAATCCAGCGGTTCCAAAAGCCTGGACAAAGCTGCATTGGGCGCATTGAGCCAATGCAAATTCAAACCAGGTAGCAAAGATGGCAAACCCGATCAATTGTGGGCCAAGGTCGATTTCGTCTGGAAGCTTGAATAAGCACCGGGGCCGGTGAGTTCAGACGCCGGAGCACCTGAACGCGAAACCAGAATATAAAACAGGAAGGGGACACTATCATGTGTCCCCTTCCTGTTTTTATATCTGAATTTTTATTCTGCGACTTGAGTAGCCAGTGTCTATTTCTGTCCTGGTTGCAAACCACGACGTATCAGCAAGGGATCGATCTTGGGATCACGTCCACGGAACTGGCGGAAGGACAACAAGGGGTCGATGCTGCCACCCTTCGACAGCAATTGCTGGCGGAACCAATCGCCGTTTTTGCGGCTGAGGCCACCGTTTTCCTTGAACCATTCTACCGATTCGGCATCCAGTACTTCACTCCATAAATAGGCGTAGTAGCCGGCTGAATAACCGCCGCCAAAAATATGTGAGAAATAGGTGGTGCGATAGCGTGGTGGTACCGGCGCAAAGTCCACACCTGCCTGTTTCAGCGCCTGCGCTTCAAAGGCCAGTGCGTCGGTCGGTATCTGTGCCGGTGTCAACTGGTGCCAGCGCTGGTCCAGCAGCGATGCGGCAATGTATTCGGTGGTGGTGAAGCCCTGGTTGAACTGATTGGCGGCACTGATCTTGTCGACCAGCGATTGCGGGATGACTTCGCCGTTCTGGTAGTGCCTGGCATAGTTCTTCAACACTTCCGGCCAGGTGGCCCACATTTCGTTGACCTGGGATGGATACTCGACAAAATCACGCGGGACATTGGTACCAGAAAAACGCGGATATTTCACTTTGGAAAACATGCCGTGCAGCGCATGGCCAAATTCATGGAATGCGGTGCGCACTTCATCAAAGGTCAGCAGGGTAGGCTGACCTGCGGGTGGTTGTGGAATATTGAGATGGTTGGCAATCACCGGATGGGTGCCGAACAGACCGGATTGTTCGGTATACGCATTCATCCATGCGCCACCGCGCTTGGTATCACGTGCGTACATGTCAGCGATAAACAGCGCCAGGCTGCTGCCGTCGGCATCCAGTACCTCATACACTTTGATGCTGGGGTGGTACACCGGCAAGTCCTTGCGTTCCTTGAAGCTGATGCCATACAGTTTTGATGCGGCATAAAACACGCCGTTTTCCAGCACATTGTTCAGCTCAAAATACGGGCGCAACTGGCTGTCGTCAAAACTGTATTTGGCCTTGCGCAATTGTTCGGTGTAGTAGGCCCAGTCCCATGCATCCAGCTTGAAACCACCTTGCTGCGCATCGATCAGCTTTTGCAGTTCTGCCGCTTCCAGTCTGGCGTTATTGACTGCTGCCGGGGCCAGGTCGGCCAGCATCTTGTTGACGGCGGTGGTGGTTTTTGCGGTTTCATCTTCCAGGCCATACGCGGCATGGTTAGCGTAACCCAGCAGGCTTGCCCGTTCTGCGCGCAGGCGGACCATCTGGAGGACGACAGCGCGATTATCAAATTCACCGCCATGGCTGCCGCGTGCTACCGACGCTTCATGTAAACGCTGGCGCAATGCGCGGTTAGCCAGCACGGCTTCAAACGGCTGGCCAGTGGTATTCATCAGCGGTATCACATATTTACCGTTCAGGCCGCGTGCCTTGGCGGCTTCGGCAGCGCTCGACAATTCACCCTCTGACAGACCTTGCAAGTCAGCCTTGTTATCGACAATGATGGCACCAGCATTGCTTTCCTTCAGTGCGTTCTGGCTGAATTGAGTGGCCAGGGTCGCCAGTTGCGCATTCATGGATTTCAAGCTGGTTTTATCCGCCTCTGCCAGCTTGGCACCAGCGCGCACAAAGTCGGTGTAATAACGTTCCAGCAGGCGAAAGGATTCTGCATCCAGGTTCAGGCTATTGCGTGCTGCGTATAATTTGCTGATGCGCTGGAATAAGCTGGCGTTCAGGAAAATCTGGTCTTGATGGGCCGCCAGTTTGGGAGCCAGTTCGCGTGACAGGGTTTCCAGTTCCGGGTTGGTATTGGTGGACGTCTGGTTGGTGAACACGGTCGACACGCGGTTCAGCATTTGCCCGGCGCGTTCCATCGCCACCACGGTATTGTCGAAAGTCGGCGCAGCACGGTTATTGGCAATGCGGGCGATTTCGGCATTTTGCTGGCGCATGCCTTCGGCAAAGGCCGGGGCATAATGTTCATTACGGATTTTGTCGAAAGGCGGGTACTCATACATCAGGCTGCTGGCCGTGGCGAAAGGATTATTCGCCAGCGGGCTGAGCGTCTTTTTGCTGGTCGCGGTGGCCTTGGCAGTTGCCTTGGTGTTAGCCAGCGTATCCGCTGGCGCAGAGTGTGCCGGACTGGATTGAATTGCCAGTGCAGAACTCAGCAGAACGAGTATGAGGTGTTTGTTCATAAGGTTTCCGGTAAGAAGTGGATATGAAGTGGATGAGAGGGGTAATGGCAGAGGAAAGCAGTGTATCAGACCATCACGCCGGAAAATAATTCCGCGTCATGCTGTGTGCATAAGGCGCATAAGCATTGCAGGTGTTGGGCACTGCGCGGCCAGGTGCCTGGCCAGCGCAGATATCACGAAGAGAAGGGCGGTTTCAGCAAAGAACGAAGCGATTGGCCAGTTCAAGGATGAAGGCTGGCCGCAGATAAGCCATGAATGTCAATGCCAGTACGATGGCCATCAAGGCCAGCCACAGCAGCTGCGGGATTTTTTTGCGAGGTATCATGATCTGGGTAAGACTAAGGTTTTCATCATGCAACTGCCGCCTGTTCACGGGCGATAGGTTTTTCGCTGATAGGGAAATTCACCAGGGCGGCAAAAATACCCAGCGCCAGCACGATGCCCCAGACCATATCGTAATTCCCGGTTTTGGTATAGATATAGCCGCCCAGCCAGACGCCCATGAAGCTGCCTACCTGGTGCGAGAAGAACACGAAGCCCGACAGCATCGACAAGTATTTAACCCCGAAGATGCCAGCGATGATGCCATTCGTCAACGGCACGGTAGACAGCCACAGCAAGCCCAGCGCTGCGGAAAAAGCGTAAACGGAATAAGACGACAACGGCGCCAGCAGGAACAGGCCGATGACTAGTGTGCGCGACAGGTAAATCGCCGACAGCAGATAAGGTTTGGAATACATGCCACCCAGCTTGCCAGCGTAGTAAGAACCAAAGATATTGAACAAACCGATCAGGGCCAGCGCAAACACCGCGACATCCGGGTCGAGTATGCCCTTGTCCTTCAGGTAGGCTGGCATGTGCACGCCGATGAACACGACCTGGAAGCCGCAAACGAAATACCCCGCCAGCAGCAACAGGAAAGGCTTGTAGGCAAAGGCCTCGCGTATTGCCTGGCGGATGCTTTGTTGCGGCCCGCTGGCTTGTTCCATGGCGGGTTCACGTAATTTCCAGGCCATAGGCAGCATGACGATGACGACCAGCGCCGCCAGCATGTAAAATGCATTTTGCCAGCCGGTATGTCCTATCATTTGCTGTTCGACCGGCATCATGACAAATTGACCGAAAGAACTGGCCGCAGAAGAAATACCGAATGCCCATGAACGCTGTTCCAGCGGTGCAGTGCGACCGATGATGCCGCTGACGGCACCAAATGAAGTACAGGCCAGCGCCCCACCGATCAGCACACCGGTACCCAGAATAAATACGGTAGGCTGATCTATCATGGCCATCCACAACAAGCCCCCCGCATACAGGAAGGCACCGAGTATCACCATCTTCATGGTGCCGAAGCGGTCTATCGCCATACCCGCAAACGGGCCAAATACACCCCACATCAGGTTCTGCATGGCCATCGCCATGGAATAGGTTTCCCGGGTCCAGCCATGCGCCTGTGATATTGGTTGCATCCACAGGCCAAAGCCATGGCGTACACCCATGGCCAGCGTTAATACGAAACCGCTGGCAATCAGCACGGTCTTCAGATCGGGGGCGCGTTGAGTCGTCATGGGATAGATGGTTTGCAAATAAGGAAATACTTTCCAGTGTAGTCGAAACCCGAACATCATGTGGACTGCCACAAAGACCATGACGGTACTGTCATTCCGACAACCGGTGTATGCTTGGATTTGTTTGTCCGAAAACGGCTAGAACAGTGCGCTGCAGTCGCGTATAAATGCAACAGGTGGGCTGTGACAATTCACCAGGAACAGAAAGCAATTTAATTGCAAAGGCGAGGATCAAGTGGCAGCGATGAAACCAGTCAGGAATACGTTGGAAGGCGTAGTGGAAAACACGGCGGGAAAAACGGTGAAAAAAACCGCCGCCATCCTGTTTCCCATTCCCGGCGAAAGCCCGACCCAACAGCAATGCTATTACCGCGCCCTGGCTGCCAGGGATAGCCGTTTTGACGGCGTCTTTTTTACCGGCGTAAAAACCACCGGCATTTATTGTCGTCCGGTCTGCGGTGTCAAAACTCCGCGTGAATCTTCATGCGAATTTTTTAGTAGTGCAGCGGCGGCAGAGGCGGCGGGTTTTCGTCCCTGCCTGCGTTGCCGGCCTGAACTGGCACCGTATGCTCTGCAACAAAATCTGGCACATGCCGTGTGGAAAAGAATTGCCGATGGCGCTTTGAATGAAAGTGACCTGGAAAGTTTTTCACAACAGGTAGGTCTGTCTTCACGGCAATTGCGACGCGTGATGTTGCATGAATTTGGTGTCACGCCGGTAGAACTGGCACAGACCCAGCGCCTGCTGTTTGCCAAAAAGTTGTTGCAGGAAACCCGGCTGGGCATGGCCGAGATTGCCTTTGCCGCCGGTTTTGGCAGTGTCAGGCGATTCAATGCCCTGTTTTCCGAACGTTACCAGATGGCCCCCGGTTCCATACGACGCGCCGCTGATCTTGGTGGCGAGGGTGTCAGCCTGCGCCTGGCGTATCGCCCGCCGTATGCCTGGGACGCAGTGATTGCCTACCTTGCTGGCCGTGCCATGCCGGGGCTGGAAGCCGTGATAGATGAAAAGGGTGGTAAGGCCTACGTCCGCAGCGTGCTGATAGATGGCATTGCTGGCTGGCTGAAGGTGGCCCATTTGCCCGACAAACAGCAACTGAGCCTGCAGGTGGCACCGGCACTGGCACCGGTCTTGATGCCTTTGATGGCGCGTGTCAGACAGCAGTTTGACCTGGAAGCCAATCCGGCCATTATACAAAGCCATCTGGAACAGGATGCCATGCTGACCGCGCAAATCCAGCGCACGCCCGGCATGCGGGTGCCGGGTGCCTTTGACAGTTTCGAGCTGGCCATCCGTGCCGTACTCGGCCAGCAAGTCAGCGTGGCCGGGGCAACCACGGTAGCCGGGCGGCTGGTGACACGTTTCGGGCAAGCGACGACGACGCCATTTGCGGCGATTACCCATCATTTCCCCACGCCGCAAACCATCGTTGCGCTGTCGATTGATCAACTGGCCGGCATCGGTATCCCCGGTGCCCGCGCAGCGACACTGCAACATATTGCCCAGTTCACGCTGGATGGTGGCTTGCAAAAACAACTGACCGCCAGTTCGGATGAGATGGTTGCCAGGTTGAAGACTGTGCGCGGCATTGGCGAATGGACAGCGCAATACATCGCCATGCGGGCTTTGCGTTTTTCTGACGCCTTCCCTGCCGGCGACCTGGGCTTGCAAAAGGCAGCGGCACAACTCAGCCTGCCGCCGCAGATACGGCTGACAGAAAAGCAGTTACTTGGGCGTGCCGAAGCCTGGGCACCCTGGCGCGCCTATGCAGCATTATTGTTGTGGCAATCACTGGCAACATCTTGAATAAAACGTAGCAAGAAAGGAATAATCATGAAAACCATCCACTATATGAATATGGACAGCCCACTAGGCCCGTTGTTGCTGGCAGCCAGTGACAGCGGTATTTGTGGCGTGTATTTTGAACATCACAAGCATTTCAAGGGCAGTGCTGGCTGGCAACTGAATCCGCAGCATCCCTTGCTGTTACAGGCAGTCCGGCAACTGCAAGACTATTTTGCCGGGCAGCGCCAGGATTTTGACCTGCCGCTGGATGTATCGGCTGGTACCGCGTTTCAACAAGCCGTCTGGGCCGGGCTGCGGCAAATACCGTTTGGCATGACCACCAGCTATGGGCAACTGGCCCAGCATATCCGGCAACCGGCGGCGGTACGGGCAGTCGGGGCGGCAAATGGGCGCAACCCCATTTCCATCATCATTCCCTGCCATCGTGTGATCGCCAGTTCAGGGGCGCTGACGGGTTATGCCGGTGGCCTGGAGAATAAACAAGCCTTGCTGGCGCTGGAGAATGGCCAGGCAAAACACGGCCAGCCTAAGGCGCAACATGAGCAACACAGCCGGAACCAGTCCTCACTCTGCTTTGTGTAATTTCTTGCGGGAAACTTGCAGACAGGATTCTGAGAGTGTAATTTAGCTAATTTTGGTGCGACGCACAAAAAGTGCTTGACCTTTTAAATTCTCCGTGTAAAATCGTAATTGTTGCGGTGCACCATTCAAGAATTAATGGAAGGCGCTGCCGATGTTTGATTCCACTTAATTCCTTTTACCGGAGAATGTTATGACTACCAATACACCAGAACAATTTATCGCTGCTACTAAAGCTAACCTGGAAGCCCAATTTGCTTCCCTGACTTCCCTGAACAAGAAAGCCTTTGAAGGTCTGGAGCAGTTGTTTGCCCTGAACGTCAATGCTGCCAAAGCCAGTTTCGAAGAAGGTACAGCTGCTGCCAAGCAATTGATCGGCGCCAAAGACCCACAAGAATTTTTCTCCCTGACTGCAGCACAAGCTCAGCCAAGTGCAGAAAAAGCCCTGGCTTATGGCCGTCACCTGGCAAGCATCACGACAGCGACTCAGCAAGAATTCACTAAAGCTGTTGAAGCGCACATCGCTGAAACAAACACCAAAGTGATTTCCCTGATCGACGAAGTGACAAAAAATGCACCAGCCGGTTCCGAACAAGCTGTGACAGCTTTGAAATCCGTTGTTGGCAACATCAACGCCGGTTACGAACAACTGTCCAAAACTACCAAGCAAGCTGTTCAGACTCTGGAAGAAAACCTGAACAAAGCAACTCAGCAATTTACACAAGCTGCTGAAAAAGCAACTTCTAAAAAGAAGTAATTAGCCATTCGCTGCATGCTTAATGAAAATTGAGCAGCAGTAGTGCAAAAATCCCCTCATGGTGTAAACCTGAGGGGATTTTTTTTCTGTCTAAAATCAAGAAACTGTAGCCTGCGCCGGTTTCTCCAGCAAATAAATCAGGTATAGCAGCACGCAGGCACCATCAAAAATAGCCGCAATATGCAAGCCCTGCAAGGCGGGTTCTGACCAGTTGATGAGCAGCATGACGACCAGCCCCAGTTTTTCTGTGGCCGCTGCCAGTAAAATCGCACGACGTGCCTCTACCTGTTTGACGGCATACAGGATCAATGCACCGACCACAAAGGCCATCAAACCCCAGTGGCGGGCAAAGAACAGGCCGGTGACATCACCCACCTGCATGCCGGAAGCCTGCAGGAACAGGGTAGGTGCCAGAAACTGCAAGCCCGCCAGCATGGTCACAACGCCGCTGACATATAGCACTTTGCGTATGGATTTTTCTTGCATGTCGTTTCCCTTTACTATTCGAACTTATTTGTAATTTTTAGAACCTGTATACGATCTTAAGCGCATGCGTGATCGGGGCTCATGCGCTGCTCTTCACCTCGCTGACGCTCGCTCGCTACAGATCGTAAACAGGTTCTCAGACCTCAAGCCTTTACCCCTTGATGATACAAGAACGCCGGCCCTGGTAATTCTTTGCCCAGGTCGGCACCGACTTCGGCAGTGACCAGTGTATTCAATCTGTTGTTCAAGTCCAGCAGCAAATCTTTATGTAGTTCCGGCTTGGCTGCCAGGTTGGTGATTTCATTCGGGTCTGTATGCGTATCGTAAAGCTCCAACTGGTTGCGGGTGGTCAGATTGTGCCAGTCGCGTGGCTGGTGGTGATCGGCGGGTTTGAAATAGCGGGCAAATTTATAGCGGCCATCATGGATGCCACGGAACAGGGCCGGATTTTCCAGGCTGGGTAAAAACTGGCCGCTTTGAAAACCGATGAACAGCGAGCTCAGCTTGCTATAGGTCTTACCGGTTTTTGCCCCCTTGCGGGTGAACTCCGGGTCCATATACAGCGGCACGCCATAATTGAACAAGATACCTTTCCTGTCCCGTTCTGTGCTTGCGCCTGCCGTGGTGATGGCGGCACTGATATCCATGCCCTTCAGGTAAGGGTATTTTTCTGCCGTTGCACGGGCATCCACACCGGCCATGCCCAGAATGGTTGGTAGCAGGTCGATATGTGAACCCAGTGCATTGCTTATCCTGCCGCCAGCCACATCCGGGTGGCGTACGATAAAGGGCAGGCGCATGTTTTCCTTGTACATGAAAGGCCCTTTCTGGCGCAGCTTATGCGCACCGGCCATTTCGCCATGGTCTGAGGTATAGATGACGATGGTGTCCTTGTCCATGCCCAGTTTTTTCAATGCCTGTAATACGGTCAGGGCATGGCTGTCGACATCGCGCACGCAATTTAAGTAATAGCTTTGATAGGCACGCCAGGCGGCTTCATCGTTCGGGTCTATCTGGCCGTACAGCCAGTTGCACATCTCCATGTAGGAAGTCGTGGCCCAGGGTTTGTCGCTCAATTTATCCTGGTAATAACTGTCAGGCAGGGGCAGATCCCAGTTTTTGTCATAGAAGCCACCGGTCGGCGGCGAGGACAGGGGCGACAGCATATTGCGCTGCTGTCGGCTGGCTACTTGTTTATCGCCGGTACTGACGTACATGACATCATGCGGATTGACGAAATTCACGGCCAGAAACCAGGGTTGCCTGCCACGCACACTACCCATCTCGCGCCCCTTGCTACCCAGCCATTGCACGGCATTGCTGGCGATCTGCCCGTCATAGCGATACCCGGTCCAGGTCGAACCATGCGGGTCACCATCGGCGTTGTAGTCAGAAAAACCAAAAGGCTCAAGCGCATTTTCGGTTGTCGGGTAAGGTCCGTACACCAGGCCGGGGTCGGCGCGCAGATGGCTCAAGTGCCATTTGCCCTTGTAGGCAGTGTAGTAGCCCTGTGCTCTTAACAAATGCCCGAGACTGGGCAAACCATCCGCCAGTTGCGGGAAAGCCGGTGGTGCATCGACATTCGCCGTCATCTGCGTGTGCTGGGTATGCTGGCCGAAATACATATTCGAGCGTGAAGGCGAGCAGGGCGTGGTATTCGCATGGAAATTCGTCATGCCTATGCCCTGCTCCAGCAGCATCTCATGCGCTGACAGACCCAGGCCAGATGGCAGGTCTTGCCAGTGTCGCAACTGGTCATTCACGATCAGCAAGATATTCGGTCGCCGCTGGCGCAGGCCTGCCGCAGACATCGCCCCCGGCACATTGGGTATGCTGCGCGGCCTCTGATGCTTGTCAGCCGCACCGCCTATGGCGGCCCCAAGACCCACGCCTGCCATCGCTGCCAGCACTTTTCTGCGACTGATCTTGCTTTCCTGGTTTGCCATAGGGTCTCCACCTGAGCTTGCAGCTGCTATTGATACAGGCAGTGTGGGATACTTGGGTGCATACGTCCAATGCATTATAATTATTATCTCAATGCTTAAAAAGTATGGCGTGACCATGCACTTGCGATGAACCTGAACAAGCTCAAACATGCGGTTGTACTGGCAGAGCAAGGTAATTTTGCCCGCGCGGCAGACAAGCTCAATCTCAGCCAGCCAGCATTAAGCCGCAGTATTTCTGGTCTGGAAGATGAACTGGGCATGCGCCTGTTTGACCGCGACCAGGCCGGTGCCACTGTGACGGCCGCTGGCCGCCAACTGGTCACACGTGCGCGCGATTTGCTGCATGCCGCGAATAGTCTGAAGCAAGAGATGACACAACTTCGCGATTGCGAAAGTGGCCAGATCAGCTTCGGGGCCGGGCCTTTCCCGGCGGGTAGCTTTCTGCCAGCGGTGCTGACGGAGTTGGCGGTCACTTACCCACGTATGCGCACGGTGCTGGAAGTGAATAACAGCGATACCCTGATGGAACACCTGCTGGCCGAGAAGCTGGAATTTTTCATCGCCGATACCCGCACCCTGAACCCCAACAAACGTGTCAAAACCAGACACCTGACGCGTCAGTTTGGCGGGTTGTATTGTCGTAGTGGGCACCCACTAATAGCAAGAGGCATGCTGAGCGTGCATGATCTGCAAAGCGCCAGCTATGCCAGTGTGTACCTGGCAGATATTTTCCTGCCATCCCTGCGCAAGGCGCTGGGGCTGGAACCGGGTCAGGATCTGCCGCTGGTGACCACCTGCGACAATATCCACGTCTTGAAACAGGTGGTCATGCATAGCGATGCCATCCTCTTATGCACCCATGCAGCGGTGGCAAAAGAGCTGGGAAATGGTGAGCTGGTCGAGTTGAAAGTGGATGGCTGGCAAGCCATTCATGCCGAAATAGGCGTGGTCAGCCTGGAACGGCGCAGCCTGTCACCGATGGCGGAATTGGTGTTGGCCAAAGTGGCGGAACATATAAAAGAGCCGTTGTTCTGATACACATCAAGCCAGCTTCATGGCAAAACACCATCTTTTTTAAAGTGTGCCACCTCCTGCAAGCGCGAGCAATGGTAAGCTAGAGGATGTATTCTATTTAGGACTTACGCAAAATTGCTCCAGCTGCGTTGCAGCTTCCTAGCCGTACTAAAGTACTGTCGTCGTCGCTGTCGGTGTAGTTGGGGTTTCAGACAACATGTTGTCTGCCAACGAAACGAACCTCCCGTGCAAGGGAGGTTTCCTAAAGTGATAAGCTTGCTGGAACAATTTTGCGTAAGTCCTGTTTTTAGCAGCATTCGTTTGACCATCCCAATACCCTCAGAGGTAAAACCAGGAGAATTCACATGCAAGACGTGGTAATCGTAGCTGCAGGCCGTACTGCAGTAGGTAAATTTGGCGGCTCTTTGGCAAAAACGGCTGCTTCCGAACTGGGCGCCCATGTCATCAAGGCCTTGCTGGCAAAGACCGGCATCAGTGGCGATCTGATCAATGAAGTCATCCTCGGTCAGGTGTTGACTGCTGGTGTTGGCCAGAATGCAGCGCGTCAGGCGGTCATCAAGGCGGGTTTGCCAGACATGGTGCCAGCCTTCACCATCAACAAGGTATGCGGCAGTGGTTTGAAAGCAACGCATCTGGCGGCGCAAGCCATCAAAGCCGGTGATGCCAACATCATCATCGCCGGTGGCCAGGAAAACATGAGTGCTTCCCCCCATGTATTGAACGGTTCCCGCGACGGTTTCCGCATGGGCGACGCCAAGCTGGTCGATACCATGATCGTCGACGGTCTGTGGGACGTGTATAACCAGTACCACATGGGTATCACTGCCGAAAACGTCGCCAAAAAATTTGGCGTCACCCGTGAAGAGCAAGACTTGTTTGCCCTGGCATCCCAAAACAAGGCAGAAGCTGCGCAAAAGGCCGGCAAGTTCAAGGATGAAATCATTCCTTTTGAACTGGTCAGCAAAAAAGGCACGACCGTATTTGACAGTGATGAATTCATCAAGCACGGCACCACGCTGGAATCGCTGGCTTCGCTGCGTCCGGCTTTCGACAAGAATGGCACGGTCACTGCCGGTAATGCATCCGGCCTGAACGATGGTGCTGCTGCTGTCATCATGATGTCCGCCAAAAAAGCGGACGAGCTGGGTTTGCCAGTGCTGGCCCGCATCAAAGCTTATTCTTCTGCCGGTATTGATCCAACCATCATGGGCATGGGACCAGTTCCCGCCGCCCAGTTGTGCCTGAAAAAAGCTGGCTGGACACATCAGGATCTGGACCTGATGGAAATCAATGAAGCCTTTGCAGCACAAGCCATCGGCGTCAATAAGGAAATGGGCTGGGATACCAGCAAGATCAATGTCAACGGTGGTGCGATTGCGATTGGTCACCCTATCGGCGCATCGGGTGCCCGCATCCTGGTCAGCCTGATCCATGAAATGATACGTCGCGATGCCAAAAAAGGCCTGGCGAGTTTGTGTATCGGTGGTGGCATGGGTGTGGCGCTGGCGATAGAGCGCTAAGCCAGGCTGCACTGCTTTCACTTATGAACCCCGCTGTATGTATTCAGCGGGGTTTTTTATCGCCTGGTAAAAGGAAGGTGGGCTTACTGTGTTGCTAGCCATGCATGACACGTGCTAGAGTCAGCCCGCTCCAGACCATGTCTGCCACTAACCGGGTTCATTAAAAAATGAAGAAAGTCGTTTTCCCTTTAGCCTGCCTGTCCTTGTTAATCTACGCAACACAGGCAGTTGCGGATGATACTGCCACGATAGCTGAACATATACGCCATGTAGAGAATGGCTTGCTGCCACAAGCCGTGATCAAGGGCAAGCCTGTGCAGCCCATGCGTTTATCCGATCGGATGGAAGCACTCAAGGTACCAGGCATCAGTATTGCACTCATCAATCACGGCAAAATTGAATGGGCGCGTGGCTACGGCTATGCCGACCTGGCCAGCAAACGGCCAGTGACTGTCGAAACCAGGTTCCAGGCCGCATCGATCAGTAAATCGGTGACAGCCATGGCGGCATTGGCTCTGGTTGAACGCGGCACGTTAAGTCTGGACGGGGATGTCAATCAGCAGTTGGTGTCATGGAAGCTGCCTGGCAGTGCCTATACTGCCCAACAGGCAGTCACTTTGCGCGGACTGTTAAGCCATACCGCCGGCGTGAATGTGCATGGTTTTCAGGGTTACGCATACAACCAAGACGTGCCAACTTTGCTGCAAATTCTGGACGGCAAAAAGCCGGCCAATTCAGCGGCTGTCAGAGTGACCGCTTTGCCTGGCAGTGCCTGGAGTTATTCTGGTGGCGGGTATTCCATAGTCCAGCTATTGATGACGGATACCACGCATGAAAGCTTTCCCGCCTTGATGAAAAAAACCGTGCTCGACAAGCTGGGCATGGAACACAGCAGCTTTGAGTTACCTGTACAGTGGCAGGCAATGACGGCTTCTACCTATGTGGCAGATGGCAAGCCTGTGCCTGGCAACTGGCACCGATATCCTGAACTGGCAGCAGCAGGCTTGTGGACCACGCCATCAGATCTGGCACGCTTTGTCATTGAGATACAGCAAAGCAGCGCAGGCACATCGAATAAAGTGCTGTCAC
Organism: Undibacterium sp. Di26W; assembly: GCF_049340265.1. NCBI lineage: Bacteria > Pseudomonadati > Pseudomonadota > Betaproteobacteria > Burkholderiales > Oxalobacteraceae > Undibacterium > Undibacterium sp. Di26W. The sequence goes on from NZ_JBMPOR010000009.1 coordinate 48,218, forward strand.
AGAACATGACCAGGCAAATGCTGACGCGCAGCAAGCTCAGTGATTACGGTCTGGGCTTGTTTGTAGGGGCAGTCAAGGATGAACATGAGAGCTTTGGTCACTCTGGTGGCAACATGGGTATTCGCACCATGATGACTGCCTTCAACAGCACTGGCCAGGGCGCAACCCTGATGACGAATAGCGACAATGGCGCAGAACTGATACAGGAAGTTTTGCGTGCCATCTCGGTAGAATATGGCTGGACCGATTACCGGGTCATAGAAAAAGTGGCTGTCGCCGGCGATGCTGGAGAATATAAAAAATTTGCCGGTGAATATACCGTAGCCAGTTTTCCTGTTGTCGTCACAGCGGATGGTGATCGTCTGCACATCAAGGCTGACCCCCTGGGTGCTTTCCAGCAAGAGTTGTTCCCGGATGTCAACGGTAACTACTTTATGCTGAATAATGACGTTACTGTACATTTTGAAAAAGATGCCAGCGGTATTGTGACCGGCATGACCGTTCACGGAGAAAACAAATCAAGCGGCAAGAAGATCAAATGACGGCAAATCGAAGCCAGCTCAAGCGCAGGTCTTTGTAAAAAAATCCCGGGCCAATGATCCATGACCAATGAGCCCGGGATTTTTTTATGCAGGTATCTGTATCAGGGATCCACCTTACCCTGTCCCTGGACGAACAGGCATACCGGCGTTAGGAAATAAGACACATGTTAAAAGCACGTTCAATAAACCATATCAGAGCGATGATGATGATCAGTCCTGATCCCGCTTGCACGATGGCACGCTGATACAGCCAGTGGCGGCGCAGCAGGAAAGCCAGCGGCAGAAATCCTGCAACGATGGTCAACTGGCCAATTTCCACGCCCAGGTTAAAACCGACCAATGCCATGACCAGCGCCGATTGTAGCAAGCCAAGGTCAGCCAGTACACTGGCGAAACCAAAGCCATGGATCAGGCCGAAGCTGAACGCGACCAGCCAGCGCCGCCCCTGAAACATCCCGACAGTGCGCTGTATGGTCTCACTGGTGAACTGGCTGGGGAATACCTGCAAGCCATGGGTGTGGCAGCATGTTACACAGAAAAGGTGCCACGCCCGCACGCGATGGTGACCTGGCGCTGATACCGGGTTCCATGGGTGACGCAAGCTATCTGGTGCAGGGGCTGGGTAATCCTGACTGGTTATGGTCTTGCAGCCATGGTGCCGGCAGACGGGTACGGCGGCAGGATGTACGACGCCTGCGCCACGACAATGCAGAGGCAAGCTGGCAATGTGTGACCCTGCGAGAAGAACGTCGTATTGAAGAAGCACCGCAAGCCTATAAACCCATAGGCCCGGTCATAGAAGCGCAGGAAGAAGCCGGGCTGATCAGGGCAGCAGTCCGGCTAAGGCCGTGGGTTACGTTCAAGGCATAGACTCTGCGCGGGACTATGTTTAGAGCGCCGTATTTGAAGCTCAGTATTTAAAGCTCTATAAATCGCTGTCTGATTTCCCTGCGCAGTGCCTGGAATTCTGCCGTGTCTTCCATGTTCCCGCGCCAGGCCAGGCCGCGTCCTATCAGGTCATAGTGATACTTGATGCGGGCACCGGAAACCGGATGGCCGGCCGGCTCATGGTCGCGTCCCAATAGCCAGATGGTATCAGCCCGGACGACACACTCAGGTTCAACTGGAGGTGATCTCCGCTTTATAGGCAACTAGAAACGCGTCGGAAGCCACCTGATCGGCCAGTGCCCGCAAGCTTGCAGCTGATGCGGGGCCCAGAGCGACCTCTACCTGATCGTTTGCTACCGCCCAGCGCACCAATGCTTCGGAAAGCAGTGTCTTGCCAAGCGGGGTGAGAACGCCGTGTTTGGTCCGCCGGTCTTGGACGTCCTGACGCAGTTCAACAATTCCATCGCGGACCAGCGGTCTGAGCGCATGGGTCAGAGCCGAAAGTTGGATAGCAAGCCGGGTCGCCAGATCCTGCAACGTTGGTCCTTGTTGATCGGCACCCGTGAGCTTGTCTATTTCTGAGATGAGTGCGAGCTGCGTGGCTTTGAGGTCCAACGGTGCCAGTGCCTCGTCATACAGTTGCCCAAGTCTGCGCGCTGCAAGGCGCAGTGACGTGGCCGTGCAGACCCGTCCGACCAGGATTTCCTGCTCACTTGTGGCGGGCGAATCCGGACTGTTTTTCGTATCAATAAGATTTGAGGTCATACCCATAGTTTAAAAATTGTTGCGTGCTGCACCATCGGCAAGCCACTTGCTGTCAAGTTTACACTTTAGCCCTCAATTATATTGCACTTGAGTCGTTTTTTGTATTATGCTTGAGCCCTCAATTATATTACTTGAGCACTTAACCATAATAGAAGGCTATCAATGACAAATCCAAACTCTAAGAATGTCGCCCTTGTCACCGGGGCTTCCTCCGGTATCGGAGCCGTTTATGCGGATCGCCTCGCTGCGCGTGGATACGATCTCATTCTCGTCGCCCGGCGCGCTGATCGCCTGGAAGCCCTCTGCGCGCAACTCTCAAAGGCGCACGGTATCAAAGCCGAGGCAATCTCAGCCGATCTGACCAAAGACCAGGACCTGGCGCGGATTGAGACGCTTCTGGCCACCAATGGAGACGTGCGCGTCCTGGTGAACAACGCTGGCATTGCGCGACTGGGACCGGCTGCCCAAACGTCGGCGGACGACGCACAGTCCCAGATTGCCCTGAATATCACAGCGCTGACGCGCCTGACGCAAGCTGCGCTGCCCGCTTTCGTGGCGAGAAACCAGGGCCTGATCATCAATATCGCATCTGCCCTGGCTGTCCACTCGCTGCCGATCAGCGCCATCTATAGCGGTACCAAGGCCTTTGTCTTGCAATACAGTAGAGGGTTGCAGCAAGAACTTGCCGAAACCGGCGTAAAAGTTCAATTGGTCTTGCCCGCATCCACAGCCACTGAGCTCTGGGATCTGTCGGGCGTCCCGCTGGCGGCCCTCAACAAAAATACGCTGATGACGACCGAACACATGGTCGATGCAGCCCTCGCGGGCTTGGATCAGGGCGAAACCGTCACATGGCCATCGGTCGCCGATGCAACGCTGTGGGAGAAATACGACGCGGCCCGTTCCGAACTGTTCGCGAACACCCAAGCCGGAACGCCAGCTCCTCGTTACAAGATCGCTTGATTCCCGCTAACTGAGTGTCACTGCTCTTCTATTTTTCACCTTTTTCATTTTCCAAGGACAGTCCATGCTTTTCGAAGCCTTCTCACTGCGTTCCACCCAGCTCAACAATCGCGCCGTGATGTCGCCGCTGACGCGCAGCCGCGCAAGCGACAACAACACGCCCAACAGCTTGATGGCAGCTTATTATGCCCAGCGTGCAAGCGCCGGCCTCATCATTACGGAAGGAACCTCACCGTCACCCAATGGCTTGGGTTATGCCCGTATCCCCGGCCTGTTCAATGACGCCCAGGTGCAAGGCTGGAAGCTCGTGACCGACGCAGTGCATGCCAAGGGCGGCAAGATCGTCGTGCAGCTAATGCATACCGGCCGCGTGACCCACCAGGCCAACCTGCCGGCTGGCGCAGAAGTGCTGGGACCTTCACCGGAGACCTGCCCTGGCGAGATGTGGACCGATACCCAAGGCAGCCAGCCACACACGCCGCCGCGCGCCATGACCGAGGCCGACATCCAGGCCGTGATCGGCGAATACACAAAGGCCGCGCGCCTTGCCATCCAGGCCGGCTTTGACGGCATCGAGTTACACGCCGCCAACGGCTACTTTCTCGAGCAATTCCTGAATGCCAACATCAACCGCCGCACGGATGGTTACGGCGGCACGGCTGAAGGACGCAACCGCTTGGTGCTGGAGGTTGCCCGTGCGGCTGTGAAGGAGATTGGTGCTGAGCGAGTGGGCATCCGCTTGTCGCCCCATGGCGTGGTCAATGCTGCCGGCGCATACGAAGGCGTGGACGAACAGTACCTGGTGCTGGTCAAGCAACTCTCCGCGCTCGGCCTCATGTATGTTCACGTGCTGGACCATTCGGCGATGGGCGCGCCGCCTGTACCGGCCAAGCTGAAAGCCGATTTGAGGGCTGCGTTCGACGGCCCTTTCATTCTCGCCGGCGGGCAGGACAAAGTCAGCGCACAACAGGCGCTGAGCGAAGGTCGCGCGGACCTGGTAGCCATGGGCAGGCCTTTCATTGCCAACCCTGATCTGGTCGAGCGCATGCGCCAGGACGCGCCATTGAATGCGCCTGACCCGACCACGTTCTACACGCCCGGTGCCAAGGGCTACACCGACTATCCGACGCTCGCCAGTCAGGCATCAACCGTTCTCTGACTCTCAACCCACCTCAACCTCACGAATGACTAAAGGAACCAATATGACTTTCAACATGAATACTTTCAAAACCGCGCTCATGTCCATCGCGCTTGCGGCCACGGCCAGTCTCATGCCAGCTGGCGCCTCCGCCGCTACCAAGGGAAAGATCCTTGTAGTGATGTCGAGCGCCCATGAACTCGAACTCCGGGATGGCAAACAGTACAAAACGGGTTACTTCCTCAACGAGCTTGCTGTTCCACTGCGGATGCTGGTCGAAGCGGGGTACACGCCAGTGTTCGCCAATCCAAAAGGCGACACACCAGAAATGGATGCGAATTCGAACAACAAGAATTATTTCGGAGGAAACGATGTGAAGCGCGAAGACGCACTTTCTTTCGTAGCGAAGTTCGATTCGTTGAAGAAGCCCAAAACCTTGGCATCGGTTGCCACAGAAGGCGCCAGTGGCTATGCAGCGGTGTTCATTCCGGGCGGCCACGCACCGATGCAAGACTTGCTGAAGGACCAGTCGCTCGGCACCATCCTGAAGAACTTCCACGCGGCCGCGAAGCCTACAGCGATCATTTGCCACGGACCGATCGCTCTTTTGGCCACCCTACCTGAGGCAGCCAAGTTTCAGTCTGCCCTCATCGCTGGCGATACCGCTACGGTCAAGAGCCTGTCGCAGGGATGGACGTATGCGGGTTACAAGCTGAGTGTCTTTGCAACATCCGAAGAAAAGCAGATAGAAGGTAACGCGCAACTCGGTGGTCAGGTCCTCTTCTATCCGGACGCAGCTTTGACCGCAGCCGGCGCCATTGTTCAGAATGCTGCAGATTGGCAAGCCAACGTCGTAGTTGACCGGGAATTGATCACCGGCCAACAGCCCCTGTCGACCGATGTCTTCGGCCAGGCTTTGATGGCGAAGTTGGCCGCACAAGCTAAATAAAGGGAGTGAACCTGTGCTGGCCAGCACAGGTTCTGCCGCACTTCGCACAAAAAAAAGCGGCTGAAAACTGATCCGCACGCGATCCAGTTCATAGTCACAGCCTTCTTTGCACTCGTGAAGGTGGGACATGTATTACCGCTGATCGAGTTACCTTAATAGCGCGATGCACATCGCAGAAAACCGCCAGAATGATCACACGAGACTTCCACTACTACGAGCCCTCCAAGGGCCATGGGCTGAGTCATAACCCACTGAATGCGCTAATCGCCCCACGTCCAATCGGCTGGATATCGACGCGGGACGCGCAGGGGCGAGTCAATCTGGCTCCCTACAGTTTTTTCAACGCGTTCAACTACGATCCGCCCATCATCGGGTTCTCTTCGATCACCTGGAAGGACAGTGTGCAGAACGCATCCGAAACACGCGAGTTCGTCTGGAATTTGGTGACACGAGAGTTGGGCGACCAGATGAACCAGACTGCCACTCCACTTGCGCATGGCGAGGACGAGTTCTCCTTCGCAGGCCTCACAGCCATGCCGGGTCGTGTGGTCAATGTACCCCGCGTGGGGGAAAGCCGTGCCGCGATGGAGTGCAAGGTCATCGATATCGTCCAGTTTCGAAACACGGATGGCGAGAAGGTGAACAGCTGGCTGGTCCTCGGCGAGGTGGTGGCCGTGCACATCGACAAATTACTCTTGAAGGACGGCGTGTACCAGACCGCGCAAGCCTATCCGATCTTACGTTCCGGGGGCTTGAACGACTACGTTCAGGTCTTACCTGAGAACGTCTTCCAGGTTTCCCGGCCTGCAGGTGCCAGCGACACGGCTGCTCACGGCAAGGAATAGCGGCTTTTCGCTATTGGGCTGGCCGCGACCCAACTGAGGCCGAGCGCCTGGCGCGCTTGAAACCGGCCGGGGAAGCTGTGGGGACGAAGGTGTTCTTTCGGTGGCCGGCATCAAGTCCGACATGCCGCTCCATGCATAGCAATATTTGCAATTGCAGCAAATTTGTTTATACTTAACACTTTCCTCTTGGCGCTGCTGCTAGAGGTACAAATGCCCCGAATCGCCGGAGGCGCACCTGTACTTCAAATTTTGGTAGCCGTCATGACTTCTATTCTCCGTTCCTCACCTCCGTCTTTTTCCCGTCTCCAATCGGCGCTACAAAGACAGGGCATCCATGTTGAACATGCCAATGGCATATTTCAACTCCACAATGTACATGCGCAGGCTTCAGTGTTGCTGCCAGACTCGCTTCCGCTGGAAGAAAAGGCGGTCAGGCAATTGCTGGCTTTTGCTGCAGTCAAATCTCCGGATAACAGTCATGGGGTTTGCAAGGCCTGTGCTACACCGGATTTCCATCCCGGCAGCATTGCGCCGGTAGGCTCCATCGTCGCCACCGATGCCGACTTCGTGATTCCGGCCGCCATCGGTACAGATATCAATTGCGGCATGCGCTTGTTGACGACAGGTTTCAACCTGACACAGGCCAGCCTGCATAAAGATGCGTTGATCCGCCAATTGCAAAGAGTCTTGCTGGAAAATGCCAGGGATGTCCCCGCACATGCCCAGGCTTTTGCCGCACTGTGCGATGCCGGCCCGGCAGCTTTTCTGGATAGCTTGCCAGATAGCGGCATCTGGGCAGCGGCAGACCGGGACAGGTTGCAGCAAGAACTTGCTGCCTGCATAGGTCTGCATGAATTTGGCGGTGCAAGCCGCTATGCGCCCGAAGCCTGGTTTAATCGCAACGGCATAATGCGCGACCCCAGTCTGGGGACCACCGGCGGAGGCAATCACTTTGTTGAATTGCAGATAGTTGACGCTGTATTCGACCGCCATCTGGCTTATCGCGCGGGTCTGGCAAAAGACGATATGGTGGTCATGATACATAGTGGCTCGCGCGATGTCGGCTTCTATGTCGGCCAGCGCTGGATGGACAGGGCCAGATCAGAATGGCCAGCCGGTTTGAAACATCCCGACAGTGCGTTGTATGGTCTCAGTGGTGAACTGGCAGGGGAATACCTGCACGCCATGGGTGTGGCAGCACGCTATGCCTGGGCCAATCGCATGGTGCTGGCTGAACTGGTCAGGCAACAGTTGCAAGCCGTGCTGGGTGAGGCCAGGTCGAAACTGATCGTGGATGTCCCGCATAACGTTATCTTGCGTGAACATGGCATGAACATACACAGAAAAGGTGCCACACCCGCACGCGATGGTGACCTGGCGCTGATACCGGGCTCCATGGGCGACGCCAGTTACCTGGTGCAGGGGCTGGGTAATCCTGACTGGTTATGGTCTTGCAGCCATGGTGCCGGCAGGCGGGTCCGGCGGCAAGATGTACGACGCATGCGTCACGACAATGCAGAAGCAAGCTGGCAATGTGTGACCCTGCGAGAAGAACGTCGCATCGAAGAAGCACCGCAAGCCTATAAACCCATAGGCCCGGTCATAGAAGCGCAGGAAGAAGCCGGGCTGATCAGGGCAGCAGTCAGGCTCAGGCCGTGGATCACGTTTAAGGCATAGACCAGGGCAGTGCCCTTTTTAAAGCTCTGTAAAACGCTGCCTGATTTCCCTGCGCAATTCCTGGAATTCAGCAGTGTCTTCCATATTCCTGCGCCAGGCCAGGCCGCGTTCTATCAAGTCGTAGTGGTACTTGATACGTGCTCCTGAAACAGGATTGCCGGCCTGGTCAAAATCGCGCCCCAACAGCCAGATGGTATCGGCAATGGCAATCGATGCATCAATATCATGGCTGACGACGATGATGGTATTGAGTTCATCCAGGGTCGATATCTTGAGTATGGTGTCGCAGACCTTGGCCTTGGCCAGTGGATCAAGGCCGGAAAAAGGCTCATCCATCAGCAGGAAGTGATCACTGCATAAGGATTGCTGGGCGATGGCAATACGCTGACGCTGCCCGCCAGACAGGGCGGCAGGGTAGCAATGGGCCTTGTCTGCCAGGTCAAATTCTTCCAGCAGGGCGATGACTTTTGCTTGTGCCTGAGCATGGTCGGCGATTTTGCGTTTGGCCGCCACCAGCAAATTGCCAAGTACCGTGCGGTGCGCCAGCAAAGGGTAATGCTGTGCGACCACACCTACTTCGCCGGGTGTGACCGGGGTTTTCTTGCCGTTCAGGTAGACCCCGCCTGAACTGGGTTTTTGCAAGCCGGCGATGCAGCGGAACAATTGCGTCTTGCCTATGCCGGATGGACCCAGCAGGCAGACTACCTGACCTTGCTCCACACCGTCGCGTGTCAGGTTGTCGATATGGGCACTGACATTGGTCAGCACTGGTTGGCCATAGCTGACGCATAGCTGTTCTATGCTCAATAGCCGTTCACCCACCTGATAGGGCAAGGGCGCTGGCTGGGTAGGTAAAGTGGTCATCGCGGTATTCATGCTGCATTCTCGTTATGTGTGTATTTAGCTTGTTCTGGTGTAAGGGCAGAGTGTCAGTCTCAATCGAGCCAACAGGTAATCTTGCGCCACGCCATACGACAGGATGCTGATCTGTATGGCGAATACGCCGCTGAGTTGAAAGTAACGGTTCTGGTTCAATAGCAGCGCGCCGATGCCGCCTTCCGAGCGGGTCAGGCCTTCCACCATAGTCAGCAAGGTCCAGCCTATGGCGGCGTTTTGCCTGACCAGGTCAAGCAGGGTATCGGCCTTGCCGAGTATCACCAGTTCATAGGTGATGCGCCAGTTGCGCATGCCCAGGGTCTGGCAGTGGTCGATGGCATCTTGCGGTATGGCCTGTACTTCCGCCATCAGGGCGGTCACCATCATGACACTGGTACCAAAGGTCAGCAGGGTCAGCTTCAATTCATAGCCGTCACTGGTCAGCAGCATGAACAGATAACTGAGGCCGGCAAAACCAAGAAAGCGCAACACCGACGCAAAGCGTGCCAGCGGCAGGAAGATGGGGGCGGTACTGGCCGCCGCGATCAGCAGCGCTATGCCGGTTGACATCAGCAGGGACAGCAGCAAGACCTTGACGCTGGCCCACAATTCCAGCAACAAGCCTTGTTCATTGAACAGCTTGAGCCAGGCCAGGCCGATTTCTGTCGGGGATGGCAATACCCTGGTGCTGTGCAGACTCCACAAGGTGAACGCAATAATCAACTGCACCAGCAGCAAGCTGCGTGCCGCATGGAAGGGTGAGTACGGCAGGAAGATATTTTGTATGCCTGGATGCAAGCGTAGGGACATGATGATCGATTCTGTAGCCAAAACTTATCGAAAAAGGGTGGTGCAGTGGGATGTTCCGCTGCACCACCTCGTTACTCAACTGATGTATTTCTGGAATATTCAGCCCAAACAGTTTGCTTATTCATTGCTGGTCTTGATCAGCGCGACTTCTACCCGGCGGTTATGGGCACGGCCTTCGGCAGTGCTGTTATCCGCCACAGGCTGGCTGTCACCAAAGGCGCGCACGCGGATGCGTCCTTCCGGGAATTCAGATGCTGCATTCGCTTGCAACCAGCTACGTACTGCGTCCGCACGTTTTCTCGACAAGATCAGGTTGGCGTCGGCGCTGCCAGCCTTATCGGTATGGCCATTGATTTGTATCGCCAGGCCGGACACAGCAACCTGATTCAGCAAAGCTTCCAGCGTTTCCGTCGCCGCTGGTTTAAAGCTGGCCTTGCCGGTTTCAAATTCAATCGCCCAGCCACGTTTGGCAAAGGTGGATACGGCGGGTGCATTCTGATCAAAACGTGGCGTGTCTGCACGGGCTGTCATACTCTTCGCACGGGCTGCCAAGGCCTGCAGATAACTGGTGTTGACCACCTTGTCGTAGCTGATGATTTCTGGCATGTCGGCCGGGTAGTATTGTTTTGCAATGCCACCAAAGACGTTATAGACACGCTGGTACAAATTATCATTGCCGTTCAGGCCAAACAGGAACAGGTTGTCCGCCAGGTTGCTGGAGGTCGAACCGCCCAGGCGTATGTCCAGGCCTTTACGGTCTTTCTCTACCACACCCTTGTAGTACTTCATCCACCATTGTGCATTTTCTTCTTTGGCGACTTTGGCAACCACCGCGCTGGCTTTCAGCAATTCCGTGTCGTTGCTGCGAATGGCGTCGGTGGCTTCAAATGCGGCAGCCAGCATGTTTTTGACATACTCAGGGTTTTGCGCCATCCATTGGCGGTTACCAATGATGGTGGCTGGCATCTGCCACATGTATTCACGGGTGGAAGCAACGGCAGCCAGGCCACCAACTTCGCGCGCCACCTTGACATCACCTGGGGTCCAGGTGGCGGTACCGTTCTGGCAAACTTTACGGCGTTCACTGGTGGTCTTGCCATTCCGTATCACCGGGCGAGTTTCGCAAGCACCCTGGTTGGCGGCAGCGATCAGTTTTTCATCCGATTCGGCAAATGAAGCGACACTGACAAAATTGATCGCATCCGGGTCATAGGTTTTAACGTCAGGATTGACCGGGATTTTATTGTCGGCCGCATACTTCATGCAGATGTTCCAGTCGCCATCGCGCAAGACGGCACCAATCAGTGCGCCGCGTGCCTTTTGCGGATCAGTAGCGACTTCGGCTGGCAACATGCATTTGTCTTCCCCGCGTGAATAGCCAAGTGAAGCTATCACTTCAATCTGCTGGCCAAGTTTGCTCATGCTTTCCTGCGCCGCAGCGAAATAGCCGGGACCACCGTCACCCATGATGACGACAAAGGCAGCGCCTTTGCCCGGGTAAGCCACGCCTTTGGCAACTTCACCGGCAAAGATGGCTTGTTCGGCGATCATTTGTGCATAGTCGTCCTGACGTTCCAGTTGCAGGTGGACGCCGTGTTTATCCATCAGGCTGCCGCGTGCGGTTGTCGCATCACCGTTGGCATAATGGATGGATGCTTCGGCATTCCATGGCAAGACCAGCATGCGTGCCTGGTAGTCAAGCGTGGACGGTGCCAGCGTAAATGCGGCAGCAATGCTGTTTTGGCCTTGTGCATTGGCCTGGACCGGGATTTCCATCGCCGTCGGTACGGCTGTTTTTACGCTCCAGAATTTCAGGCCATTGCTGCTTTTTACATAGGTATTCAAGCCGTAGATGCCGGCACCGACAACGGTGGCAATCAGCAACAGACGGGGTAAGGGCTTAAGCATGTTTTTCTCCTTGTGTATGCTTGTTTACTCGTTACGTTACGTTTCACTTCACTTCATTTGCATCAGGCATCAGATGCATGAGGCTTCCAAATCATTTGTGGTCAAACCAGTTTTTCTGTGCACTGCCATCCGCTGGCGTATTACCGGGCGTGGTGGATGCATCAGTCTTGCTGGTCGTGACTGTGTTACCGGCATAGCTGCCTTCTATCATCAGGCGCTTCTGGTCTGCGCCCAGCAGGATGGAGTCGCCACGTTTTTCCCATTCCTCTATCATCTTCATGGCGCTTGCTTCATACATACCGTTTTGCAAATCGATGGTGCTGACAAAAGAATCCGACATGCGTACAAAGTCTTCGATCTCACCTATTTTCATTGCATAGTCATTGGCCAGGTATTCATTCGCCATATCAAACATGGCACGTGCGTCGGGGTCGCCATTGATGATGCTGCGCGCTGATTTAATGGCGGAGTAGGCAGCATCCGTCATTTTTTTACGACGCTGCTTGACGTCAATCTCGCGCTTGATGTCCTTGATCAGGAACAGCGAAATTTCCTGGTATTTCACCAGCACCGCATACAGCAACTGCATCTTGGTCAGCAAATCCTGATAGGTGATATTGGCTTCCTGCATGCGACCGGCCTGGCGTGATTCTTCTGCAATCACGATGGTCTTGCCGGCCTTGCTGGCTTCTTTCACCATCATCAAAGACTTGTTGCGTATGCTTTCATTGCTGCGTATTTCTTCCTGGCAGGCGCGTATCATTCCAGCCAGGCTGGCGATGCGGCCATTCATGTTGCCTAGTTTTTTCTCCAGCTCAGACACATAGGTCTGCATGATGCCTATCGGGTCAATTTCGACGAACAGACGGGTAATCGCCCGCATAGCATTTTGGTACAGGTAAGAACCCAGCCGCCAGAAACGCCTGTCGGTCGCGACATAGGCAAAGGCGATGGCCGTTACACCCAGCACGCCTGCATACAAAGTGTTTTCCAGCAGTGTGATAATTTTAGGCAGACATGCATACAAGACATAACCGACACCAGCTATCGCACTGACGGCAACGATTTGCCCGGTCACGCCTTCTGGTTTTTCCCAGAAAGACTTGGGCTTGAAATTGGAGGGGACTCCAGGTATATGTTCACTCATGATTGTTCTCTTGGTTTTTTAAATAAAGCGTTGTACTACCCGCTTCAGACATTGTTGGCTTAGGTGGCTGAAGTGGATGAGGTGGCAAGGTGCTGGCCAATACGCAACTGATCTGCCTCCAGTCTGGCCTTGACGGTGTTTGCCGCCAGGGTAAAGTCTTGTACGGTTTTTTCTATCGCTTTCTTTCGCATATCGGCTTCACGTTCCAACTCGGCTGCACGCAGCTGTTTACGTTCCAGGTCTTCCTGTACTTTGCTGATGCGTTGTTCGGTCTCGTTGCGCAATTGTTCTATCTGTTGCCTGCCTTGCGTGATGGCACTACCGAGTGCCTTGACTTCTTGCAGGCGGGCATGGATTTCAGCTTCTTCAGCAGCATGTGACTGACTGGAAAAACGGCTTTGCTCTGCCACCAGCACATCCATATGGGTGGTAATGGCTTGCATCACCTGTTCCACCGTGCGCTGCTGGGTTTTCCTGAGTACAGCAAAGGCAGAGCGATAACGGGTTGCTTCATCCAGGGGCAATTCTGCCAATGCAGCGATGGCTTCGGCCAGGGCTGAATACGCGGTTGGCCTTTCCATCACCAGGGCAAATAATTCTTTGCTCATTCCTGTTTCAGGAAGCTCGCTGGCATGTTGCGTAGCGGCTCTGGTGACAGTGAGCATGGCGGGGTTTTCTGCTGCAGCCTCTGCATTGACCATAGTTGATTGGCGAATGCTGCGCATTGAGACATCGTCTTGCCAGACCAGGTCTTTTGCGCTGTGAAAAAGGCGTGTTGCCAGGCCGGTTTTGGTGTCGTTCATTGTTTTCTCCATGACTGAATTGCGATGAAGACAGCTTAGCAATGAAGGCGTAAATGCTGCGTAACGAGTTTGAAAACCGGCGTAAACATAAAGTAAACATGCCGTGGTAATTGATGCGGGAATTTACCGTTGCTGTTATCGTGCACCAGACGAATACTCACACTGCGCTATCAGATCAATCAGATCAATCTGGTTTATACTCACTTCGATGAACGCGAACACACATTCGGCCATGCCGGAATCTCAGGGCAGCTTGCGTATTTACTTTGGTGCCGTGAATGGTGTCGGTAAGACCTATGCCATGCTCAACGCTGCCCGTCAGCAATTGGCACTGGGGCGAAAAACCCTGATCCATCTGTCCGTGAATCAGCCAACTGACGTAGTGGCTTTGCAGGCTGAACTGCAGTCATTGGCCGGTCCGGGTTGCATGCTGTTGCGTCATGGTGAATTCGACCTGGCCGCTGCGCTCGACTTCCAGCCTGAACTTTTGCTCTTGGATGAACTGGCACATTTGAATATGACTGATGATAGCCATGTCATGCGGAACGACACCCGCTGGCAAGACGTGCGCGATATGCTGGCAGCGGGAACGGATGTGTACACCACAGTCAATGTACAAGACCTGGAAGGACTACATGGCGCAGTCAGCGCGATTACCAAGGTGGCCCGGACCCAGAACCAAACCCGGATCCAGACCATACCGGACAGCGTCTTTGACAATGCCGATGAAGTGATTTTGCTGGATGTCCCTGTCGATGAATTGATTGCACGTTTTGAACATGGACAATTGCGGCGCGCAGGTGTTGAGGCCAGCGAACCCTGGTATCGCAAAGGCCATTTGATGGCTTTGCGCAATCTGGCAATACGCCGCAATGCCGACCGCATCAAAGGAGAAGGGCAAGTCAGCAAACCAGACCCGGCAGCACGTAAGCGGCAAAGCACAGGCCGTGTGGAATATTTCATGCCGGTGGCCAGAACGCTGACGCGCCAGCCTTATCTGCGTGCGACAGCGATCAGTTTGTTGACAGTGCTGGTGGTCTGGCCCTGGCAATCCTATATAGAGCCTGCCAATATTGCCCTGATCCTGTTATTTTTTGTGATGGCCGTGGCGATGCGCATGGGGCGTGGCCCGGCTTTGCTAGCCAGTGTACTGACTACCTTGTGTTTTGATTTCTTTTTTGTCGAGCCACGTTTTTCTTTCTGGATCAATGACTGGCAATATGCACTGACGATGGTGCTGATCCTGCTGTTGGGTGGCATGGCCGCCAAGCTCATTGCGGATGTCAGCACGCAAAGCCGGGTGGCCGAATACCGGGCCTTGCGGGCAAGCGCCATCAATGAATTTGCGCGTGCCCTGTCAGCCGCGTTGCAGACGGAGCAGATCAGCGACATTTGCCGCAATTTCATAGAAGATGCTTTTCAGGCCAGGGCCAGCCTGCTATTGCCGAACGCTGATGGGCGCTTGCAGTATCCAGCCGAGTTTGGACCGGAATATGGCAACGCCCTGAATATGAGTGCATTGGATATGCAAACGGCACAAACCGCATTTGAGCGTACAGAATTAATCTGCCCCGAAGCAGGCGGCAGCATATGGTATCTGCCGCTGGTGGCACCCATGCGCACCCGTGGTGTACTGGTGGTGCAGGCAGGCGACAGCAAATGGATGCACATCATTGAGCAACGCAAACATCTGGACACCTTTGCTACGCTGGCGGCGATTGCGCTGGAACGGGTGCACTATGTCGAAGTGGCGCAAGATGCCTTGGTGACGATGGAATCAGAGCGCTTGCGCAATTCCTTGTTGTCTGCCTTGTCGCATGATTTGCGTACACCACTGACTTCGCTGGTCGGTTTGTCTGAAACCCTGTCACTGACCAAGCCGGATTTGAGCAGTCAGCAACATGAACTGGCCTTGGCCTTGCGTGATGAAGCTCTGCGCATGAGTCGTCTGGTGAATAATCTGCTCGACATGGCGCGTATAGAAAGTGGCCAGGTGCGCTTGAATTTGCAATGGCAAGCGATACAGGAAGTGATAGGCAGTGCAGTCCGTGCCTGCAAGTTTTCATTGAGCAGGCATCAGATACAGGTCAGCATGGGGAATGCCATCCCGCTGGTGCGGTATGATGCCTTGCTGCTGGAAAGAGTACTGTGCAATTTGCTGGAAAATGCCGGCAAATACACAGCGCCCGGCAGCATGATTACCATCGCCGCCGAGCGTCGCGATGATATGTTGCTGGTCAGTGTGTCGGATAATGGTCCTGGCTTGCCTACCGGTAAAGAGGAAGCTATTTTTGAAAAATTTACCCGTGGTGAACGCGAATCGGCACAGCCTGGCATGGGTTTGGGTCTGTCCATCTGTCGCGCGGTGATAGCAGCCCACGGTGGTAAGATAGGTGCGCGCCCGGCCAGCCAGGGCGGTGCCTGTTTCGAGTTTCAGCTGGCACTCGGCAACCAGCAGGACATCAGCGCGCTGGATGAATTGGATGAGATGGAAATGGAATGAGCAGCTCCAGTTTTAGAATGGAATACCCATGAGTGAACCTTGCAATATCGCCCTGCTGGTGGAAGACGAACCACAGATACGACGCTTCGTCAGGATGTCGCTGGAAGCCGAGGGCTGGCAGGTATTCATGGCCGAGACCATGATGCGTGGCCTGATCGATGCCGGTACACGCAAACCCAATCTCATCGTCCTTGATCTTGGTCTGCCTGATGGCGACGGCCTCGATTTCATTCGTGATATTCGCAAATGGTCGCAGGTACCGGTGATAGTGCTGTCGGCCCGTGATGATGAAAACATCAAGGTCAAGGCGCTGGATGCGGGGGCAGATGATTATCTGACCAAGCCTTTTGGAGTGGCGGAACTGATGGCCAGGGTCAGGGTGGCAATGCGCCGCCAGCGTCCTAGCGAGGGGGATGGCCTGATGCAGTTTGGCGATATCAAGATAGACTTGAAAGCCAAGCTGGTCAGCAAGGCCGGGCAAGTTGTGCACTTGACGCCGACAGAATATCGCTTGCTGGCAGTATTGGCGGCTAATCCGGGCCGGGTGGTCAGCAATCCACAATTATTGCGTGAAGTGTGGGGGCCATCGAATGCAGAGAATGGCCATTACTTACGGATTTTCATGGGGCGTCTGCGGCAAAAACTGGAAGATGAACCGAATTTGCCCGTGTATTTATTGACGGAGACGGCGGTAGGTTATCGCCTGCTGACTACGGTTTAGCATAAAAAAATCCCCGCACGATGGATCATGGTGCGGGGTTTTTTTATGCAAAGGCTTCTTAGTGGATGCCGTGCATTTTCTTTTTCATCCATTTATCCAGCAACATCAGTACCACACCTGCTGCGATCGGGATCAGGGTGAAGATCAGGAAGAAGATGGACATGGAATAATGCTTGGAAATATCGTCGATATAACTGCCGCTGAAGCCAGCCAGTTTATTGGCAATGGCGGTGTTCAGGAACCAGACGCCAAACATCAGGCCGAGCAGACGTGGCGGTGCCAGCTTGCTGATATACGACAGACCGACCGGTGATACGCAGAGTTCTCCCATGGTATGGAAGAAGTAGGCGGCGATCAGGAAGATCATGCTGACGCCCGCGGTTTTGGCACCGGCAGGGATGCTGGCAGAACCGTAGGACAGCGCCGCAAACCCCAGGCCCAGCAAGATCAGGCCAACACCAAATTTGACGGGGCCGCTAGGGTTCCAGTATTTTTCCCACATTTTGGAAAACATTGGTGCCAGGATCACCAGGAAGAAAGAATTCAATACACCAAACCAGGTGGCAGGTACGCTGGACTGGTCGAGTGCAAATTCACGGCGCAGCATCCAGATCACCAGGGCCCAGATCAAGCCTATGCAAATGACCAGCAGGGCATTCGACAGCAGATAGCGCTTTGCGGTACCGGCAAACAGCTTGAGCAGCAGCCATGACAGGATGATGGTTGGGATCACCGTCATCAGGCTGTTGACGATTTTAAATGCCATGCCGCTGGTACCGACCAGAGCACGGTCCGTGTAATCAGCTGCAAAAATCGTCATTGAACCACCGGCCTGCTCAAACGCAAACCAGAAAAAGATGGTGAAGAAAGAGAACACGCAAATGGCGATCAGACGGTCAGCAACGATGTGTGGTGCGGCTTCTTCTGCCACCACGACATCGCCTTTTTGCTGTGACTTGGCGAGACCAATATCACCAAAGATACCCTGACCAAAATAGAACTGTATCGCACCCAGCAACATGAAGACACCGGCCAGGCCAAAGCCCATGGGCCAGGATATTTTTTCGCCGATGTAGCCGCACAACAGGATACCGAAGAAGGCACCAGAGTTGACGCCCATGTAAAACAGGGTGTAACCGCCATCACGACCACCTTCATTGTCCTTGGTATACAACTGACCAACGATGGCAGAGATATTCGGTTTGAACAAGCCGGTACCAGCAACTACCAGGCTCAGGCCGGTATAGAAAGTCGCAGGGGTATCCAGCAGCAGGCAGGCGTGACCGGCAGCGATGATGAAGCCACCCAGCACGACGGAACGGCGGCTACCGAGTAACTGATCGGCAATATAACCACCGAGGATAGGGGTCAAATATACCAGGCCGGTATACCAGCCGTACAAGCTGGCGGCATCCGCACGGCTCCAGCCCCAGCCGCCTTTGTCGACGGTGGTGACCAGAAACAGCACCAGCAAGGCACGCATGCCGTAATAAGAAAACCGTTCCCACATTTCTGTGAAGAACAACACAAACAGGCTATCCGGATGTCCCAGGATGGTGTGTGCGGCTGGCGTTTGAATTGTGTTCAAAGTGCTCTCCAGTGTTTATTTGGTATTAAAAGTAATTTGTGTCGCAAAATTTTTTTCATTGTGTATCATTAAATGATATGAATTGATTCAATTCGGCGCGTAGCTTACCACGACAAAAAGGCCAAATAAAAAGACATATTGCGCACCGCAGCAAAAATTGCTGCACAAACATTGTGCAGATATCGTCGCCCGGATATGGCATCATTCATCATATCTCACTTACATTTGCTTACATGCACTTGCAAGATGAGTATCAAAAAAATAATGAATATGTGCTTTTTTGACACGGGCTGCGGAGACCAAAGCAGAGGAAATGCAGAGTCAATGCGCAGGTGCGCCCTTGCCTTGACGGGGCTGCCTTGTGCCGGAATCGGCGCAGACGCCGGGCAGGGTGATCTTGAGTCTTGTCGCGATAGCATGAAATGAACCAGTCCGCAGCTATGCAGTCTGAACAGACTTGGAACAGATTTGTTGGAATTCGTCCACGAACAAAACACAAACAAAACACGCACACAAGGGAGAGAACAATGAAGTGGAAAAACCTGGTTGCCGCTGGCAACCTGTTATGTGGTGTGGCGGGCATGGCGGGTATGGCAGGCATCGCACAGGCGGTGACAGTAGAGCAGGTGAACACCTTTACGCTACCCAATGGCATGAAGTTCCTGGTATTGGAAAACACTACCATTCCCAATGCGAATATGTATACCTACTGGAAAGTCGGTTCCCGCAATGAAGTCGCGGGCATCACCGGGCTGTCGCATTTTTTTGAACACATGATGTTCAATGGTTCCAAAAAATTTGGTCCCAAGCAGTTTGACCGCACCATGGAAGCCAGTGGCGGTGCCAATAATGCCTATACCAGCAATGACGTGACGGTGTACCAGGACTGGTTTCCAGCGGTGTCGCTGCCGACCATCTTTGATCTGGAGAGTGATCGCATCGCCAATCTGAGCATCGATCCCAAGATGGTGGAAAGCGAACGTGGCGTGGTCTTGTCGGAACGCAGCACCGGGCTGGAAAATTCCAATTTGCGCGCTTTGTGGGGCGAGGTATATGCCTCGGCTTTCCGTGCCCATCCGTATTCGGTACCGACTATCGGCCATGAGTCCGATATCAAGGCCTGGACCCAGGATGACCTGCAAAAGTATTTTAATGTGTATTATTCGCCGAATAATGCCGTGGCTGTCATCGTCGGTGATGTCAAGGCAGATGAAGTGAAACGCCTGGCCGAGCAGTATTTTGCTCATGTGCCCCAGCGTGCCTTGCCACCGGCAGTACGCACGGTGGAACCGGAACAAAAAGGCGAGCGACGCGTGTTTGTGCGCAAGGAATCGGCCACCGCTGCCAACCTGATGATTTCTTACAAAGTGCCTGCTACCAATCACCCTGATTACTATGCATTGAATGTGATCTCCAGCATTCTGACTGACGGCAATACCTCGCGTCTGTATCAGGCACTGGTGGATAAGCGTCTGGCAACACAGGTCGGTTCGGACCAGGGCAAGGCGCTTGACCCTGGCCTGTTCAATTTCTTTGCGGTGGCTGCCAACAAGGTGCCGGCAGCAAAGGTGGAAGAAGCCTTGCTGGCAGAAATAGACCGTCTGATCAAGGATGGCATCAGCGAAGAAGAATTGCAGAAAGTAAAAAACCAGAAGCTGCTGAATTTTTATCGCACGCAAGAAACCATCAATGGCAAGGCCGCGCAACTGGGTGAATACGAAGTGTTTTTCGGTGACTATAAAAAATTGTTTGATGCGCCCGATGCTTATCGCAAACTGACGGTGGCAGATATCAAAACCGTGGCCGCAAAATATTTCAAGAAATCACAACGTACTGTCGGCGTACTTGCTGCAGTGGAGGAATAAGAAGATGATCAGTAAAAAAATTCTTGCGTACAGCCTGGCCAGCGTCAGTCTGGGCTTGTATGCCGTTGGCAGCCAGGCTGCCGAATTTCGTCTGCCCGCGTTTGAAACTGCCAAATTGTCGAATGGCCTGACCGTGTATCTGATGGAACGTCATGATGTGCCACTGATTGCCATGCGTGCCGTGGTCAAGGCCGGGGCCGTCAACGATGGCAGCCAGTCTGGCTTATCCAACCTGACCGGTGAAACACTGCTGCTGGGTAGCAGCAAATATGACAAAAAAACCCTGGACCAGAGTTTTGATTTTCGTGGTGGCCGTATATCCAGTGTCACCACTGCGGAATCAACGGCCCTGTCGGCAGAATTTGCCAGGGATGATGCCAGTACCTTAATGCCCGTCATCGCCGATGTCTTGCAGCACCCCAGCTTTAATGAAGAAGAATTTGGCAAACTGCGTGCCCGTACTGTCGATGGCTTGAAACAGGCCAAGGAAAGTCCGCGTAACGTGGTGCAAAATTATTACCGCAGCATGCTGTTTGGGAATGGGGCGTATGCCAATCCGGTGGCGGGTTCAGTCAACAGTGTGACGGCTCTGCAGACCCTGGATGCCCGCAGTTTCCATAAAAATTATTATCGCCCGGACAATGCTGCCCTGGTCGTGGTGGGGGATTTCAAACCTGCCGCCATGCGTACCCAGCTGGAAGCCCTGTTTGGTAAATGGCAGTCGGCAGGGGTTTTGCCGGCACCGGCAGTCAAAGGCAAGGTACAGGCTGACAAGGCCAGGGTCTGGCTGGTGAACAAGTCAGATGCTGCTGAAACCACCTTCCTGTTTGGTGGTGCCGGTATCGCTCGCAGTGACCCCGACTATGTGCCTTTGCAGGTGATCAACACCATACTTGGTGGTCGCTTTACATCCTGGCTGAATGATGAACTGCGTGTCAATTCTGGCCTGACCTATGGTGCCAGCAGCAGCTTTTTCACGCTGACGGACACCGGTACCTTTGCCGTATCCAGCTTTACCGCCACCCCCAAAACCGAAGCGGCACTGGCATTGGCGACCAAAACTTATCAGCGTCTATGGGACAAGGGTATTGATGCCGCCACCCTGGAATCGGCCAAGGCTTACGTCAAGGGGCAATTCCCGCCGCGCTTTGAAACCAATCTGCAACTGGCCGGTTTGTTAAGTGATATGTATGTTTCCAAAGTCGGTCGTGAACAGATTGATCATTTCACGCGGGATGTTGACGGTCTGAACCCGGAAAAAGCAAAACAATTAGTGGACAAACATTTTCCACGCGATAAACTGCAAATCTTACTGATAGGCAAAGCAGAAACCATACGCGGCATCGCTGCCAACTATGGTGAAGTCAGCGAGCTGGATATTACGGCGAATGGTTTTGCCCCTGTCGCCAAATGAATTGCAACCTTATTTGTCATACCATTTTTCTAGAACCATGTTGTAAACCAAGTAAGTAAAAATTGCCGCCCCTGTATAAGGGGCGGTCGTTTTTTTAAGAGCTCAAAACATGTCTTCATGTTAAGGCTACAGAACCAAAATCAGAGACCAGGACCGTTTTCTATGTTGCGTTTCAAACCCTTGTTTTTCTTTGCCACTCTCAGTCTGGTGGCCGCTTCTTCCAGTCAGGTAGTTGCCGGCACTGCCACTGCCATCACCACTGAATCAGGTTATCAGTTACCCCCGCCCGAATTGCAGGCGGTCGTCGATGCACCCAGGGGGCCGGTGTTCCGCCTCGGGCCGCAGCGCAAAACCGCCTTGTTACTGACCTTGCCTGGCCTGCCCAGTATTGCCGACGTGTCCCAGCCAGAATTGAAGCTGGCTGGCTTGCGCATCAATCCACGTACGCGTGCCGCCAGCAATTTTGATTTTGGCAATGGCATGAGCCTGCTGGATGTCACCAGCGGCAAACTGCGTGACGTCACTGGCTTGCCGGCCAAGGTCAAGATCGCCGAAACCGTCTGGTCGCCGGATGAGCGCTGGCTGGCTTTCAGCATATGGGTAGATAACGGTGTCGAACTGTGGTTGATGGATGTCAAGACGGCGGCAGTGCGCCGTTTGATGGCCGACAAACTCAATGCCGTCACTGGGCCGGGCTTTTCCTGGATAGAAGGCTCGGACAAATTGCTGGTCAGGCTTTTGCCTTTGCGCCAGAAAGAGTTGCCAACCGCCAGTTTCGTTCCGACCGGACCCAATACGCAAGAAAGCAAGGGCGGCAAGGCCAGCCAGAATCGTACTTATCCCGACATGCTGAAGACCCCGCGTGACGGCGATGTGCTGGACTGGCAATTGCAAACTCAGCTTGGTTTCGTCAGCGTCAGGGGTGAACTGCATCGCATAGGCAATGCCATGACGCTGACCAAATCTCTGGCCTCGCCCGATGGCAAACTGATTTTGACCACGCAATTGCGTCGCCCGTATTCAACCATGTTGCCCATGGATCGCTTTGGCCAGTTGATAGAACTGTGGGACAACCAGGGCAAGAAAGTCAAAACCGTAGCTGAACGCCCCATGCGCGAGCGCTTGCCAACCGGGATGGATGCGGTGCAGGCAGGTCCACGTGATTTCGGTTGGCGCAATGACAAACCGGCCACCCTGTATTGGCTGGAGGCGCAAGCTGGCGGTGACCCGGAAGTGAATAGCAAGGTGCATGACGCCTTGTTCCAGCAAGCGGCACCTTTCGATAGCCCGGCCCAGAAAATCATGGATATGGGCTGGCGTTTTGCCAGTGTGCAATGGGGTAGCGATAACCTGGCGCTGGTCACCGAAAACTGGGTGAAGACCAAGGATACCCGTACCTGGCGGGTACAGCCCGTGCTGCCGGACAGCAAGCCGGAGCTCTTGTTCAGCCGTAAATACGAAGATCAGTATGCCAATCCGGGTGTGCCGGTGATGGCGCAAAATGCCCTGGGTCGCCTGGTATTGCGCACGACGCCGGATGGCAAGGCCATTTTCCTGACAGGCACGGGTGCCAGCGCTGAAGGCGACCGGCCATTCCTGGATAAATTCGATCTTGCCAGCAAACAGGCAACCCGCCTGTGGCGCTCGCAAGCACCGTATTATGAAGAAGTGATGGCTGTGCTGAATGACAAGGGCAGCAGTTTTGTCACCAGCCGTGAATCGAATGAAGAAAGGCCGAATTTTTACCTGCATGACTTAAGCAGCAATGCCGGACCGCGTGCGCTGACCCAGTTCCCGCATCCCATGCCGCAGTTCAAGGGTGTGAAAAGGCAGCAGATCCGTTATGAACGTGAAGATGGTGTTGAGCTGACTGCAACGCTTTACCTGCCACCGGGTTATGACCCAAAACGTGACGGCCCGCGCCCGATGATCATGTGGGCTTACCCGCGCGAATTCAAAACGGCAGAGGCCGCCAGCCAGGTCATCGGTTCACCCCACAAGTTCAACCGCATTTCCTACACTGGGCCACATGCCATGCTGGCACGCGGTTATACCGTGCTGGATGGCCCGACCATGCCCATCATCGGCGAAGGCAAGAAAGAGCCGAATGACACTTATCTGGAGCAACTGAAGATGGATGCCGAGGCAGCGGTCGACGAAGTGGTGCGCCTGGGCGTGGCTGACCGTAACCGCATTGCCATCGGTGGCCATAGCTATGGTGCCTTCATGACTGCCAACCTGCTGGCGCATACCCGTTTGTTCCGCGCCGGTATTGCCCGTTCTGGTGCCTATAACCGCAGCCTGACGCCGTTTGGCTTCCAGTCTGAAGACAGGAATTACTGGAAAGCCAACAAGGTCTACCAGGACATGTCACCGTTCAATTTTGCCAACCAGTTCAAGGACCCCATCCTCTTCATCCATGGTGAGCAGGATAATAATCCCGGCACTTTCCCCATGCAAAGTGAACGCATGTATCAGGCCATACAAGGCTTGGGTGGCGTGACCCGCCTGTCCATGCTGCCGAATGAAAGCCATAGCTACCGCGCCCGGGAATCCATACTCCATATGCTGTGGGAACAGGATCGCTGGCTGGAAACCTATGTCAAGAATGCCAAGCCAGACACCAGCAAGGATTAAGCGGCAAGCAGAAGTTGGAAACTTAAATGTTAAAAAAGGTAGCAGATTCGCAAGATTTGCTGCCTTTTGTACATGAACTTAAAGTTTTGCATTAGTATGCAGACATACTATGTAATCGGTTTCCCATGCTTAAAGCCGTCATTCTCGACGCTAATGCCGTCGCCCGCAATTTACTCTCCTCCGTTTTGGTCAACGGTGGTCATGAGGTGGTGGGGGACGCCAACCTCAGCCCGGCCAGCCTGGCGCGCATCATCAAGCTCAAACCCCAGGTCGTTTGTGTTGATGTCGGCGAGGCTGATACCGAAGGTTTGGCACTGCTGGACAAGCTGCGGGCCGAATTGCCTAAATCCCTGTTATTCCTGGTGTCCTCCAAAATTGATGCAGCTACCTTGCAGGCAGCCCAGCAACGTGGGGTACATGGTTTTATCGTCAAACCTTTCAATTCGGTCGCGGTCCTGACTTCCATACGCAATACCATACTGCGTATTGCCAAGCAGCAAAGAGCGGCCGTGGCTGAAGGCCAGGGTGAAGCTGGCGGCGATTGAGTTCATCCCGGTAAAATCAGGTTTTATCCCCTGTCTGCGGGTTTTATCGCATCATTCCTATTCCATGTTCTCTGGTATCAGACTAAGCAAAACTTGATCGGAGAATTGCCATGTCTCTTTCTAATGCCATGTCCAAACAATTGCGTACTTCAGAACAACTGCTGCCATCCGAAGTGACGGCGCGCAGCGAGACCTGGCTGACCCGCGCTCGCAACTATCCGGTTTTTTCCCGCATCTGGTTCCGTTACCGTGCCCAGGCCTGGATAGGCTTTTTTGCCATCATTGATGTGCTGGTATTGTTTGTCGGCTGGGTGGCCGACGCCAATATGCGCAAGACAGCGGCAGTTTTCATTCCTCTGACGCTGGGGGCTAGCGCTCTGCATCTGCTGGGGCCAGCCATGGCAGTCTGGGTCAGGAACCAGGCGTATGCCGGTAAAAAAGAAATGATTGCCCTGTTGTCGGCCTTATTGCTAGGGGCGGCGTGCAGTTATGGCGTGCTTACTGGCGTCAGCTATGCAACCAAATACCTGGTGCTGGGCAGCGGCGATGTGGAATTGGCCGTCGCCGGTTCGATAGACGCCAGACAAAAGGGTACAAAGGATACGAAGGATGCAGCGGGCAAGCCAACTAGTGCTGTCACCCCACAGGCGAGTGTTGCTGAAACTGCCGCACAGCCTGCAGGCGGCAAGGACGCCGGCAGCAAGCTGGAACACTCGCCGGCACTGAAGCTGATGCTGGAGGGGTTTTCCCTGTTCGCGTCCGTCAGCCTGATCATTTATACCGGTGGTGCAGTGGATTTCTGGTATTTCTTCCGCCAGAAAAAACGCCTGCTTGAAGTCATGCGGCAGCAGGAACTGCAGCAGGCACAAGATGCGCGCCGCGAGGCAGAGCTGCGCCTGTCGGTATTGGCGGCCCAGGTAGAACCGCATTTCCTGTTCAATACCCTGGCGGGTGTGCGCTCTGCCATCCTGACCGAGCCGCAACGCGCTACGGCAATTGTCGATCACCTGGTTGATTACCTGCGTGCGACCATACCGCAAATGCGCAATGATGGCAGTTCGGCCCAGGCCAGGCTGAAGCAACAACTGGAAGCCGCCAACGCCTATCTGGGTTTGATGCATGCGCGCATTCCCCGTCTCAGTTACAGCGTGGACAGTGAAGTGAGCGATGCCGCCTTGCCGCCACTGATGTTGATTTCGCTGGTTGAAAATGCCGTCAAGCACGGGGTGGAACCAAAGATAGGACCGGTTCATATCGCCATCCGTGCCAGACGCATGGAGCAGGATTGCACGGCCATGCTGGAACTGACAGTGGCGGATGATGGTGTCGGCTTTGCCGGCAGCAGTTCCGGTTCCGGCATAGGGTTGGCGAATATCCATGAGCGTCTGGCTTCCACGTATGGTGAACGTGCCAGCCTGATATTGAAAGCCAGGGCAGAAGGTGGCGTCGCCGCGACCATCCTGTTACCCCTGGAAGCCTGATCAAATTTTTTGGAAGCGATACTATGACGACAGCCATCATCGCCGATGACGAAGATTTGCCACGCAAGGAATTGCGCCGCATGTTGGCCAGGGTATGGCCAGAACTGGAAATACTGGCCGAATGTGAACACGGTGCCGAAGCGCTCGAAGCCATACACCATGAAGCACCGGATATCGCTTTCCTGGATATCCGCATGCCCGGCATGACCGGGCTGGATGTGGCACATGCCGTCAAAGGCCGCTGTCATGCGGTGTTCACCACAGCCTATGACAGCCATGCCATCGACGCCTTTGCTGCCGGGGCGGTTGATTATTTGCTGAAACCGATATCCGAGCTGCGCCTGCAAGAAGCGGTTGCACGTCTGAAAGAACGTATCGCCAAAAAGCAACCGGTGACCGATGTCAGTCAGTTGATGTCAGAACTGGACAAGCGTCTGCGCAACAATGCCGTCGAACGCATACGCTGGATCAGCGCCAGCGTGGGCGATACCATCAAGATGTTCCCGGTAGAAAAAATCCTGTTTTTCAGTTCAGATGAAAAATACACCAGAGTAGTCTGCGCTGATGACGAAGCACATGTGCGCAAGCCCTTGAAAGAATTGATGGATGGCCTGGACCCGGACCTGTTCTGGCAAATTCACCGTGGTGTGGTGGTACGCGCCGACGCCATCACGCGCGCCCATAGAGATGAGTTGGGAAAATACACGGTTGAAATCCGTGGTTCACAAGAAAAACTCAAGGTAAGCCAGGCGTATGCATGGCGCTTCAAACCTATGTAGGTAGATAAAAAATCTGGCTGTGCGATTTGCAAAAATCCCACAGCTAACAAGGAAGAGCTTGGCTTTTTCCTGCAAGCAGATTTATGATGGCGCTGGTGTTGAAACCAGCGCCATCATTTTTTAATAAAAAGATTTGGATTAATCCAGACGATTTCTCTCCCGCAGTTTCTGCTTCAGAATATCCTCGGTCCTCATTGATTGAGCGAGCCGGTAGTCCAGATAATAACAATAACAGGAATCTCAAATGCAACAAAAAAATACACTGATCGATATCGGTGCCAATCTCGCACACCGTCGTTTTCATGCTGATCTGGATGCCGTGATTCAAAGGGCCAAACAGGCCGGTGTGGAACACATCATCGTCACCGGCACTTCAGAGCATGCCAGCCGTGATGCCCATGTGCTGACACACACTTATGCCGGCTACCTGAGCAGTACCGCAGGCGTACATCCGCATGAAGCCAAGAACTGGAATGCCGCCTGTGCCGCCAGCATAGAACAACTGGCGGCCAGGTCTGGTGTGGTTGCTATCGGTGAATGTGGCCTCGACTATAACCGCATGTTTTCGACTGAAGTGCAGCAATTGGCTTGCTTTGAAGCGCAATTGCAATTGGCCGTGCGTGTGCAAAAGCCTGTGTTCCTGCATGAGCGTGAAGCGCATGATGCATTTTTTGCGCTGCTCAAGCAATACCGCCCACAACTGAAGGGTGCAGTGGTGCACTGCTTTACCGGTAACACGGCAGAAATCCGCGAATACCTGGATCTGGATTGCCATATCGGTGTGACCGGCTGGGTGTGCGATGAACGTCGTGGTGACGACTTGCGTCAGGCGCTCAAGTTCTTGCCGAAAGAAAAGCTGATGATAGAAACGGATGCACCCTTCCTGTTACCGCGCAACTTACCCGTAAAACCGCAAGAGGGTCGGAATGAACCCATGTATTTGCCGGTCGTGCTGGAAGCGGTGGCCGGCATTCTGGGTATATCAGCCATAGCACTGGCCCGTCAGGTACGATTGAATACCGGGCAGTTTTTTAATCTGCCCTTAGCGGGCTAAGACGGTAAGCCTGATTGTGATGGTTTGTCTGCGTCTTCAGCAATCTCTGCTGTCAAGATGGGTGTTGCTGCGGGTATTGCAGTGGGTGTTGTCGTCCGCAAGCTGCGCGACCAGCGCAACAGGCCGACGGCATAGCTAATGTAGTAGGCCGCCAGCATGCCAAACAGGAACAGGGTCAACGGACTACCGTAAAAATCACCAGGTGGTGTGGTGAATGATTGTGTCGTGAAATACAGGCTTCCCATACGCCAGGCAATACGACCCAGCAACAGCAGTGACAGCGCAATCCCGAGATGGGCATTCGGCGTATAGAATTTTCCTGCCGGACTGTTTTCAAATTTGGTCAGACGATGCCCATACACACCCAGGCCGCTACCGACAGCCAGGCCACCCAGCATGATCAGGGCATTGCCTTCATGGTTCAGCGCACCCAACATGACCAGGGCGATCAGCACCGGGAAAATGCATACGGTGATCGCGGCACGTATGCCAGAATATTTTTGCCTGCCTACCATGCGCCGGATACGCGACACAATACGCCAGAGAATAAACGCACCGACGGCAACGCCGATCAGCATGGATGAAGGATTGGCAGTGGCCATGATGGACTTTTGTCTCGTGTGCAGATGGGACTTGAAAGTCTAACATGTCCCTAAATTTGCCTGTACCAGAATGTATCAGGCCAGCGAAAATTTCGCTGGCCTGAAAGACATCTTCAATTACAAGAAGTTATTACAAGATTTATTGCAAGAGATCCACCGCATCATATGAATAACCTGGGCTCAGATAAGTTGTGCCGCTGGAGCCACTGATCGCAGTCAGGGTCAGGATATTCTCACCCACCACGAATGCACTGGCAGGAATAGCGAAGCTGTACATGGTGTTGTTACCGCGATAGCTGCCTACCGTCAGGGTACGGCTGGATGGCTGGGTCGATGCTGCCGGGTTGGCAGATACCCAGGTATTCATCTGTGCCTTCGGACGTCCCCCTGCATAGGCGGTAGTGATACCTACCCGCAGCGTGTGGTCGGCAATCTGACTGGCCGTCAGGTTGAACTTGATGGTGTAGGTGCCATTGACTGCTTTCCACTGATAAGCCGGGAAGTTGGCTGCCGCAGTGGAAGTGCCAACCACGAAGGTACCGGGTACCCATGAACTCATGCGTACATCGGATGGATGCATGGTGGTGACTTTGTCGCCGTTCAGGAACTCGGCAGGTGAACCATCCCAGTCACCGATACGCCACAGTGCGGTGCTGCTGCTGGGGTCACCGGCAATGGTAATGGCACCCGCATTATAGGTATTGCCAGCACTGACGGTGACGGTACTGGTATCAACAGCCAGCTCATTTTTATAGATCTTCATGGTGTAAGTACCAGGGATCATGTTCGGGCTGTTGAATGAACCATCACTGGCATTTGCCGTGGCCCAGTACTGGGCTGTCGCATTTGAAAACCCGACTGTATAGCCAAAGTTGGTATCGCGGCCAAAGATGGCTGTACCAGCAACGGCACCACGTGCCGATGCCGGGACATATGCAGTCATGCCCATGTTGGCAAACCAGGAAGTATCCAGTGTGCCTGGCGCTGATCCATTGGTGAATACCAGCGTATAGGTATTCAGGATGCCGGGGCGATATGCTTCGGTCTGGTTTTCTCCATAGTTGACGATATAGGTGATTTCCTGATTAGTCGACGTGATTTGGTTCAGCAGGCTACGGAAGAACGGGCCGCCAGAACCACCTTCATTATTGTCCCTGACCATCCACAGACCGACGCTGCTGCTGGTGCCGCCTATGTAAGACCAGTCTTTCAAGCGCATATTTGAATAATGCTTGGAACGTGTCTCGCCATTGGCCATGCCGAAGATGTCGCTGGATTCGATGGCACCGGTGGTGTTGCGCAAATCCGATGGCCCCGGGCCAAAAGGCAGCGCTCCTACCGGTACCCGCACGATATAGCGCACCAGGTTGAGGGTGTTGGGTTCGCTGGTGAAATAGGTTCCCATATAGATATGCGGGCTGCCATTCTTTGCCAAGTAATAATGGGTCAGGTTACCAGCCTGCACCGTGATGCGGATATAGTCGGTATTGATGACATCGGCATTCACGGTCACTGCAGATACACCGGTGTACAGATAATCAAAGCCGCTATTCACCTGTGAACCACGCGACTGGTCCTGATATTGCACACCGTTATAGATCAGCGAGGCAATGTCACCTGCCGATTGCGTGCTGACACCGTTATCGAGACGGCGAATTTTAAACACCAGACCGGCACCGGTATCCACGGTGTAGAAATTGGTATCAGAGCTCAGGCCAAAAGTACTGGCCGGTGCTGCCTGTGGCGGAAGCGCCGACGGCACCGTGCTTCCTGTTTGCGCGCTTTTACTACTGTCGCTGCCACCACAGCCCGCTAACAGGCTGAGTAGCAGGCAGCTTAACCAAAAGCTGCATAATTTTCTTGTATTCAATTTTTGTCTCCTGTTTTTTATTTAGGAATCTTGTTGTGATATTTTTTTGTGATATTTTGTGACCTTGTCCCTGAGTAGTGGTGGTGTTTTCTCCTTTTCCTATAAAATAATCAGACGGTCTTGCTACACACAATGTGCGGCAAGCTGAAACTGCATTCCGGATGAAACTTGTGGCGACGCGACCTGTGTTTTCACTGGTAATGCACACCAGCGTAAAACCTTATAAAACAAAGGGATGCAGCCTACCCCCGGGCATCAGCAAGATGCCTGGCAAGGTAAAAAATATCGATACTGCCTGATGCGCTTAGTCTGTTACAGACGACCTCCCGGTCACCTTCAGACTTTGTATTGAATGCTGGAAAGCGGTTTTGCTTGCGGCGAGATAGCGGGCTGCTGCACAAGTCTTTTATAATGATTTCAGTATTATTTTCTACGTTCCGCGTGTCAATTCAATACGGCAACACTTGAAGAAAATATTGCAATAAATCATTTTCTTGAGCGGTGAAAATACAGGTTTTTTGCTGCTGCACCGCACCAGATTACCTGCCATGTCCGAAAGCTGCCAGCAGCTTTCTTCACAGTTTGTTAAGCTGCTCCCCTGATTGCTATGGAGTGCTTATGCGCAGTGCTGATGTATTACGTTTGATTTCCCTGGCGGCCATCTGGGGTGCGTCTTTCTTGTTCATGCGGGTGCTGGCACCGGTGGTCGGGGTGCTGTGGAGCGCCGAAGTCAGGGTAGGCCTGGCAGGCATGGCCTTGCTGGCCATGATGCTGATTACCGGCAGGGCGATGAATTTTCGCGGTAACTGGAAATCTTTCCTGATACTGGGGACCATCAATTCTGCCCTGCCTTTTGCTTTGTATTCGTATGCAGCACTCAGTATCCCCGCCGGTTATTCGGCGATCGTGAATGCCACCAGCCCTTTGTGGGGAGCGCTGATGGGGGCGGCTTTTCTGGGTGAACAACTGACCCTGCGCAAGATGGCGGGCATGGCGACAGGGGTGCTCGGCGTCGCTTTTCTGGTGCGTCTGGGGCCGGTGGAATTCAATAGCAAGCTGGTGCTGGCAGTCATGGCCTGCGTCGGTGCAACGCTTTGTTATGCCCTGGTCGGCATCTATACCAAGAAAAAACTTACAGGCATGACGGCCATGCAAATGGCCACCGGTTCACAAGTAGGGGCCGCATTTGTGTTATTGCCCTTCCTGCCGCTGGCACCAGTAAGGGGCGAGATTACAGCAACGATAGTCATGGTAGCCATCGCCCTGGCGCTCTTGTGCAGTGCGGTTGCCTACCTGATTTATTTCCGCCTGATGGCGGACCTGGGGCCGACCAAGGCGCTGACGGTGACTTTCCTGATCCCGCTGTTTGCCTTGCTATGGGGCTATCTGTTCCTGCAGGAAAGCATCACACTGAACACGGCGATAGGTTGTGCGGGCGTGGTGCTGGCGACCTGGCTGGTGGTGTTCCAGCCAGTCAAGAAAGTGGAGTAAGGTTTGGTTCAAATTGAAAATGCCGGTCATACCTGTTAAAGGCATGACCGGCATTTTTTATTGGTCCAGCGCCGGCAAGACTTTCACATGCAGGGCACTAGGCTGGCTGCTGCTGTGATACACCTTGTGCGTGGCCTTGATGAAGTCGCTGTCTTTGGCTTCATAGATATTCGGTACAAAGCTTTGCGGGTTACGGTCTATGAAGGGAAACCAGCTGGACTGCACCTGTACCATGATGCGGTGACCGCGCTGGAAGGTGTGGAACACATCATTGATACCAAACTTCACTTTGGTGACCTGGTTCGGTACCAGCGGTTTTGCGGTTTCGAAGCCATCGCGGAAACGGGCGCGGAAAGGCTCACCCCTGACCAGGGTTTGCTGGTTGCCGCGATTGGTCTGTGGGTCGGTCTCCAGATTGGCTGGATTGACGTCGATGAGTTTGACTACAAAGTCGGCATCCGTGCCGGTGACGCTGACAAACAGATCGGCGCTTAGTGGGCCTGCCAGGGTCACGTCTTTTTCCAGTACCTCGCTTTGCCAGCTCAGTACATCCGGACGGCGGGTAGCGAAACGCTGGTCGGCAGCCACGTATTGCTTGTTCCAGCGTGTGCCTATCTCGGTGGTATAGGGTACCGGTTTGGCGGGGTCACTGATGTATTCATCAAACTGTGCATCCTGGTTGGCCGGTGCCTTGAAACTGAGTTTGCCATCGGCCTGGAAATACAACGCCTGATCCTGGCTTTCTTTCGGTGGCCACTGCTCAAAACCGCGCCAGCGATTGGCCCCGGTTTCAAACATCCAGGCTTCCGGCAGTGCTGGTTTGTCGCCAGTTTTCAGGTAGTGTTTGAAAAACGCCAGTTCTATGGGTTGATAGGTTTCCACGGTACGGTAACCAAAATTTGCGTCACCCACCTTGTCACCATCTGTGCGGAACCAGCCGCCATGCGTCCATGGGCCGATGACCAGGGTATTTTGTATACCCGGATTCTGTTTTTCTATGGATTTGTAGGTGTTCAGCGGGCCATACAGATCTTCGGTGTCATACCAGCCGCCCACGGTCAGCACGGCTGCCTTGATGTTTTTCAGGTGCGGCAAAATGTTCCTGCTTTGCCAGAACTGGTCATAGTTGGGATGTGCGGCAATGTCATTCCAGAACGGGATAGCATTTTTGAAATGGCGGGTATTCGCATTCGCGATGGAGCCCAGGTCAAGAAAGAACTGATAACCATCCGGTGTGCCAAAATTAAAATCCTTCCAGCCCGCACTGGAAACAGGCAGTGGTCGTGGTTGGCCGAAGCTGTAGAAAAAAACAAATGCCATTTGCAGGTTGAAGGCACCATTTCTATGCATGTCGTCACCACGGAACCAGTCGGCAATCGGTGCTTGTGGTGAGATTGCTTTCAGGGCCGGGTGGCCGTCTATAGCCCCGGCCGAGGTATAGAAGCCGGGGTAAGAATTACCCCATTGTCCGACCTTGCCATTATTGTTGGGCAAATGCCTGGTCATCCATTCTATGCTGTCATAGGTATCGGAACTTTCATCGATATCGCTCACCGCTTTTTTCTGGTCTATGTGCGGGCGCATATTGACGAATTCGCCTTCCGACATATAGGTGCCACGTACATCCTGATAGGCAAAGATGAAGCCTTCCTTTTCATATTCAGCGGTCGGCCCCAACTGGGTCTTGTACTGATCCGCACCGTAAGGCGCGACCGAATACGGAGTGCGGTTCAGCAGGATAGGGTAGCGTTTGTTGTGATTGGCATCATTCGGCACATACACGACGGTGAACAGCAGCTTGCCGTCGCGCATGGGGATGCGGTATTCAAACTTGCAATAATTCTTGCGGATATAGTCGGCACGCTGTTTGATCTGGTCTGATTTGTCGTCGGCAAGACTGGTTGCCGTGGCGATGTTGGTGGCAGCGGCGGTCGCAGCGGGAACTGCTACGCAGCCCAGCATGACGCTTAGCAATAGGGGGATGAGCGCATGCTTGGGCCGCATGCGCTGCAAATCAGACTGGGTCATGGTTTTCCCTGGGATTATAAGATTATAAGAATATGAATAGCTTGGTTCGTTTTTAAGCGAACAAGTTCCCTATTCAATTGCTAACGGGCATTAATTCTCCGCATTGGGGTCATAATCTGGCAGGGGAGGCTCAATTTCTGAAATCTGATTGGGACCCAGACCGCGCGCTGTCACCAGGGCAGAACCGACTCTTTTCAGCATGCTTTCTGCAGTGTCTTTGTGGGCATTGGTCGTCAGTCCGGTGGAAAAGCTGACTTTCAGCCCCGGTGCCAGGCTTTCCCAATCCACCTGTTCGACCCGCAGTTTCAGGCGGGCGATCGCTTTGCGACTGGCTTCCAGCCAGGTGGTCGGCATGACAATGGCAAATTCATTGGCGGCGACGCGACCAAAGGAATCCAGGGTACGCAACATGGTCAGGGCCTCTTTGGATACCCTTTGCAAGACCTGGCGTGCCACCGCCTGGCCATGCTGTTCCAGTATCTGTTCCAGCCCGTCTATGGCGATGGAGGCCAGCGTGAAGGTATGTCCGGTACGAAAGGAGCGTGCAAGTTCGTTTTCCAGCATCCCCATCAATGAGCGGCGGTTCAAGGCATTGGTCAGGTGGTCGTGTCTGGCCATGCTGTCGAGTTGTGTCAGTACCGTTTCCAGCGCAGGTAACAAGTCGGCTTGCTGGCCTTCGTGACGAATTTGCTTGATCAATTGATCCAGTTGTTGTCGTGCA
This sequence comes from Undibacterium sp. Di26W, assembly GCF_049340265.1. Lineage (NCBI taxonomy): Bacteria > Pseudomonadati > Pseudomonadota > Betaproteobacteria > Burkholderiales > Oxalobacteraceae > Undibacterium > Undibacterium sp. Di26W. Next base: position 82,828 of record NZ_JBMPOR010000009.1, read on the forward strand.
TTCAGTAAAATTTGCGTGTTGTCCGTCGACATGTCCTCTCCAGCGATGATGGTTAGCGCCAGGCGCTACAATGGCACTTTACCATTGACCACCGTATTTCTGCCAAGAATGTTGCCTTCAAATCAAGTCTCACCCTGTCAGCGTGTGGAAAGCAGACATTTCCCCGGCATGGATTTATGGATCAAGCGCGATGACCTGCTGCATCCACAGGTGTCGGGCAACAAGTTCCGCAAGCTCAAATATCCTTTGCAGGCAGTGCAGGGCAGGGCGGTGCACATTGTGTCCATGGGCGGTATCTGGTCAAATCATTTGCATGCGCTGGCACATGCCTGCGCTATGGCCGGTGTGCCCGCCACGGCGCTGGTGCGCGGGGCGGAAGGCATGCAAAGCGCCATGCTGGATGATGTCCGCCTGCTAGGTATGCAGGTAAAGTTTGTCACGCGTGACGCTTACCGGCGCTTGCGTAATGAGCCAGACGCCTGGCGTCTTCATTTGCCTATGCCGGACCAGGACGTGCTGTGGCTGCCAGAGGGCGGCAGCAGTGCGCAGGCCTTGCGTGGCGTGGCCGAACTGGTGACCGAATTGCCCTTCATCCCCTCGCATATGATACTGGCCTGCGGCACTGGTGCGACCCTGGCCGGGGTGCTGGCGGGCCTGGCCGGTCGTTCCCAGGTCATAGGTGTGGCTGCCATCAGCAATGCGGGCTATCTGAAAGATGAGATCGCACGCCTGCTGACCGAGGCTGGCTATCCTGACTATCAAAATTATCAATTGTTGACTGAATCTCATCTCGGTGGCTATGCCCGTGTCACGCCAGAACTGACGGCTTTTTGTACTGATTTTGAAAACGAAACCGGTATTCCGCTAGAGCCTGTCTATACCGGGAAAATGCTGTTTGCGCTGCGTCAGTTGTGGCATGATGGCTGTTTGGCGGCAGATGCCAGCGTGCTTGCCATCCACACCGGTGGCTTGCAGGGCCGGCGTGGGTTTGCAGACATGAATACCTGAAGGCAAAATAAACATGAGACAACAGCAGGACCAGTACCGGCCAAGCAGCGCCAGACCCGACCGCAAACGCCATGGGCGTCTGGCCAGCGCATTGCTGTTTCTTTGCCTGGGTGGTCTGACTGTCGCCTGCCAGGCGGCTGATGCTCATTTGCGCGTTGCCGTGTATGAAAATCTGGATTATCCACTCAACATTTTCGACAAAAATCACCAATTGATTGGTGGTCTGCAAAAAGAATTTACTGACCTGCTGGCAAAAAAAATATCAGCGCGCGCCAGTTATGTTGCCTATTCACGACGCCGCATTGAACATGCCGTGATACAGGGTGACGCTGACCTGATGTGTTATTCCAGCCCCGGCTGGTTTGATTTGCCGAAAGAAGTCAACTGGTCCATACCGACTTTCCCGCAGGTGGAGAGAGTAGTGGTGATGGCAGACAAACCCGGTCTGGAAATTCTGCCGCAGCAACTGGAAGGTAAAAGGCTGGCAGTGCAACTGGGTTACCATTATCCACAGATAGGTACGCAACTGACAGAAGGAAAAATCAAACGCGTGGACCTGACAGATGTGCCAGGCATGTTTCGCATGCTGAGCCTGAGCGGGGCCGATGCCATGATCAGTTCGGACAGTGAAATCGAAGGTTATTTCAAAAATTACCCTGACAAACGCGCTTTGTACAAGGTATCAAAAACTGCTTTTTCGATCGTGCACACCCAGTGCGCGCTATCCCGCAAATCGGGCTGGAAGATAGAACAGATCAATGCCGCCATCCAGACCATGCAGGACAATGGTGATATGGAAAAGATCATGCACCGCTATGGACTTGCATCGCGCTAGCGTTTGGAATGACGCCACCACTCCGAACCTGTTTACGATCTGTAGCGAACGTGCGTGTATCAGCGGGGGCAAGGTAACAAAAGCGCAACGCAAAAAGCGGAATGTACTGAAGTACATGAGCATTTTGAGCAGCGCATGAGCCCCGCGTGGACTCCGATCACGCCCGCGCTTAAGATCGCAAACAGGTTCTCAGGATTAAGTTTGGAATTGCCTTGTCATTAGCGGTATCCTGCTGCCTTTACTATTTTCAACCATAGACGATGAAATCATTCCTGACCGCTGTGCTGATTTCGCTGATTGCACTGGTCGGTAGCTTGAGCTTGCCGGCGATGGCGGCAGCTGACCCGAATAAAGTCCTGCACCTGTCGTTTGAAGCTGCCGACGATGGCTTTGATGCCATGCGTACCAATAGCGCTTATTCCAACTGGGTGTCAGATGCCATTTTCGAGGGACTGGTCACGTATGATTACCTGGCACGTCCAGCCAGGCTGGTGCCCAACACCATCGTCGCCATGCCTGACATCAGTGATGACGGTAAAACCATGACTTTCAGGCTGAAGCAGGGAATTTATTTTGCACCTGACGCAGCTTTCAAGGGGCAGCGCCGGGAATTGCTGGCCAGTGATTATGCCTATACCTTCAAACGTCTGGTAGACCCCAATAATCGCTCCACGCAAGCGAGTATTGTGGAAGGCAAGATCATCGGTCTGGATGAGCTGATAGCCGCTGCCAAAAAATCTGGCAAGTTTGATTATGACAAGCCGGTTGCCGGCTTGGAAACACCCGACCGCTATACCCTGATCATTCGCTTGAAAGCACCAGACCTTGGCTTGATTTACTACTTTGCCAAACCCATGGGGGGCGCAGTTGCCCGTGAAGTGGTCGAACATTATGGCGAAGCCGTCAACCAGCACCCGGTAGGCACGGGTGCGTATATGCTCAAGCAATATGTGCCGCGCAGTAAAATCATCCTGGAAGCAAATCCCGAATACCGTGGTTTTGTCTGGGATTTCAAAGGCACCGGCAGCGACTGGGACAAACAGATCATCAAGGACATGCAGGGCAAGCACATGCCACAGGTCGGGCGTGTCGAGATTGCCATCATCGAAGAAGAACAGTCTCGCTGGCTGGCTTTTGATTCAGGACAACTGGATTTTGAAATGCTGGTACCGGCCGCTTCCGTCAAACTGCTGGACCAGGGCAAGTTAAAGCCGGAATATGAAGCCAAGGGCCTGCGCTTGTATCGTACCGTAGACCCTGGTATTACCCGTACTTTCTTCAATTTTCAGGACCCGACTGTAGGCGGTTATAGCAAGGAAAAAATCGCCTTGCGGCGTGCCATTGCCTTGTCCTTCAATCATCAGGAAGAAATTGACCAGGTCTGGTTTGGGCAGGCCATCAAGGCCAAATCCATGGTGCCACCCGATGTGGCAGGACATGACAGCAGCTACCGCAACAGCAATGTCTACGACCCCAAACTGGCTAACAAGCTGCTTGACAAATTCGGCTATAAACGTGGTGCAGATGGCTTTCGCAGCATGCCCGATGGTTCACCGCTGAAATTGCGCATCCATTCGGCACCCAGGACCAAGGACTATGCCCGCATGGAAGTCTGGAAGCGCTCGCTGGACAAGATAGGTATACGCGCAGAATTTCCGGTGGCCGGGTTTGCAGACAACCTGAAATCGGCCTACCAGTGCAAGCTCATGATGTTTGGCATGGGGTATATCGCCGACATCCCGGACGGCATGGATTTCATGGAACTGTATTACGGCAATAATGCCTATCGCGGTAATCATGGCTGCTATAAATCGGCAGCTTTCGATGCTGCCTATGAAAAAGCCCGCCTGATGCCGAATGGACCTGAACGCCAGAAAGTATTCAACACCATGGAGAGATTGCTGGAAGCCGATACCGTACACAGTCTGGAACTCTGGCGTGTACGCAACTGGTTGATACAGCCCTGGGTCAAGGGCTATAAAACCCACCCCATCATGCGTGGGGACTGGCGTTTCCTGGATGTGGAAAAGAGCAAATAAGTCGTCAGCTTATCCAAACACGGGTTTGAAAAAACTGCGTTCATAACTGACGATGCATTTGTTTTCTTCGGCAAATTTGAACGCAGCCTGGCATTCTGCGTCGTCCATCATCTGTATGCGGTATTGTTCATACGTCGCCAGACTGGGAAAGCTAAATAGTGCCAGCGCGACATTATTCGCACCTTCAGAAGGCAGGAAATAGCCATGGTGCTGGCCACCAAATTTTGTAACTAAGGGTATCCAGAGTTTGCCGTAATGTTCAAACTCTTTCAGCTTGGCGGGATCGATGATATAGCGGATGTAGCAGGTGATCATGATATGGGTCGGCAGGTTGGAAGATGTTGTTTGCCTGTCAGGGGAGCGTGGCAACGGCCCCTCTCCCTGGCAGGCGTTGACCGGTTCAGGCCCCGAAAAACAATCTGCTCTCGAAAAACAAACCCTTCAGGCGTTTGCGGAATATGGCGAGGGCCAGGGCCAGCAGCACCACCAGTACATTAAAACCGAGTATCCTGGTGCCGCCCAGATCGACAAAGGGGAGGGCATTGGAGGGCATGGTGGCAGCGTACAGGCCACGATCGTAACTGGCGCCTATCACCTGTCCGGCGTTGTTGATGGCATTCGTCAGGTACAGGCTTTTGCCTGCCGGGTGCAAGACCATCTTGTTGTCGCGCCAGACGAAGGACAAACGCATATCCAGCGTATCAACCACTCCCACTACGTGGCCTTCATTATTGATGCCGGTGGCGAAGCTGTCGCCGAACCCTATCTTGTCGCCCAGGTCCACCATCCTGGTGCCGTCATATACAAAGGCATGCCAGCGCCGGTCTTTGGTTTCCGATGTACCGACCACTACACCCTTGTCATTAATGGCCGTCGCCGAACTGTAGCGGCCGCCTATCGTGCCAAGGTCTACCATGCCTTTGGTGTTGTCATACAAAAAAGCATGGCGTGAGCCATCGGCTACCATGGCCGTGCCAGCCACCTGGCCCAGGTTATTGATACCGCTGGCATAGCTGACTTTACCGCCCAGGGTACCCAGGTCTTTCAGTGCTTCGCCAGGTGTGTACAGGAAGGCGTGCCAGTCACGGCTGGGGGTATCTGCAAAGCCCACTGCCAGGCCAGCGTTGTTGAGTGCTGTACCATAGCTGCTGGGGCCACCCAGGGTGCCCAGGTCTTGCGTGCCATGGTCGCGGCTGCGGATGAATGCTCTCCAGGACTGGTTTTTTTTTGAAGAACCGACCACCGCGCCTTTGTCATTGATACGCTTGGCTTCACTTTCGGTTTCGCCCGGCATTTCAAGCTTGATCAGCTTGCCGTTTTCAAAAAACACGGCATGGGGTGTGCCGTCTTTTTCCTTGATCACGGCAGCAACCTGGCCTGCCGCATTCATGTCATAGGCGATCGATTCACCGTACTGTTTTCGTTCTATACCCAGGGAATGGCTGGTGGCAGCGGCTTCGCCACCAATCAGCGCCAACAGCAACAAACCACTACGCAATGCATGAGGCATACGAGCATCCTTTCTGAAGGAGTTTTGTGCGGGAGAATTGCTGACGAATATACAGATTTATTGCTTGGTGATAAAGATAAATTATTATCTCTGTTCTTACCGGCTGTTTTATCATCAATCGACCAGCGCGCAGATTTTTTTCTGCGTGGTGGCCGATTGTGTCTGTCTTATTCCTTGGTCGGGCGATACTTGCGTGCCCAGCTGGCAAAGGCACCAACGCTGCGGGTCTGTATCCACAACTTGCCTTCTCCCTTGAAGCGGCAGACGAAGCCTTCGCCAGAGAAGAACAGGGATTTGTAGCCGCCGACTTTGCTGACGCTGTATTCCAGGCCATCGGTAAAGGCGACGATGTTGCCGGTGTCGACGACATAACCATCCTTGACGTCGATTTCTATGATGGCACCGTAGCTGTTGAGCCACAGGTCACCTTCGCCGGAGGCACGGATCAGGAACAGGCTTTCGCCGGAGAAGAAGCCCTTGGTGAAGCCCTGCCATTTGGTTTCTATGGTGATGCCAGGGGTGCTGGCGACAAAGGCACCGCTTTGCAGGTACAGGGTTTCGCCGCGCAGATAGCGGTGGATCAGGTCACCTGGCGTGGCAGGGGCGATGCCGATTTCGCCCGGGCCGTTTTCAGCGGTGAATTCATTGAGGAACAGGTTTTCACCTGACAGCATGCGTGAGATGCCGCCTTTCATCTTGGTTTTCATGACCAGGTTGGTGTCCATGGTGGCCATGGCGCTGGCTTCGACTTTCAGTGTTTTTCCGGTCGGTATATCGACAGTCAGAAAACCAAAATCCGGGCGGCCATCGATCTTGAATTTCAGGCCATCAAACGTGACAGCTGCGGCTGGCTTGGCGGGCTCAATCGCGGCGCGGGTGACCGGCGGCGCTTGTCGGGCAAGTGCCGGTGGGGCAGTATCAGGGGCAGGAGCAGGTGTCGACACCGGTACCGATGCAGGGGCAGTGTCGGTTGTGTTGGCTTCTTCTGCCTGGTCTTTCAGTATCACTTTCAAACCGGCTTTTTCTATGGTCTGGCGATATTTTTCTGCGGTCGCCGCATCCAGTCCACGCTTGATGATACGTGGTGCGGTCTCGAGCAATTGTTTAGCCTGTTCGCCGGGCAACTTGAACAGTTTTTCTACCGTTGCGCAAGCTTGCTCGAAGCTGACGCCTTCTGCCAGTTCACCGGTGAGGACGATATCTATATTGGTATTATTCATGGCTGTCCTTATGGTTAGCTGCCTGGCTTGAGGTCGGGGCCGAGCAGGTTGCCGAAACTGCTTTCATTGTGCGACTGGCACCAGACCGTGCCACGGCCAGAAAATTTACACACCAGACCTTCACCACCGAGTATGGATTGCAACCAGCTCTTGCCAGCCTTGGTGATGGAGAATTGCAGGGTCTCGCTGAAGGCCACGATATGGCCGGTATCGACGATGTAATCACCATCGATTTCTATTGGGTAAATGGCACCGAAAGAAGACAGGACGGCAGTTCCCTTGCCTTTCAGCTTAAGCCAGAAAATGCTTTCACCTGACAGCAGCGATTTGAAACCCTGCCAGCCCAGGTCGATTTCTATGCCTTCGTCGCACGCGAGGAAGGAACCGCCCTGCACGATCAGATTGTCGTTGTTCAAAGGCAGCACCACCATGTCACCCGCCAGGTCAGTACCCAGCCAGACTTCACCCGGCGTACTTTGCGGTTCAAAATGATTCAGGAACAGGGATTCACCACCCAGCAAACGCTTGGCCGCTTTCAACAGCGAGCCGCCTTGTTTCTTATGGGTGGTGGTAGTGATTTGCATATTGCTGCTCATGGCCAGCATGGCACCGGATTCGGCGGTACATACTTCACCAGGACGCAGGCTGACTTTGGCGGCGGTATTGCCAGGCTGACTGACTAATTCTACTTGCATGATCGCGCCCTCTTATAATTTGGGATTGAGCCAACCAGCCAGGCTGGAAATGCTGCGGGTTTGTATGATGATCTTGCCTTTGCCACTGACGCGTGTCACCAGGCCTTCACCACCCAGGAAGCTGGAAAACAGGCCGCCCGCCAGTTGCAGGTTCAGGCGCAGGGATGGTTCATAGGCCACCAGGTGACTGGTATCGACGATGTATTCGCCATTCACTTCTTTTTCCAGTAACGCGCCATACGCACCAAACCAGACCTTGCCGTTACCGCTGACCTTGATGCGGAACAAACCTTCACGCGCGATCCAGGACGCAAAACCGGCAAAACCCAGACCAATTTTGACGCCCTCTTCGCAAGCCAGGAAAGCACCGGGCTGCAGGTAATAGAGTTCGTCATTCAATTCCTTGCACAGGATTTCACCTGGCGTAGGCTGGACGATGGTGATGCGGCGTGCTGCGCCAGTTGCGTTCTTGAAACGGCTGATGAACAGTGATTCGTCACCCAGGTACTTACGCAACAGGCCCTGGATCAGGCCGCCATTGAAATGCGCTGTCAAATCCAGGCTGGCATCCATGCTGGACATGGCATCGGGTTCAGTCAACAGGCTTTCACCCGGTTCGAGTTCTATCTCGACATAGGAAAAAGCATGTCCTCCCTTGATATTTGCTTTCACTGCGACACTCCTTTTGATTGGTCAGGATGCTGCTACTGACGGTTTTTCTGGTGTTGTTTCCGGTTTTTTGGGTTCTGCTTCAGACGATGCGGCGACAAATTTCTTGACGGCTTCCTGCAAGTCCCTGAAGGCGACTTCCTGATTCACGTATTGTCCCTTGGATTGACCGATCAGACTACGCAAATTTGTCAGGCGCTTCTCGCTGGCGGGATGGGTGCTGAGCAAGCCTATGGCTTTTTTGTAAGCTTCCCGTGCCTGTTTGTTATCGATTTTTTCCATGGCGGCTTTTTCTTCTGCAATCATGCGTTCAAAAAAGCGTGGTAAACCTTCCGGATTGATATGCGCGCGTTGTAGCAAGATCACAGCTTTTTCATCGGCGTCGGTTTCAAATTGACGTGAATATTGCTGGCTGAGCAGCATGGGGGCTGCACTACCCACTGTGGCCAGCAAGCCGCTGACATCACCGAATACCGCGCTGGCTACCAGGTAGATGCCGGCATTGCTGATGATGCTGCGCATGCCATGTCTATGTTCGACATGGCTGATCTCATGTGCCAGCACACCCAGCAATTCTTCTGCACTGCCCGCCTTCAGGATCAGGCCGGAATTGATGGTGACATAGCCACCCGGCAGCGCAAAGGCATTGGTGCTGCTGTCATTGGCGATGACGATGGTGTAGTGGTAAGGCGAATCTTGCAGGGACTGCAGCAAGGGCGCAGTCAGGGGCTTGAGCAAAACTTCGGCTTCCGCCTTGGGCATGTGCTTGTTTTCCAGCGCTTGTTCAGCGGCGACACCTGCGCCCAGTTTTTCTTCCCATTGCACTGGTATTTTCCTGGCCGCATAGTCAGAGAAACTACCCATTTGCCATAGCAGGCCGAGAGGCAGTGCGAGCAGCAGCAAGCTCAGCCCCAGCAGTATGCCCCAGCCCTGCGCGCGCTTGCGGCGGGCCACGCCTATCTGGCGCGAGCACTCAGGGTGGGCACGCAAAATGGGGTTGTCCAGTATGCCCAGATCACTGGTGTAAAGTACCAGATCAGGTTTATCCAGGTGCTTGATGAAGATCAGTTTGTTGGCGGCCCCACCCAATGTCAGTTCCAGCCTGGCAAACGGCAGGGTGCCGACCAGTGATGCCACTTGATAGCTCAGCCCCGTTTGCGTCAGTTGTAGTTCACCCGTATCGCGGCCACCGGGCAGGGATGCATGAAAGGCATGACATGGATAAGTGCTGGAGATGAGCGCCGCTGCGTCCATGAATGTCCTGTGTGATGATGAAAAGAAACTGCATATTGCCTGATGTTGACGCATGTTTGAACAACTTTGGCCAATTGCTGGCTGAATTATAAATCAGGCATTCTCTCTTTTTGATATTGTTTTCGTCATGTACATCATGCGTGGATAGCATATAGACGGGCAGCGGCGTCGCGCTGCCTGTCCTTCAAGTTCTCAAAATGGCCGCGGCTTGTTGCCGGATTTTTTATGGGTTTGACCCATGCTGCAAGATCATACCCGGCTGTAACAGGTTCTAAGCTGTTACCAAGCCAGTGCTGCCAGTAGTCACAATAATAACAAAAAAATAACGATATTTGGTGAGCTTCATAGCAGGCAGGATGTCCTGACAGGCAGGAAATTTCCCTCAGTTCAAGCCATGAGAGTAAACTACGGCCATTAATATCTTGTCGCATCCTGCGATACGAGCGAACGAGCGAGCATCGCCATGTCTGAAACCAAACCCCCGATTACTTTTGAAGACCTGCTATTGAGTGCGCCCATCATGCGCGCCTTGCAGGACGTAGGCTATGAAACACCGTCGCCGATACAGGCGGCCACCATCCCGATTTTGCTGTCCAACCGTGACGTATTGGGTCAGGCCCAGACCGGTACCGGCAAAACCGCCGCTTTTGCCCTGCCCATCCTGTCGCGCATCGATATCCGCCAGACCACGCCGCAAGCGCTGGTGCTGGCCCCGACACGTGAATTGGCAATACAGGTTGCCGAAGCTTTCCAGACTTATGCGCGGCATATTCCCGGTTTCCATGTGCTGCCTATCTATGGTGGCCAGAGCTATGGCCCGCAACTGTCGGCCTTGCGCCGTGGCGTGCATGTGGTGGTGGGTACACCGGGCCGTGTCATCGACCATCTGGACAAGGGCACGCTGGATTTATCTGCCCTGAAAACCCTGGTGCTGGATGAAGCCGATGAAATGTTGCGCATGGGCTTTATTGATGATGTAGAACGCATCCTGCAAGAAACGCCGGAGAATCGTCAAACGGCGCTGTTTTCGGCCACCATGCCTTCTGCCATCAAGCGTATTGCCCAGACTTACCTGAACAAACCGGCAGAAGTGACAGTCGCCGCCAAGACCGGCACTGCCGACAATATCCGCCAGCGTTACTGGCTGGTCAGCGGCATGCACAAGCTCGATGCGCTGACACGCATACTGGAAGCCGAGACTTTCGACGGCATGATCATTTTTGCCCGCACCAAGCTGGGCACCGAAGAACTGGCCGCCAGGCTGGATGCAAGAGGCTTCTCGGTTGCCGCCATCAATGGCGACATCAACCAGCAACAGCGCGAACGCACTATCCAGCAATTGAAAGACGGCAAGATCGATATCCTGGTGGCGACCGATGTCGCTGCCCGTGGTCTGGACGTGGAACGTATCAGCCATGTCATCAACTATGACGTGCCGTATGACCCGGAAAGCTATACCCACCGCATAGGCCGTACCGGTCGTGCCGGTCGCAGTGGTGAAGCCATCCTGTTCATCACCCCGCGTGAAAAGAACCTGTTGAAGGCGATAGAAAGAGCCACCCGCCAGCCCGTATCACCACTGGAATTACCAACCATACAGACGGTCAATGATGTCCGTATCGCCCGCTTCAAGGACCAGATTTCAGCCACCCTGGCACTCGGTGGTCTGGAACAGTTCACTTCCCTGATCGAAGATTTTGAACGTGAGCAAAATATCCCCGCAGTGGAAATTGCTGCTGCACTGGCCAAAATGGCGCGCGGTGATGAACCTTTGCTGCTGGATAAAAACCGCAAGGAAACCAAGACTGACGATAGCTGGCGTGATGAACGTCCGGCGCGCTCTGAACGTGGTGACCGTGGCGATAGAGGTGACCGGGGCGATCGTTTTGAACGTGCACCGCGTGAAGACCGTGGCGCACGCCGTGAACACAGCCCGCGTACACCAGAACCTGGCATGCAGACTTTCCGCATCGCAGTTGGGCATGACCACGGCGTCAAGCCCGGCAATATCGTCGGTGCGATTGCCAATGAAGCGAATATAGAATCCAAGTTTATCGGCCGTATCGATATCTATGATGACTACACCATCCTTGATCTGCCAGACAATCTGCCTGGCGACATGATGGAACATCTGAGTTCGGTACGTGTTGCCGGTCAGGCTTTACGCATCAGTGCAGAAAAAGGCAATGGCGGCAGTGCTGCATCATCCCGCTCGGCACCACGTGCTGCGCGTGAAGAAGCACCTCGCGAACGCACGCCCCGTGCATCCAGTGCCCCTAGTGTTGCCGAAGCAGCACCGGCCAGCAAGCTGAATCAGGTAGTAGACCGTGCCGCCCGTGCACCAGCGGAAGACGAGCGTCCGGCCAAGCCGAAAAAAGACAAAGCCGACGGCAAGGGCAAGGTCAGCATCCCCATGCAGACTTACCGTATCGAAGTCGGCAAGGCAGATGCCGTTACTCCCAGCAATATCGTTGGTGCGATTGCCAATGAAGCCGGTCTGGAAGCCAAGCACATAGGCCGTATCGATATTTTCGACAGCTATAGCACACTGGATTTACCGGATGGCATGCCCAAGGAATTGCTGAAACAGTTGAAGGCAGTCTGGGTCGCCGGCAAGCAAATCCAGATTAGCCCGGTGGGCGAAGACCATGTGCGTAAGCCCGTGCCAGCAAACCAGCCATCACCTTTCGGCCCCAAAAAAGCTGGCGGTGATCGCCGCGTAACAGAAAAAGCCAAGGGTTATGGGTCAGGCAAACCGGCAGCAGCCAAGCCACATCGCAAGGGCCCTAAAGCCTGAGTATGCTAGCCGTGCCTGGTTTGATGTGGGGAAGGTATTGCTCAAGTAATAGGACTTGTTTACTGGATCACCTGCCTATTTGACATCCGCGACATCCGCGATATCCGACACCGGCACTGCCAGCCGGTCCGGGTTGCTGATACCGGCAATCCGGGTCAGGGTTTGGGTCAGCACAGCTACATCCTGATCGAAGGCAGTATGCGCCGACGGTATGCTGTGTTTGCCGTCATGCATGTATTTGTCGTGAATGATGTGCAGGGTGGCGGCCTGTTTTTTGTTCAGGCCCGCACCGCTGCTGGCAAAGCCTGAGGGTATTTTCCTGGCCCAGTAAAACTGGTTCCAGCTTTGCAGGCTGCGCATGCTGGCATGGTTCCATTGGCCGTTTTGCTGGTTCTTGCCAGCAAAGCTGTCCGCATCGAAACTGGCTGCCATGCCCAGCAGGGGCGTCTTGTGCTGGCTTTCAAGCGCCCTTGCGATCAGATACAGCATGGATTTTTGATAGATGCCGCCGACATTATCGTCCTGTTCGCGCGTGTCTGACAGCAGATGGATATGAAAGCTTTGTCGCGGTAACAGGCCGGAGCGCATGGCCGGGCGGTAAGTGTTGTCAGCGAAAGCAATACTGCAGGCTGGTGCATACAGGCTGCAGGTGTTGACCGGCAGCTTGTGCTGGTGCAGCAGGCCCAGCAAATGCCCATGCAGGATGGCACCGGCAGAATGGCCTATCAAGTGGATTTCCAACCTGTCCTGGCCGATGGCGTGCCGCAGTTCTTGCAGGTATTTTGCCAGCACATACAGCCCGCGTGGCGGGTCGCCATCTTCTGCCGCTTGCGCGGCATTCATCTTCATCTGCACCCATAAACCCTTGGCACCGGATGATTCGCAGGCAGCCTCCAGCGTGCGGTCGAGTGCTTCCTGGGCGGCCTTGTTGATGCCTGGCGCATGGTCCTGCATCTTGTCTTGTAGTATGTTGTCGAGGGCAGGGCCAAGGCCAGTCTTCCAACTGATGAACAGCGGGTAAATGCCATTTGCCAGAAAATACGGGGCCAGGGCAGCACTGCGTTGCAGGCTGGCTGCTTCGCTATCCATGCCGGCCAGGGCATATAGCACCAGCTTCAATTTTTTATTGCTACCCAGATTCGCCAGCCAGGCTTGTGGCGCATGCAGCACCACCTGCTCTGCCGCTGCCAGGGCATTGGCGGCACCCAGCAGGCGTTGTATCAGCCCGCCATCATTGCCCAGGACCAGCGTCAGGCCATAGGCCTGGTCTGGGCTCAGACTGGGTGGCCCGGCCTTGCCGGTGGCATGCTGTGCATGTGGCCGGACTGCGGAACCACTGCTACGGTATGCCGGTAAAGCCGGTAATGTGGTCAGCCTGGCGGCACGTGGATTGCTGCTATGCCAGTGATGGACAATAGAGGGTCGTTCGATTGCCACCCCCAGCGATATCGCCCAGGCATCGCCGCCATAGGTGATCCAGTCATCATAGGTGAGTATCGCAAAACCCTGATGGCCCCAGTCTTTACCCCAGGAATTTTGCACGATGAAACCCTGGTCGGTGTAACCGAGTATGGCGTAGGCATGTCCGCTGGTGGGCCCGCTGTCAAAGGGGATGACCGGCAACTGTGTAAAGCTGGCTGCGGCATTGGCTTTGTTGTCCTGCTCCAGCGCCCAGCCCGGATGTACCCTGCCAGACACATAAATGGCACCGACTTCCAGCAGGGCAGCCTGCATGTCAGTGACGGAATCCTTATCGATGCGGTGATACACACCCAGTGGTCGTTGCAAGGCTTCTTGCGCCCAGCCTTCGCGCGGTGCTTCAAAGGCAGGGGCCTTGTCGTTTCTATTCACGGTGTAGGGCCATAAATCGCGTCGGCACACACCATGTTTGTGCCAGCCCTTGAGCGCGCCGCGACAACTCGAGCCGGTATAGTCTTCGCCTGCCCATTCGTCATAAAACTTGGCCAGGTGATACAGCATGCGCGGGCTGCATTGCGGGCTTTCAGGGTCACGCAGCCAGAACAGATAATTGATGATGGCGGCCAGGCCAAAGCCTGTACATGCACCGTCGCTGCCCTGGTTCAATATCATGCCGGCTTTGACATACTCGGGGAATACACTGCTGATGGTCGCCGCAGACGGATGGCAGGGTGGCAGATTGCTGATGCGTGGTGTGTACAGGCGGTCACGGATGTCGAGCCGGTCCGGACGTGCATCCAGCGACAGTGTGGTGGTATTGAACCGGAATGGACTGGTAGGCATGCGGTTTCCTGGCGATGTTGACTCTGACGTGAATTACTTGAATTGCTTAATTTGCAATCGCAAAGTGTCGCAGGAAAGTCGCCGCTTGGCAATACCGGGCAGGGGGAGGTGGGAGATAAGGAAAGGGAGTGTTGCTAAAGAGACTGACAGCCCGATGATGCATGGCTGCCAGTCTTCCACATCCGCCAGACCATGCTGGCGAATGCGGCTGATGCATGTTACTTGCTAATGATTACTTCTTCACTTCGACAGAAGCCGATGCGGAAGCAGCAGCTGGGGCAGCGGCGGAAGCAGAAGCCGAGGCAGAAGCGGTCGGCGTAACCGTCAGCGCGCCTGGGGCGGCAGCAGCGGAAGCAGGTGCTGGTGCACTACCCTTGATTTCTATCTTGGCTTTTGCTTTCAGGTCATCCAGCATGGCTTTCAGGTTTTGCTGTTGCAACTGCTGAGTCAGGCCAGCTTTGACATCTTCCAGTGTCGGCGGTGTCAGTGGACGGCTGTCGTCAAGGATGATGACGTGATAGCCGAACTGGGATTTCACCGGTTCTTCAGTGAACTTGCCTTTTTCCAGTTTGGCGACTGCAGCGCCAAATTCCGGCACCATGCCACGTGGGTTGAACCAGCCCAGATCGCCGCCTTTGTCTTTGGAGCCAGGATCTTTGGATTTGGATTTTGCCAGGCCGTCAAAAAGTTTGACGTCTTTCTTGATCTTGGCGATGATGTCTTTGGCTTCATCTTCCTTGGCGACCAGGATGTGGCGGGCCTTGTATTCATTGCCGCCGGCTGTGGCCTTGAATTTTTCGTATTCGGCTTTCAGCGCATCGTCACTGACGGCGGCTGTCTTGATATAGTCTTTGACATAGGCATTGGCCAGGATCGACTGTTTGGTCATTTCCAGTTGGTCAGCCACTTCCGGTGATTTGTCCAGGCCCTTGGTGACAGCCAGTTGGGCAACCAGGATTTGCATGGACAGGTTTTCAATCACCATCTTGCGTGTTTCTGGCGTATCAGGCATGCCCTGGCCGGCCTGTTGCTGCATGATCTGGTCAAGCTGCTTCTTGCTGATGGGGGTACCATTCACGGTCGCTGCCACTTCGGAACTACTGGCGGCAGCCGCCGAGGCGGATGCCGGTGCCGACGCTGTTTTTGCAGCATCTTTATCATTACAGGCGCTGAGTACCAACAGGGCAAGCGCGCTACCCAGAACAACGCGGGATTTAATTGACATACGAATTCCTTCAATATTGAGCTGAATCACAGCACGGATCATGAGCACATGTAGCGAAACCTGCATGCGACGAATAAAAAATGACGGTGAATTTTACTCGTGATTATGCTTGTTTTGCCAGAAATTCATTTTTACTTACCAATTAATGAGCATATTAATGAGCAACTATCCCAGTGCTCATCCGGCGTGTTGGCCTGTATTGACCATCAGTCATCTTCATTTTTCAGATAAATTTCCGGTAAATGCTGGAAAATTTGCTGAATTCACCTGAAAATAAGGAACAAAAGCACAATTATTAACTCCAAGCAATGCTTATCAAGTGCTTTCTTACCAAGTGCTTTATGCAATAGGTCATACAAGCCGAACGATCCGGCCACGGCTTTGCCACCACGTAATGTCGCCATCACCGACACCTTCAAATTTCCTACAGGAGACCAGCAATGCGCATGTTTCAGGTTTTATTGGGTACCGCCATCGTCGCCAGCAGTTTTACCGCAGGCACCAGCTATGCCGCCGCTACGAATGAAGAGAAAGTCGATCTTGAACTCATCACCCGGCTGCGTGACGAGGCCATGAACCGCTCCAAGGCCCAGGAGATTTTTGGTGTACTGACTGATGAAATCGGACCACGTCTGACCGGCTCACCCGCTTTGCGCAAGGCGAGTGACTGGACCCGTTCAAAACTCAGTGAATGGGGTTTGCAAAATGTGCACAGCGAAAGCTTTGCCCCATTTGGTCGTGGCTGGACACTGGAAAAAACCACCTTGCGCATGGTCTCGCCATCTCAGTTTGACGTGTATGCCATCCCCAAGGCCTGGACGCCAGGTACCGATGGCATGCAGCGCGGCAAGCTGATGATTGCGAAAATGTTGGTAGATGAAGACCTGGTCAAATGGAAAGGCAAGCTGGCCGGTGCTATTGTGTTGCTGGATGAACCCCTGCCTATCAAGCCCCATATGAAGGCCGATGCGCATCGTTATTCGCATGAAGAACTGGATGAACTGACTAAAATCGATTTTGAAGCCGCGCCTTCGCGCCGCGGTGATTTACCGACCTATATCAAGCAACTGGCTTTCCGCAAAAAACTGCGCACTTTCCTGACCGAAGAAAAAGTGCTGGCGGCGCTGAACGTCACGCGGGGTGAAGACGGCACCATTTTTGTCCAGGAAGGTGGTTCGTACAAAAAGGATGAAGCCACCGGTCCGGCCAACCTGGTTGTTGCCAGCGAAACCTATAATCGCCTGTATCGTCTGGTAGAAAAGAAAAAAGACGTGGAACTGGAAATCGATATCAAGGCCAGTTTCAATGACGAAGACCCGGAAGCCGCCGTCAATGTGTTGGCAGAAATCCCAGGCTCCGACAAGAAGGATGAAATCGTCATGCTGGGTGCCCATCTGGATTCCTGGCACGGCGGTACCGGTGCCACCGACAACGCAGCCGGTGTTGCCATGGTGATGGAAGCGGTACGTTTGTTGAAAGTGAGCGGCTTCAAGCCACGTCGCACCATACGCATCGCCCTGTGGAGCGGGGAAGAGCAGGGGCTGCTGGGTTCACGCGCCTATGTCAACAAATGGATAGCCTCGCGTCCCGAGCCGACCGATCCCAAGGAGCTGGAATTGCCTTCGTTTGCCCGCAAGCTGACCAGCCCCATGAGCATCAAACCCATGCATGCCAAGGTTTCCGCATATTTCAACCTGGACAATGGTGGCGGCAAGATCCGTGGCATCTATGCGGAAAACAATGCCGCAGTCAAACCGATTTTCGATGCCTGGCTGGCCCCTTTCAATGATGTCGGTGCCACCACCACCACCCTGCGCAGTACCGGCAGCACGGACCATGTCAGTTTTGACCGCGTTGGCGTGCCTGGTTTCCAGTTCGTCCAGGACGACATGGATTATTTCAGCCGCACCCATCATTCCAGCATGGATTTGTATGACAAGGTACAAAAAAGTGACCTGACCCAGGCTTCCATGGTATTGGCCAGCTTTGTCGCCCATGCCGCTAACCGTAATGACATGCTGCCGCGCAAGCCTCTGCCTAAAGATCCACCGGCAGAAGAAAAGAAGGAAGACAGCAAGGAAACAACAGGAACAGCTGACGGCAAGAAATAAACCTGCTGATATAGTTGCTCCAGAGGGGTAGTTCTGTATTGCATTCTTGAACCAGAATACAATACAGGCTGCCCCTTTTTTATTGATGCATAGACGATGAGCAATCCTTTGCAAGACAGCCTACCCGCCAGCCTGGCAGATATGTTGCCGGTAGGCATGATTGCTGGCGGCGGACTGGCCGCAGCAGCCATGGCGGTCGTGGCGCAGCGCAAGCAGCAGCAAAGTGGCTGGGAAGCTTTTCATTACGAAAGAATGTCATCTGTCGAGTTTGAAATTACTGGCGGTATTGCCGTCAGCAGTGGCGGTACGAAAAAATTCCAGGGTGCGCATGACAGCGTCATCATCAGCGAAGCCGAGATACTGGCAGAAATGCGCCGCCAGCAGGGCGAAGTTGGACCAGTCGCCTCAGTTACTTCAACTTCCTCATCCTCATCCGTCCCGCTGGCAGTCACAGCCACTTCTGGCGCACCGCTCTTGAAAGTGGTGTTCAGCCTGCCTGCAGATGAAGCCGGGCAACAGCGCATTTTGCGGGCGTTTCAATTGCAGGCTGACTTTTTTGGAGCCAAAGTCCAGTCCTGTTCCCTGCATGATGCCAGTCTGTTGAAACTGGACTGAGTCACAGCATGGCGGACCGTTCATGATCAGAACTGCGCTTCGCTGGCTGGTATTCTTCAGCGTCTGGCTGCTGGTGATTTCCATCTGGCGGCGCGATATATTGCCGCCGACGTCAGAATTGAATTCAGTCTTGCTGAATGAGCCGGTACAAACAGAAATTACGCAAAAGGCATTCCAGACCACCAGGGGCGGTGTCACCTATACGGTACAGCCGCTATATGACTACGACCTGGTGGGTCTGGTCGTCAGCAAGCATGATGCGAATGCCTGGTGGGATTATTTGCACCGCGAATGGAACGATAACCTGAACGTGGTGGATTTGTGCGTGGTCTGGGGCAAGAATGTGAAAACAGGTGCGTATGGCGACTTGAACTTTTCCAGCGGCCAGTTCACCTGCAATTACGGTAGCAATTCGATGGAAGCCTTTGCAGCTTTTGATGAAACCGCGATTTCGAATAATCATTTGCTGACCGATCAGACCAAGCTTGCCAAGATCATGCAAAAGGTAAGGGTAGGTGACCAGATCCATTTCCGTGGTCGCCTGTCCGAATATTCACACCGTCATAAAGGCATGGCCTTCAAGCGCGGCACCAGCATAGTCCGCACCGATACCGGCAATGGTGCCTGCGAAACCGTGTTTGTCGAGAGTTTCGAGATCATCAAAAGCGGCGGCCAACCCTGGCGCAGCCTGGTGTGGGTTGCCGCCATCATGCTGGTAGCCAGCATCGTGGGCTGGTTCATGCAGCCGGTGCGGTTTAATGACCGCATGCATTGAGGATGCGTTAATTATATTGCGTCGCACACTGACTTGCTTAGACTCAAAATTTGAGGAAACACAGAAAGTTTGTATTTATCGCTGCTGAAGTATTTTTGTATTTTGTCTGCATTTTTGTCGGAGTAAGCAACACTTAGACTCGCAATATCCATCTTTGTCCTGTTTCACTGGTTTTCGGCACGGTCGTACGCGTTTGATGCCGGAGCATACCTTTGTTTGAACATGCATAATGGAGGATACTTGTACCACTAGATTGCATGCACCGCTGCAAACTCACCTCTCGTTATCTTCCAATCAGAAGGAGAACGTATGACCTCTTCCCACTTCGCTGAGCTGATCGCTTATGCGCAAGCGCACACAGGACCTGCTACCGAGCGCCAGGGCCATTTTATTACCGCATATTTTGAAAATACCGACCCGGATGAAATCATCACCCGCGGGGCGGCGACCCTGTTTGCGCAGGCAAATGCCCACTGGCGTTTGCTGGATGCACCGCGTACGGCACATACACCGAAGATACGGGTGTTTAACCCAACCTTGGCCGAAGATGGCTTTGTCAGTGATCACACGGTAGTGCAGATCGTGAATGACAATATGCCTTTCCTGGTGGATTCGGTAACGATGGCGATCAATCGCAGTGGCCGCACGGCGCACTGGATCGTGCATCCCCTGATGAGTGTGACGCGTGATGCCAGCGGCAGCGTGACTTCGGTCAGCACGGTGGCGGCGGCCAAGGCTGCGGGGCAGACTGATCCGGTCGAATCCCTGATCCTGGTTGAATGTGACCGCATCGTTGATCCGGCAGCACAACAGGCGCTGGTGGAAGACTTGAAAAGTGTCTTGTCCGATGTACGTGGGGCCGTGGTCGACTGGCAACCCATGCTGGCACGAGTACGTGAAGTGCGTGCAGCCTGTGAAAAATTTACCCAGTCACCAGAAAAACGTGATGAAGCAATTGCCTTCCTGGCCTGGCTGGAAGACCGCCATTTCACCTTCCTTGGTGTGCGTGACTATGATTTGAAGCGCGAGGGCGACAACGTCAGCCTGGTGGCGATAGCCGATTCTGGCCTGGGCATCTTGCGCGGGCCCGTCAAAACAGCAGAAACCCGCCTGCCACCAGAAGTGGTGGCCTTGATGGATTCCACAGAAATGGTCATGGTCACCAAGGCCATGACACGCGCGACCGTGCACCGGCCAGCATGGCTGGACTACATCGCCGTCAAGCGTTTTGATGATGCCGGCAATGTTATTGGTGAATCCCGCTACCTGGGTTTGTACACGTCTACGGCGTATTCTGAACCGGTAGGCAATATCCCGCTGGTGCGCCAGCGTGTGGTGAATGTCATGAACACGTCTGGCGTCGTGCCGGAAAGTCATGCGGCCAAATCCCTGCAAGCCATCCTCGATGATTATCCGCGTGATGAATTATTCCAGATCGATGCAGCTACCCTGGCTGAGCATGCGATAGGCATTCTCCGTCTGCAAGAACGCCAGCGTACCCGCCTGTTTCTGCGCCGCGATCCTTTTGGCCGTTTCACCTCGGCCCAGGCGTTTGTACCGCGTGATCGCTACAACACGGAGTTGCGCGTCAAGATAGGCAATGAATTGATGATGGCATTGAATGGTCAGTCCATCGAGTTCACGCCCATGCTGACCGACAGCCCGCTGGCGCGCATACATTACCTGGTCAGGGCCAAGGACGTTGCGCCACAAAACGTTAATCTGGCCATGCTGGAAGCACGCATCGCCAAACTCGCGCAACGCTGGGAAGATGATTGCACGACAGAGCTATTGCGCTCGCATGGCGAGGGCGCGGGCCTGAGCCTGGCAAACCGCTTTGCCAATGCTTTCCCAACGGCTTACCGCGAAGATTTTTCTGCACTGGTCGGTGCCGAAGATGCAGACATGCTGTCCAGCCTGAATCCTGCTTCACCGATGATGGTCAGGTTATACCGGCCACTCGATGCCGGGCCGGGCATGTTGCGCTTCAAGATTTATAACACTGCCAAGGTGGCGCTGTCTGATTCCCTGCCAGTGCTGGAACACATGGGTGCCAGGGTACTGGATGAGCATCCCTATGCCATCGTCAGCGGTGCAGAAACTTTGTGGATACATGACCTTGGCTTGCAATTGCCTGTCGACACCGATTTATCCGCCGTCAAACTGCGCTTCGAAAACCTGTTCTCACAAGCCTGGGGTGGCGAAGTTGAAAGCGATGACTTGAATCGTCTGGTACTCAATACCGCGCTGGATGCACGCTCTATCGCCGTCTTGCGTGCCTGCTCGCGTTATTTCAAGCAACTGGGTTTTGCCTATAGCCAGAACTATATAGAAGCGGCCCTGAACAAGAATGCTGCCATCACCCAGTTGATTGCCGAATTGTTCGGTGCCCGCTTCAAGCCCGATTATGTCGGCGACCGCGAGCAGGCGCAAAAACATATACGCGAGCAGCTGGAAACCCAGATGAGCAATGTAGCAAGTCTGGATGAAGACCGCATCTTGCGCCAGTTCATTGCCACCATTGTTGCCACCTTGCGTACCAATCTATGGCAAACCACGGCTAGCGGCGCATTCAAGCCCTATATGAGCTTCAAGCTTAATCCGCGTGAAGTGCCGGGTGTGCCAGAACCCAAACCCCTGTTTGAAATCTGGGTGTATTCGCCACGTGTCGAAGGTGTGCATCTGCGCGGCGGCAAAGTGGCCCGTGGCGGCTTGCGCTGGTCTGACAGGCGAGAAGATTTCCGCACCGAAATCCTGGGCCTGGTGAAAGCCCAGCAAGTCAAGAATACGGTGATCGTCCCGGTTGGTTCCAAAGGCGGTTTTGTATTGAAGAATGCACCGCCGGCAACAGACCGTGAAGCCTATCAGGCGGAAGGTGTGGCCTGCTATAAAATCTTCCTGTCCGGTTTGCTGGACCTGACCGATAACATCGTCAAAGGCGCGGTGGTGCCGCCCAAGCTGGTCATCCGTCATGATATCGATGACCCTTACCTGGTGGTGGCGGCAGACAAGGGCACGGCAACCTTTTCAGATATCGCCAATGGCGTGTCGGCGGATTATGGCTTCTGGCTAGGCGATGCGTTTGCATCTGGCGGCTCGGTCGGCTATGACCACAAGAAAATGGGGATCACTGCCCGTGGTGCCTGGGAATCGGTCAAGCGTCACTTCCGTTCGGTGGGTGTGAATACGCAAGATACCGAATTCACGGTGGCCGGTATCGGTGACATGTCGGGTGACGTGTTTGGGAATGGCATGTTGCTGTCACAGCATATCAAGCTGGTGGCCGCATTTGATCACCGCCATATCTTCATCGATCCGTCGCCGGATGTAGCGGCTTCATTTGCCGAACGTCAGCGCCTGTTCAACCTGCCGCGCTCCAGTTGGGATGACTACGACAAGAGCCTGATTTCTGCCGGTGGCGGGGTCTATCCACGTTCGGCAAAATCCATCAGCCTCAGCCCTGAAGCGCGTGCCGTGCTGGGTATAGAAACAGCCGAACTGGCGCCGGTAGAATTGCTGCGTGCCGTGCTGCAGGCCCCGGTGGATTTGCTGTACAACGGTGGCATCGGCACCTATGTCAAAGCCAAGTATGAAACCCATGCGCAAGTCGGTGACAAGGCAGGCGACGCTTTCCGCGTCAATGGCAATGACTTGCGCTGCAAGGTATTGGCCGAAGGCGGCAATTTGGGGTGCACCCAGAATGGCCGTATAGAATTCGCGCAAAAAGGTGGCCGCATCTATACCGATGCGATAGACAATTCTGCCGGCGTCGATTGCTCTGACCATGAAGTGAATATCAAGATACTGTTGGGTAGCATCGTCGAAGCCGGTGACCTGACATTGAAGCAACGTAATGATTTGTTGGCTTCGATGACAGATGAAGTTGGCCACCTGGTATTGACCGACAATTATTATCAAAGCCAGGCGCTGGATATTGCGGCACATCGCCCACTGTATGTGCTGGATGGGCAGCAAAGACTGATGCAGTCACTGGAAAAACAGGGTCGCCTGAACCGCGCCATTGAATACCTGCCCAGCGATGATGAAATTTTCCATCGCAAGGCCTTGAAGCAAGGCCTGACTGCACCCGAAGGTGCGGTGGTGCTGGCCTATGCCAAGATGTCGGTGTTTGATGAACTGGTGGCCAGCAATTTGCCGGATGATCCTTTCTTCAGCCGCGCATTGAAGGCTTATTTCCCGCAAGTCTTGTCGGAGCGTTTTGCCGAAGCGATTACCCATCATCCGCTGAAACGCGAAATCATCGCCACCTTCATCACCAATACTGTGGTGAACCGTGCTGGTGCGACTTTCGTCAACTTCATCGCCTCTGAAGCGGGGGCGACGG
Organism: Undibacterium sp. Di26W; assembly: GCF_049340265.1. Classification (NCBI taxonomy): domain Bacteria; kingdom Pseudomonadati; phylum Pseudomonadota; class Betaproteobacteria; order Burkholderiales; family Oxalobacteraceae; genus Undibacterium; species Undibacterium sp. Di26W. The sequence continues at coordinate 106,188 of NZ_JBMPOR010000009.1, forward strand.
CGGCGGACGTGATTCGCGCCTTCACCCTGGCGCGCGAGATTTTTGATCTGGAAACTTTGTGGGATCAGATCGATGCGCTCGATTACGTGGTTGATTCCAAGCTGCAACTTGACCTCCTGTCCAAGCTGATTGCGATTGCCCAAAGGGCCTCGCGCTGGATGTTGCGCATACGTTCGCAAAGCACCGATCTGCCAACGCTGATACAGCGTTACCAGCCCGCTGCGCGCGAAATGCGCTGGCAACTCGACGACTGGCTGCCCGCCAATGCTCACGCCAATTGGCAAAAAGAGGCGGAAGCATTGACACAGGCCGGTGTCGAGGCGACGTTGGCACAAAACCTGACTGCACTGGAATACATCTTCCCGGCACTGGACCTGGTTGACCTGGCACAAAGCACCAGCAGCGGCCTGGAACAGGCGGCGCGTGCCTACTTCGGTATTGACGATGAACTGGGTCTGACCGGCTGGCGCAGTCAGATCAACCGCCTGCCCACCGACACACTGTGGCAGACCCAGGCACGTGGCAGTGCACGGGATGATGTGTATTCCATCGCCAGCCAGATTACCCGTGGGCTATTGTCACGCCAGGAAGACGTCAGCACCTGGCATGTCCAGCATGCGCCAGCCATAGACAGGCTGACTGCCTTACTGACCACCATCAGCGCACAGGGGCCGGATCTGGCACCGGTGTCGGTGGCGCTGCGGGAATTGCGTCACCTGGCCTGAAGTATTGTCCGAAGTATTACCAAGTATTGCCTGACGAAGCCGGCCTGTGATCACTGACAGGCCGGTTTTTTTATGCGCTCTTAATTTTTGCTGGTGGGCTTGCAACTGGCAGCCTGTGCCTGTGCGATATACACTTTTTATGAAATTTTGCACGCAGATGTTGAACGTATTCCGGTTTTCTTACTCAAAATAAGGTGCTGCAACGCAAAGGGGCTGTTTTGCGTAAGTCTTAGCTTACTGTTTAATCGTGATTTGATCAGGTAATCTTATCAGTGGACTGTAACAATTGAAAACAGAGTGCCTTCCGCTTGCGCGACGACCATGGCTGCGTTGCAAATGCTCGCGATAGTTCACTATCGCTGTGCTTTGCGCCTTGCCCTGATCGCCGGGCAAGCGTCTTTCACTTCTGTTTCAACTGTTACAGTCCACTGACTGTAACAGTGGTCAAAACCCAAACAAGAAAGAAAATAATGAATCAGAAAAAATTTAAATTAAAGCCTATCGCCCACGTCTGCCTGCACCTCATGCTGGCTCTGCCTTTGATGCATATCCAGGCACAGGCTGCTGATGCGTCTGCTGCAAAAACAGCAACAGCGACAAAAAAAGACAGCGGCATGGATGCCACCGTCGCGCCGGGTGATGACTTTAATCGTTATGCCAATGGCGGCTGGGAAAAGACGGCAGTCATCCCCGATCATAAAGTCGCGGTAGGTATTTTTGATGTGCTGGTAGAAGAATCCGACGCCAAGGTCTTGAAGCTGATAGAACAGGCTACCAGGGCAGAGGCTGGCAGTGCGGCCCGCAAGATAGGTGATTTTTATACTTCTTACCTGAATACCGATGCCATTAATCAGCGCGGCCTGGCACCTTTACAGGGCGAGATGCAAAGCATTGCAGACCTGAAAGACAAAACTGCCCTGGCAAGCTACCTGGGCAAGCACCTGCGTGCCGATGTCGATCCTATCAATGCCACCAATGTGTTTACCGAAAACCTGTTTGGCCTGTGGGTGTCACAAGGTTTTCACGACCATAGCAAGTACATGCCTTATCTGCTGCAGGGTGGCCTGGGTTTGCCAGACCGTGAATACTATCTGTCAGCCAGCCCCAAGATGGCTGAACTGAGGAAAAATTATCTGGCGCATATCGCTGCCAGTTTGAAGCTGGCAAATGTGCCGGATGCAGAACAGGCGGCCAAGCGTGTATTTGATTTGGAAATGCTGATCGCCAAAGGCCATGCAAACCGTGAAGCAACATCGGATGTCTTGAAGGCTGATAACACCTGGAGCCTGGCTGACTTCAACAAGAAAGCCCGTGGTCTGGACTGGGCTGCCTATTTCAAGGCAGCAAGCCTGGATGGACAAAGTAAATTCATTATCTGGCATCCGGGTGCCTTGAAAGCCTCGTCTGCACTGGTGGCGAATACCCCGCTGGCCAACTGGCAGGATTATTTGCGCTTTCACGCCATCAACCAGCGTTCCAATGTATTGCCACAGGCCTTCTTTGATCAGCGCTTCAAGTTTTACAGTGCCTTAAGCGGTGCCAAAGCACCGCAACCCCGCTGGAAATATGCGGTGGCAGCCACCAATAATGCTCTCGGTGAAGAAGTTGGCAAGCTCTATGTGGCCGAGAATTTTTCGCCAGAATCCAAGACCCGCATCAATGGCATGGTGAATAATCTGCTGGTCGCTTTTGGCGAGCGGGTGCAGGCACTGAAATGGATGGCGCTGGCGACCAAGCAGGAAGCCCTGGCAAAAATCAAATCCACCTATGTCGGTGTGGGTTACCCGGACAAGTGGCGTGACTATTCCGGCCTGGCTGTGGATGCGAATGACGCCTTTGGCAACCGTGAACGTTCGCAAGAATTTGAATACAGTCGTGCTCTGGCAAAATTTAGTCAGCCTGTGGATGTCACCGAGTGGTGCATGAATCCGCAATTGGTGAATGCGGTCAACATGCCGCTGCAAAATGCCATCAACTTCCCGGCCGCTTACCTGCAATCACCCAACTTTGATTTGAAGGCCAGCGACGCCAGCAATTACGGTGCACTGGGTGCCACCATAGGCCATGAGATCAGCCATAGCTTTGATAATTCCGGTGCCATGTTTGATGCAAAAGGTGAATTGCGTAACTGGTGGAGCAAGGCTGACCTGGCGCATTTCCAGGCATCTTCCAAGGCGCTGATTGCTCAATTTAACCAGTACAAACCTTTTCCTGATCTGGCTGTGAATGGCGCGCAGACCCTGGGTGAAAATATCGCCGACCTGGCTGGCCTGATGGCTGCTTACGATGCTTTTCACGCTTCGATGAAACAAAAAGGGCAGGCCATCACCAAAGATGATGACCAGGAATTTTTCCTGGCCTATGCGCGCAGCTGGCGCGGAAAAATGCGCAACGAAACCTTGCGTACAGTCGTCATTACCAACGAACATGCGCCAGGACAATACCGTGTATTGACGGTGCGTAACCTGGATGCCTGGTACGATGCCTTTGCCGTGCAGCCTGGCCAGAAACTTTATCTCGCTCAGAAAGATAGAGTAAAGGTCTGGTAAAGGTCTGAAAAAGGTCTGGAAAAGCATGAAAGCTCAGGCAGGTCGCAAGCCATCGTGCATGCGCCGCCTGACTTCAGCAACATAACGCTCGCTGACGGCGACCTTGTCGCGGTTGGTGAGCACTAATTGATACACCCCATCACCCAGCACATCAAGCTGGATGAGTTGATCGCAACGAACGATGGCGCTGCGGTGTACGCGCATAAAGCGGGCCGGGTCCAGATGTTTTTCCAACTGGCTCAGTGATACCCTGTGCAATACCTGGCGCTGGATTTGGTTTTGACTTGGGTTCTGACTTGGACCCTGATTTTGGCTTTGTTCCAGATGCAATTGCATATAATTACCTGCCGCCTCTATCCATAAAACATCTTCCAGTTGTATGCATTCTATGCGGCCTATGGAGCGTACGCTGATCTGTTGCCAGTAAGCTGGTGTGGCTTTCTTTGCTTCATCTTCTGCTTTTACATAATTGCCCAGCGCTTGTGCGTAGCTGGCTTGCTGGCGCAGCTTCAACATCGCGGCAGCACGTTCCAGAGCCTGCGCCAGGCGCTGGTCATCGAAAGGTTTCAGCAGATAGTCGAGTGCATGTAGTTCAAAGGCTTCTATGGCGTGGGCATTAAAGGCAGTGACAAAGATGATCAGTGGCGGTGTTGTGGCCGTGGTCAGGCTCAGGCTGCGTGCCAGTGCCAGGCCGGTTTCACGCGGCATCTGTATATCCAGGAAAATGACATCGACCGCCTGTTGTTCCAGCACTTCACGGGCCGCGGCGACGCTGGCGCATTCCGCCACGATCTGCCAGTCGGGGTGATCGTGCAAGGCAAAGCGCAGATTGATGCGGCCTGGTTCTTCATCATCGACAATCAGTGCACGTATGCTGCTCATGATGTTGCACTTTCCGGCATATGCAGGGGCATGCGGATTTCAACTTCAAAACGACTGTGCTCTGCATCCGATACTTTGCCACTGTGCATGCTGGCGCGCCCGGCATAGATCAGTTCCAGCCTGGCGCGGGTTTGTGGCAGGCCCAGCCCCAGACCGGGGTTGGCGGCTACCCCATGGGTCAAGGTATTGCTGACCTTGATGCTGAGTTCTTCGCCGTTCTGGCTGAACTGCATGCGGATATCGCTGCTGCCTTCATGGCAATCAAGATCATGGCGCAGGGCATTTTCCAATAAGGGCTGCAGCAGCAGCGGTGGGCAATCACCGGCCAGCACGGTCGCCGTGTCGCCATCTATGCGAATGTGCAACCGCTCACCATAGCGCAGCCTTTGTAATTCCAGGTAATCACGGATGAAAATCATCTCGTCTTCCAGACGTACCCAATCCTTGCTGCTGGCTGTCAAGGCATAGCGCAATAAATCACTGAGCCGGTTCAGGCCGGTCAGGGCGATACGCTTGTCATCACTTCTTACCAGGGCGCTGATGGCATTCAGGCAGTTGAAGATGAAATGGGGTTCCAGTTGACCGCGCAGGGTATTCAGTTTCTGTTCTTCCAGATCCAGTCGCAAGCGCAGTATGTCGTTCACGGATTGTTGCAGTGCCTGTTCGCGCACACGCGCCTGACGCCAGGTGCAGATGGCCAGCACCGCAATGAAGGTGCCGGTGGACCAGGCAAATTCGAGGAAGATGGTAAAGCCGCGCAGCTGTAGAAAATTATTCCAGATGTCCATTAGCCCGAAAGCGGATTTGGCCCAGATCAAATCGAGGATGGCGATATACAGCAATTCCAGCGGCAGAAAGCCGAGCAGCATCAAGCCATAGGCAAGGGCGATGCCGCGTGCCTTGCTGAGGAATTGTTCACCACGCATGAAGATCAGATACAGGCAGGTGCTAAAGACCATCATCAGCATATGGCTGCTGATCCAGCTCCAGAGTATGTCGCCATAACCGCGCTGGGTACCATGCTTGACCAGATCACCATAATTACCCAAGGCACCAACGGCACACATGCTGGTCCATATCAGGATGTTGGTGAGCAATAGCTTGAGCAAACCGGTTACGGTGTTAGCCGCAGTCCGGGGTTTAAGCGTATCGTCAGAACTCAGGTTTTCCATACGGCACAGTATAGCAGCCGGCAAAGCGCCATTCCGCTATGGACAGGCGAGCTGGTAACAGGGTTTCGGGTTTTCATCACAAGCGCATGCGCTGCTTTGCTCATTGCCAGATAATCCGCATTGCTGCTATCAAGATCGATGGCGATCAATAGGGGAATGCTATGGATGTGAACCTGAAAGTCAATGGGCAGGCCCGCCAGTGTCAGGCCGATGGTGATACCCCGCTACTATGGATATTGCGCGAAGACCTGGGCCTGACCGGCACCAAATTCGCTTGCGGAGCAGGACAATGCGGTGCCTGCACCGTACACCTGGATGGACAGGCAATGCGCAGTTGCGTCATGCCGGTGCAGGCTTTGAACGGCCGCAGCATCACCACCATAGAAGGCTTGTCAGCCGATCGCAGCCATGTCTTGCAACAAGCCTGGATAGAACACCAGGTGCCACAATGTGGTTATTGCCAGTCCGGCATGCTGATGGCTGCTGCCGCCTTATTGAAAACCACGCCCCGGCCCACAGACAGGCAAATCGATGCTGCCATCACCAACCTGTGTCGTTGCGGTACTTACCCACGCGTCAGGGCGGCGATCCACACGGCTGCCGCCATGCTGAAACCGCAAGCTGGCAAGAAGGCGGCCAAGCCATGACAAGCATCGTTTCGCCCGCCCGCAGGAATTTCCTGAAATCTTCTCTGGTCGCCGGTGCGTGGATAGTGGGCAGTAGCGCGCTACCCATGCTGGATAGTCTGGCTGCAGATGAAAAAAACCAGACGGTTTCGCCATTCGATTTCTGGCTCAGCATGGATGCTGGCGGGCTGGTGACTGCCTACACCACCGTCACCAATCTCGGCCAGGGTACCCATGCAGCAATCGCACAGATCGTCGCCGAAGAGCTGGAAATACCCTTGACAAAAGTACGTATAGAGCATGCGCCCGTCATCCAGCAGTTTCATCAGAAATGGCCGCCAGGTATAACCACCTTCGCCAGTGCCGGTTTTAACGCTGCACAAGCGACAGTAGCCCCGGCATGCGCGGCGGCCAGGCACATGCTGATACAGGCTGCGGCCCTGCAATGGCAAGTCGAGGTCAAAGACTGCATGGCTGCCAATGCACAAGTCCATCACCTTGCCAGCAAGCGCAGTCTGCCGTATACCGATTTGATCAAGGCAGCGGCGTTGTTGACGCCGCCAGAAAAGCCGGCAATCAAATCCCCCAAAGACTGGAAGCTGCTGGGACAATCAGCGCCACGCCCGGATATCCCGGCGCGGGTGGATGGTAGTGCCGTATTTGGTATTGATGTGCAGCGCCCCGACATGCTGGTGGCGGCGGTATTACATGCGCCGCGTTTTGGCAGCACACTGTCAAGCGTCGATGATAGTGCGGCCCTGGCTGTCAAAGGTGTGCGCCAGGTGGTGCGGCTGGTGAACGCCGTTGCCGTGGTGGCGGATCGCTACTGGATTGCCAACAAGGCCGTGCAATTACTAAAGCCGGTCTGGCAAGATGGCACTCACGCACACATCAATACAGCAAGCATGCGTGACAGCCTGTTGACGGCTGTCGCAGCGGGACAGGGCAAGCCTGTGGCCAGTGCGCGGATACAGCATGCCGAGGCTACACAGAAAGCCATGGAAGCGGCAAAGACGCTTATCGATACGACCTATGATGTGCCGTTTTTGGCCCATGCGACGATGGAGCCGTTGAATGCAACGGTGGAAGTCACTGCCGGGGGTGCGCAGGTCTGGCTTTCTACACAAAGCCAGACTGATACGCAAAAAGGAATTGCCAAAGCTTTGGGACTGCAGCCTGAGCAAGTGCACATCCATACCCAAAACGCTGGCGGTGGCTTTGGCCGCAGGCTGGAACATGATTTTGCCGTCGAAGCCGCACTGATCGCCCAGGCGGCGGGTGTGCCGGTAAAAACCATATGGTCGCGTGAAAATGATATGCGGGCTGGGTATTACCGCCCCATCACCGCATCACGCGTGCGTCTGACACTGGATCAGGATGATATGCCGCTGGCCTTGCGCCACGATACGGCGGGACCTTCGCTGCTGGAATATACCGGGGTAACGAATAGTCCGGCGGAAGATGGCTTTGACTGGACCTATCTCATGGGCTGGTTTAGCAGCAGTTATCGCTTCCCCTTGTTTGATACACGCTGGACCAGGGTAGATTTTGGCGTGCCCTGTTCTTACTGGCGTTCGGTAGGGAATTCGCAAAACTGCTTCTTCCTTGAACATACGCTGGAACAGGCGGCACGCAGCGCGGGTATGGATAGCCTGGAATACCGGCGGCGTCTATTGAAACACAATCCCAAGGCTATCAGTTTTATCAATGCCCTGGCAGAACGCGCAGGCTGGAACAAGCCGCTGGCAAAAGACCATTATCGTGGTTTTGCCATGAATGGTCTTGGCGATATACAGTTCAGTGGCCATATCGTTGAAATTGCCGTGGTCAGGCCGGGGCAATTCCGTCTGCTCAACATTACGGCAGCAATCAATCCTGGCCTGGTTGCCAATCCCAAGGCAGTTGAAGCGCAAATGATGGGCGGCACCTTGTTTGGTTTGTCGGCGGCTCTGTTTGGTGAAATCAGCTTCAAGGATGGCCAGGTTGAACAGGGTAATTTTGATACCTATCCCCTGGTCAGTCTGGCGCAGACACCGCAACTGGATGTGCTGGTCATCAGCACAGGAGAAAAAACCAAAGGGGTAGGTGAAGAAGGCCCGCCATCCATAGGGCCGGCAATCGCCAATGCCTTGCTGGCGGCCAGTGGCAAGCCTGTTAACCGCTTACCCTTGACGCAGGCAGGCTGGCAACTGGTGACTTGACACGATACTTGTTCACGAGTCCATGCAAGATATAGATGTTGAAAATAAAATCGGCGCAATGTGCGCCGATTTTATTCTTACCTACTGCTTTGCCAGCAAGCTAAAGCTTGTCAATTATTTTGCAGGTGCTGCTTTTACTTCTGCGGTTTTTGCTGCCTTTTTTGCTTTGACATGTTTCACATGTTTCACAGCTTTTTTCTCAACTGCTGGAGCAGGTGCAGGTGCGGCAGCAGATGCCGATGCGCTGGCAGCGGCTACTGGTGGAACCGCAGTTTTTGCTGGCTCAGCAGGAGTTTTAGCGAACGCTGTACCCATGGCGAAGGTAGCAGCAACGAGAGTGGCGATCAGCTTGTTCATATTGAATCCTGTTCTGTGGTTGATTTCTTTGACGTAGTCAGTCTACGTAAGCCAAGAACGCGAGCAGGAGCAATTGTGTTGACAAAGAATGTGTTGCGAATTGTTACCTGGACACATTTCATCGATAGGCATCTCACCCCCAGTTGATGAAATAAGTTCTGCAGAATCGCCACGTGGTATTGTGCAGGCTCGGCGCTATCATTGCCATCAATAATCAGGAGTAAAAAAAATGAGCATAGCAAACTGGTGTGTACTGGCAGCATGTGTATTACCCGTGATCAGTGTCGGTCTGGCCAAGGGCGGATCGGCAAGGAAGAATGGCCAGAACCAGGTCTATGATAATCAGGCACCGCGCGAATGGGCAAAAGGTTTGAGTGGCTGGCAGCAAAGAGCCCATGCGGCACAACAAAACGGTTTTGAAGCTTTGCCCTTATTTATTGCTGCCGTGGTTCTGGCGCAGCAGTCTCATGCCGATCAGGTACGCATAGACCAACTGGCGCTACTGTTCGTCGCCATCCGGATTGTGTACATCATCACCTATCTGGCGAATCAGGCTGCATTGCGCTCACTGGTCTGGTTTGCCGGCATCGTTACGTCGGCGGCGATACTTGCCATGGCCTGAATCTGCGCGTCAGATTTTTTTGCATCAGCATAATGTGAATGGCGATATCTTCGCCATGATCGCGGCGTGCAAATTCCTGGTGTGTTTCCATGATGATGAAACCATGTTGCTGTGCCAGTCGCTGCAGGTAATGTGCAGCATGCGCATAGCGATGTGAAGGCCGCAGGCAAAAATTGGTTGTTTCACTTCCTGTACTGGCGGCCTCGGCTGAAAATGCAAACAGGCCGCCATGACGCAGCACGCGACTGACTTCGGCAAATACCTGTTGCAAGTCACCGATATACACAAATACGTCGGCAGCGACGACCAGGTCATAGTCTGCTGCGGTGGCAGTCAGCAGGAAGCTGGTAATGTCGGCGCAGTGCAAGCTGTCGTACAGCCCGGTATATCTTGCCTTTGCCAGCATTTTTTCTGACAGGTCGACACCCACCAGTCTGCTAGAAAAGTGGCGCAATGAAGGTGCACACAAACCCGTACCGCAACCCAGATCCAGGCTGCTGTAGCTTGCAGCTCCACGGTGCCGCTGTATGGCGGCGGCTAGCAAATCAGGTACGGTATAGCCGAGTACATCCAACAAATGGCGGTCAAAATGATCGGCATACTGGTCAAACAATTCTGCCACATAGCCTGATGGTGCGGCTGCCGGTGTATCACCTGCCCCCAGTGCGGCCAGGGCGTAGCGCATCTGCTCTGCATTGGCACCATGTGCCAGCGCGCTTTGATAGGCGGTAATGGCTTCGTCATTGCGTTGTAGCAGGCGCAGGCAATGGCCGCGCTGCTGATGCGCTTTGGCGAAATCGGCCTTGCCTGCCAGTGCGTGGTCGATACTATGCAAGGCAGCTTCGTATTGCTGCAGTTTTTGCAGCAGCATGCCACGGTTGCACCAGGCTTCACTATGCCTGGGGTTTTGTTGCAGCAGGTGGTCGTAGTCTTGCAAGGCTTCTTCATGGGCATGCAGGTATTGCAGGCTGACAGCGCGGGCAAACAGGGCTTCGCAATAATTGTTTCGCAAGGCCAGGGCATCATCAAAGTCTGGCAATGCAGATTCGTGTTCAGCCAGTTCCTGCAACAGCAGGCCACGGTTCAACAATGCTTCGAGATAGGCGGGTGTGATCTGCAAAGCCTGGTCATAGCTGGCCAGTGCCTGTTCCATCTGGCCCAGGCTACGCAGGGCATTGCCACGGTTATTGCAGGCCATGGCGTAATCCGGTTTCAACAGCAAGGCCCGGTCATAACTGGCCACCGCCTCTTGCGAGCGCCCCAGGTCTTGCAGGGCTGCTCCCAGATTACAATGGGCAATCGCTTGCTGCGGGTTGACGGCAATAGCCTGTTGCAGGCGCTTGACGGCTGTTTCGGCATCACCGCGCTGGCGCGCCAACACCCCCAGCAGTTGCAGGGCGTCAAACTGGGCCGGTTGCAGTTGCAGCACTTGCAGATACAATGCTTCTGCCTGCTCAGACTGGCCCTGTTGATGTCGGGCGAGCGCCTGTTCCAGCAGGGCTGGTATATTTGCTGTTTTCATGGATGAAACTGGAATAGCCTCTTATACTGCAACATGCACGCCATTTTAAAGGTTACTCATGCTGGATGAACAGGAACTCACCGCCTTATTGTTAAGCTTGTTGCCCAGCCCTGCGTTTCTCTACGGTGCCATCATTTTTGGCATACTGGGCATGGCGGCCTATGCCTATGGCAGGAGAAAATCCAGCACCCGCATTAAATGGCTGGCCATATGCCTGATGTTTTATCCTTATCTGGTAGGCAATGAAACCTGGGCGCTTTACCTGATCGGTGTTGCCTTGTGCGGGGCAATCTATTTTTATCACGACAAACCCTGACCCCTGATCAGCGATGTGCAAGCCCCTGGAGTCAGGACAGGGTTTTTTCCATTTCTTCAAACTGCAGGTTTTCTACCAGCATCTGTTCCTTGCCGTTGTCTGAAGGGAAGGGCTTGAGGCGACCTGTGCGTACATAGCCACGGCGTTCGTAGTAAGCAATCAGTTCTTTCCTGACGTTGATGACAGTCATCCAGATTTTGTCTATGCCCCATAATTCTTGTGCATGCTGTTCAGCCATCTGCATGAAATGCTTGCCGATACCGTTTCCTTGCAGCACAGGGCGCACTACAAACATGCCCAGGTAAGCAGCGCCTTCCGTTTTTTCCAGATTGACGCAGCCTATGATATCTTCATCTTGCACGCATAGCAGGATGACTGAACCGGGCGTGGCGATCAACTTGCGTACTTCGGGCGCAAGTATGCGTGAACCCTGTAATAAATCGGCTTCCGTAGTCCAGCCCTGGCGGCTGCTGTCGCCACGGTAGGCGCTATTGACCAGGTCAGCGATCACTTCGGCGTCAGCATCGACAGCGGGGCGAAAACTGATGACTGTTGTATCGGTTGAAATGTTTTTTGTCATACGTGGCTATATGAAATGAGCGCTGGCTAAGGGCTGGAATAATAGCATGTGTTTTTCTCGCGTAAGAATCTGGCTTTGCTGCTGTCAAAACCACGTGTTAGCATGTCACGGAACAAACAAGTTTTTAGATTTCTCTCAAGAATTTCCTGATATTTTCTGATTTAGCGATGAAAAACTCCACCACCAGGGCAGTTCTGTTTGTCTGCATGGGCAATATTTGCCGTTCGCCCAGTGCCGAAGGAGTATTCCGCGCCCATGCTGCAGCCGCGCGGCTGGATGTGCATGTCGATTCTGCCGGGACCCATGCTTATCACATCGGCGAGCCACCAGACCCACGTTCGCAAGAATTTGCTGCCCGCCGGGGTTTCGATTTGTCCCGGCAAAGAGCACGCAAGCTCAGCACCGATGATTTTGCAAAATTTGATTTGTTGCTGGCCATGGACAAAGACAATCTGGCGAGAATGAAAGCGGCCTGCCCGGCGGTACATCAGCACAAGTTGAAGCTCATGATGGACTATGCCAGCCAAAGTGACAGCGATATTGTGCCCGACCCCTACTATGGCGGCCCGGATGGCTTTGATCTGGTGCTGGATTACCTGGAAGATGCCAGTGCCGGCCTGATCCGCGCCATGCAGCAGAAACTCAGCAAAATACCCAGCAAAACCTAAAGAGAGGAGAAGGATGATGCAGGCACAAGACCTTGAATTTGTCACGAATGCCGTACGCGACTATGTGCGGCAGCGCCCAAACAGTGCCGATACAGCCGAAGGTATTGCCAATTTCTGGATAAACTGGCCGGGTGAAGTATTGCCCATGTCGGTGGTATTACCGATACTTGAGAGTATGCGCCATGCCGGTGAACTTGAAAGCATGGTGGTAGGCGGTCGCACGATCTGGCGTGCGGCGCGTTAAGGTTTGCGCTAAATGTCTATATCAGTGGGCCGGGATTTTTTTATCGCGATCTCTTTTTGCCTCCTGTCCTGGTGCCAGTTTTCATTCGCCTATGCCGGCAATGAACTGGTGAAGATAGAAACAGTCAAAAAAGCCGGTTCAGATACCGTGATTGCCACCAACAACAGCCGCATGCCGGTGATGGTGACGCTGCAACTCAGCAGTTCCAGTAACCTGGCGTCGAGTCGTAACTGGCCCATACAGGTGCAACTGGCGGGTGGACAAAGCTTGGAACTGGTAGAAGTATCCGCTGCCAACAAGCAGTTTGGTTACACGTTTTATTACAATAGCCAGTTCGTTCAGGGTGACGCCTGGGCGCGGCATGATGCGGGTGTCAGCTACCGCATCCCCTTTCTTGCAGGCCAGGCTTTTCAGATTTTGCAATCGGCCGATGGGCCCTTGTTCACGCATACCACGGTGGCTACACGCTATGCGGTGGATATCAATATGCCTGTAGGTACCACAGTCATCGCGGCACGGGCCGGCATTGTGGTGGAAGTGGTGCGTCAGTTTGCTGACAATGGCAAAGCGGAAGCCGAATTCTTTGACAAGGCCAACTATGTGCGCGTCCTGCATGATGATGGCAGCTGGGCTGACTATGTCCACCTGATGCAAAACTCCACGCAGGTGCAGCCTGGCCAGCGGGTTGAGGTCGGGAATGTGCTGGGCCTGTCCGGCAATAGCGGCTTTTCGACCACGCCGCACCTGCATTTTCATGTGCAGGTGAACCAGAACGGCACCATCATTTCCCTGCCATTTCGCTTTCGCAATGCGCATGACGGTGTCTTTACCCCGCTCTACCAGACCTGGCTTATTCCCGATGCGCAGAACCTGACAGTCAGCAAGACAAAAACCAAAAAGACCCTGCGCGAATGCCTGCCAACAGGCAAGGCGATTGATGATGCAGTGATACGCTGCCTGTCGTCCTAGTGGACTGTAACTTTGAAACAAAAGTGAAAGACGCTTGCCCGGCGATCAGGGCAAGGCAAGGTTAACACTTATGCAGAGCGATAGTGAACTATCGCGAGCATTTGCAACGCAGCCATGGTCGTCGCGCAAGCGGAAGGCACTCTGTTTTCAATTGTTACAGTCCACTAGTACCTGTTTAGAAATTAAGCGCACGCTTGATCGTTTTTTGTTACTGACTATCACGTGCATGCAATTGATGCATTTGAACTACATGCGCTGGATGAAACTGCATCCTGACAGGAGCGTGGCATTCCACCGCGTGCCCCTGGGCTAGCTGGAAGAATAGCTGGACCCATCCCTATTTTCACCGTTTATCATCTGAACCTGACGAAAAAAAGCAGCAACCTGGCATACCCGGATTGGAACTTATCAGGCGTATTTGGGTCTGACCCGACACAAATCCAGTATGGCCAAATGCATTTCAACCCGCAAAAACTGCATTTCATCCATAAAAAAGAGCAATTCAAAACCTGGGGTATTGAACTGGACAAGCCCTCGGTGAATACTCTCTCATCCAATTTTCCCAATAACAAATAGCGACAGGGATTCATCATGTTACGTAAAACACTCCTCGTTCTTGCCATTGCATCCGCCCTGGCAGCCTGCAGCAAAGACAAAGCCACGGCCAGTGCAAGTTCCAGTGCCAGCGCCAGTGCCACGGCAGACAAGAGTGGGGCCGCAGACAAAAAACCACCGGTCAAGCTGGTGATTGCGCCGGAAGACATCATGACTGTGCAAAGCAATGCCCTGGCATCTGGCCCTGTCGTTACCGGCTCGATACAGCCGGAACGCAAGGCAGACCTGCGTGCCGAGGTCGGTGCTGTGGTGCTGCAAGTGTTGAAAGAAAATGGTGATGTCGTCAAACGTGGCGATATCCTGGTGAAACTGGATGAAACCTCGATCCGCGACAACCTCAATTCAGCCGAAGACAATGCCCGTAGTGCCGCCATGGCCCTGGACCAGTCCGACCGTGCCCTGCAAAGGCTGAAAACCTTGCGTGCATCCGGCATGACATCCTTGCAGGCGCTGGATGATGCCGAAGTGCGTCGCAACAGTGCCCAGAGCGAACTGTCGGCTTCCCGTGCCCGTGCGGTGGTGGCACGCCAGCAATTGCAGCGTACGGTCGTACGTGCCCCGTTTGACGGCGTCGTCAGCGAGCGCAAGGTCTCGGCTGGTGATACCGCCTCGATAGGCAAGGAACTGGTTAAGGTTATCGACCCGACCAGTATGCGTTTTGCCGGTCGCGTATCCACCGACAAGATTGCCCTGGTCAAAGTCGGCCAGCCGGTAGGCTTCCGTATCAATGGTTATGCCGGGCAAGAATTCCGTGGCAAGGTGACCCGGGTAGACCCGGCCGCCAACGATGTGACACGCCAGGTGGAAGTGCTGGTGGCGTTTGCCGACAGCAACCAGCCACGGGTATCCGGACTGTATGCCGAAGGCAATATTGAAGCCGCCACCGTCAGCGCCCTGATGTTGCCGGAAGCGGCAGTCGTCAAGGCCGGCGACAAGGCCTATGCCTGGAAAGTGGCGGGCAAGACCCTGAGCCGAGTGGATTTGCAGATCGGCAAACGTGACCAGCGCACCGGCAATTATGAAATTCGCAGCGGGCTGGCGGCGGGTGACGTGGTCATGCGCAGCCCCAGTTCCAGCTTCAAGGATGGTCAGAACATAGAAATGGCAGCGGCCAAAGTGGCCGTGGCTGACGCCACTCCAGCGCAAGGGAAATAATCATGTTCTTATCCGATTTCAGTATCAAAAAACCGACTGCGACGATCGTACTGATCATCGCCCTGATGGCTTTGGGTTTGCTGGCCCTCAGCAAACTGAGGGTGAACCAGAATCCGGATGTTGAAGTGCCGGGCCTGTCGGTCTTCATGCCATACCCCGGCGCATCACCGGATACGGTGGAACGTGAAATTATCAACCGTGTCGAAAAATCCCTGCTGGCGGTATCTGGCGTGCAGGAAGTCTGGGCCACGGCGGCAGAAAACAGCGGCCGTTTCGATATCCGTTTCACCTTCAAGAAAAACATGATCGAGGCTTCGGATGAAGTCCGTAATGTAATTTCCACCTTGCGCTATAAATTGCCGACAGAAATGCGTGAACCTGTCATACAGCGCTGGGACCCGGGTGCGCAGCCTATCCTGAATATGGCACTGTCATCCAACAAGCAAAGTCATGCCGAGATTTCACGTCTGGCCGAAGATAGCCTGGCCGACAAGCTGCGTAGTATCAATGGTGTGGCCACGGTGGAAGTCACCGGTTCTTTGAAGCGTGAACTGTCAGTATTGCTGCGCGCAGAAAAATTGCGTGAATTTAATGTCTCGGTGGGTGATGTCGTGAGCGCCCTGCGCAATCAGAACACCAATGCACCGGTCGGCAAGATACGCGGCAACCTGGATGAAGAAAGCATACGCCTGGTAGGCCGTATCGAATCGCCTGAAGAATTCCAGAACATCGTTGTCAAACGAAACGGCGAGCAGATCGTCCGCCTGGCGCAGGTGGCTACCATCAATGACAGCTTTGCCGACGTGAACGGACTCAGCATACGCAGCGGCAAGCCGAATGTGGGTATCTATGTGACCCGTGCCCGTGATGCCAGTACCGTCAGCGTGGCGCAGGCGGTACGCGACAAGGTCAAGGAAATCAACAAGGACCTGGAAAAGAACCTGCCAGGCACCAAGCTTGAAATCACTCGTGACGGCGGTGAAGATGCCCAGCGCAGCCTGAACAACGTGATCGAATCACTGATACTGGGTGCAGGTCTGACCATCTTCGTGGTGTATGCCTTCCTGAATTCATGGCGCTCGACCCTGATCACTGCCCTGAGCTTGCCGACTTCTGTCATCGCCGCCTTCATTGCGGTATGGCTGTGTGGTTTTACCCTGAACTTCATGACCTTGCTGGGTTTGTCGCTGGCGATTGGCGTACTGATCGATGATGCGATTGTGGTGCGGGAAAATATTGTGCGCCATATGCAAAACGGTTCTGACCGTCGCACTGCGGCGCTGGAAGGTACGGCTGAAATTGGCATGGCCGTGGCAGCAACCACGTTTTCCATCATTGCGGTGTTTATCCCTGTGGCTTTCATGCCTGGCATGCCGGGTGAATGGTTCCGCCCGTTTGCGCTGACGGTGGCCTGTTCGGTGCTGGTCAGCCTGGGCATTTCCTTCACGCTTGACCCTATGTTGTCGGCATACTGGGGTGATCCGCCAGACCACCATACTGCACCAAAAACAGGTATCAGCAAGGTATTGGCACGTTTCAATGACTGGTTTGATCATCAGTCTGACCGTTACAGCAAATTGATTGCCTGGGCCCTGCATCACAGGCGCTGGATGAGTGCGATTGCCTTGGCCAGCCTGGTGGCTGCGCTGGGTGTACAGATGAAGTGGGGCGGTACCAGCTTTTTACCAACCGCAGATTCCGGTAACCTGATGATCACCGTGCGGACACCGGCTTCATCATCCATAGAATATGCACGCCTGAAAATGGAAAGAGCCGCAGAAATTGCGCGTGGTATTCCAGAAACCAAGGACACCAATAGCAATATTACGGCAGCCGGTGGTCGCATTTATGTGGATATAGGCAAGCGTACCCAGCGCAAACGCAGCGCCAAGGAAATCGCAGTTGAATTGCGCGAAAAAGTAAGAGCCCTGGTCGGTGCCGAATATGTAGTGCTGGACGATTTGAACAACGGCGCACAAAAACCGGTGCAGATAGAATTTACCGGCCCGGATTCACGCAAGTTACTGGAAATTACCAGCGCTTACATGGACAAATTGCGCCAGGTTCCAGGTGCAGTCGATGTTGGCCTGTCTGAACAAGATCCTAAAAAGGAATTGAAGATAGAACTGAATCGCGGCCTTGCCAATTCCATGGGCATTTCCTCGAACGATGCCGCGCAGGCCTTGCGTGTCGCCTTTGCCGGTATCGAAGTCGGTGACTGGGTTGACCCTACCGGTGAAACCCGCGACGTGGCAGTGCGCCTGCATCCGGATGACCGTGTCAGCAAGGAAAACATAGAACGCCTGCCCATCGCTGTGTCTGGCACCAGCCAGATGGTACCGCTTGATCAGATCGCCACTGTCACCATGGGCAAAGGGCCATCCGGGATTGAGCATGCGAATGGCAAACGTACCATTACCGTGTCTGCCAATGCGCAAGGACGTTCCAACGGTGAAGTCATTGCTGACGCCATGAAACTGGCACAGTCCTTTGATTACCCGCCAGGCTATGGCCTGTCACTGGGTGGTTCTGGCCAGGATCAGCAAGAAGTGTTCGGTGCCATGCTGATTGCCTTGTTGTCCGGTATCGGTTTGATGTACCTGATACTGGTGATACAGTTCGGCTCTTTCACGGCCCCGTTGGGCGTGATGTTGTCGCTGCCCTTGTCTTTGATTGGTGTGGTACTGGCCTTGCTGATCACCGGCAGTACCCTGAACCTGATGAGTTTTATCGGCATCATCATGCTCATGGGTCTGGTGGCAAAGAATGCGATTTTGTTGCTGGATGCAGCTCGCAAGCGCGAATCAGAAGGTTATGACCGTGAAGATGCACTCATGCATGCAGGTCGCGTGCGTCTGCGTCCTATCCTGATGACAACTTTTGCATTGATTGCCGGCATGATGCCTGTTGCGCTGGGCCTGGGTGAAGGTGGCGAGTTTTATCGTCCGCTGGCAATCGCGATTATCGGCGGTACCATCACTTCCACCATCCTGACACTGCTGGTTGTGCCTACCTTCTATGACAGTATAGAAATTGCACGCGACCGCATGATGGCAAAAATGCGCAGGCGCATGGCAGAACGCAACCCGCTGCTGGGCTTTTGCATGACCATGCTGGAAGCGATATTTACTTTGCTGTTCATACGCTTGATATATCGCACTTTGATGAAACTTATTGGCATGCTCACCGGTCGAAATACTAAAGCAGCAAGCCCACTGACGATCAAGCCAGAAAATGCATGAGCTAGAACAATAAACAAAAACAATGGAATGAATTGAAGTAGTAACACTTCCCTCTTGCTGATAGACCGTTGTTATCTGGTCAGCAATTTCAAAGCCTGTGCAACGAGGTGTGCACAGGCTTTTTTTTCATTTTTTTTACGGAGTTGAAGTTGCAGCCTGCAACTGGCTGGCAATTTGTGCTGCAATTTCATATGAATGCAGGCGCGCAGCGTGGTTGTGGATTTGTGATGTCAACATCAATTCATCCGCGCCTGTGTTGTTGATGAAGGTCTGCATTTTTTCAGCCACGCTGTCTGCAGCACCTATGGCCGAGCAAGACAAAATCTGATCCAGCAGCGCATGCTCTTGCGCCCCCACCTGTTGCAGGAAATCACGTACCGGCAGCGGCAGTTTGGCCGGACGGCCACTGCGCAAATTGATGAAGGCTTGCTGGGCAGAACTGGCCAGGTAATGTGCTTCATCATCCGTATCAGCAGCAAACACATTAAAACCCAGCATCACGTAGGGTTTGGCCAATTGTGCAGAAGGGCGGAAGGTGGCGCGATAGATATCGATTGCCTGCATCATCTGCTGAGGTGCAAAATGAGAGGCAAAGGCGTAGGGCAAGCCCATGGCCGCAGCAAGCTGGGCACCAAACAGACTGGAACCCAATATCCACACAGGGATGGACAAACCGGCACCAGGCACCGCCCGTACATAGCGCGCATCACCTTCAAAATACGCAATCAGCTCTTCCACGTCTTGTGGAAATTCATCCGCATCACTGGACAGATTGCGGCGCAAGGCCCGCGCCGTACGTTGATCCGACCCCGGTGCACGCCCCAGCCCCAGGTCTATGCGGCCAGGGAAGAGTGATTCCAGCGTACCAAACTGCTCGGCAATTACCAGTGGTGAATGATTGGGCAGCATGACGCCACCGGCACCCACGCGTATGCTGTTGGTGCCGGCAGCGATATAGCCTATCAGCACAGACGTGGCGGCACTGGCAATGCCGGGCATGCCATGATGTTCTGCCAGCCAGTAACGCTTATAACCCCAGTTTTCGCCATGCTGGGCCAGGCTGAGGGAATTACGGAAGGATTGCGCAGCATCGCTGCCTTCTGCTATCGGTGACAGATCGAGTATGGATAAGGGATACATGAGCCTGCAATTTCAAATGACAAGAAAATCATTATGGGTGAAATTGTTAATTCTTGTTGGCAGGCTCAAAAATGCTGTAAAAAGGCAATTATTTCTTCAGTAATGATCCCATCACGATGCCATCACGGTATCGCGCAGCAGGCGGTCCAGGACAGAAAAATCCATATCTTCCGTGGCATGCTGTTTGACGTTTTCCAGCCTGCCCAATTCGGTTTCAATAAAGTGGTTGATGACAGGCATGGTCGGTGCCAGCTCTGATTCTTTGGCGCGTCGCTTGATGACCAGTAATTCAGCGATGGCTGCCTTCAAAATATCATCACTGACCAGTGCATCGACCAGATCCTGAAAACGCATCGGTACTGTACCCAGGTTTTTTTCTATCCATAAACTGGCCAGCAGGGGGCGCAGTACATACAGATATTTTTTCAGCTTGACGATATCGCCACTCAAATGCTCACGGTAGTTTTTTGCCGCCATGTGCAGGTAATGGTAGTAAGAGCGTTCTGGCCTGTGTACTTCTTTGGTTGCTGATTGTATTGCCTGCAGAAAAACGGGATCAGCCGCGTACACCACCGGTGAAGACAACCACTCGATCAGCGTTGCATTGCCCATGCGCAGCAGGCCCAGTGCCTTGCGTACATCCCAGCCGCTGACATCATAAATTTCATTGACGGGCAATTCGATGACATCCCGACCCGGGACCACTGTCAGATACCAGTCAGGCCGGTTCACATAAATAAAGCGCACGTCATAATCGCTGTCAGGCGAGGCAAAGCCCCAGCCACGACTGCCTGATTCACAGGCAAACAAGACCCTGACATCATGCGTCTGCTCTATGCGCTGCAGGGTGGCATTGATTTCTGTGCGTATTACTGGGTCTATTGGATGTTCTTGTTCTTCAAATGCCAGGTGATCGTCATGCATGTTAAGTATCCTCTATTGTTTTGTTGCAGCCATGTGTGGTTGCATGACTATTGTTTTGTTGAAAATCATACCTTCCCTTGCAGATAATTTGTAAGAAAATGCAATTCACATTGTCTGCATGCCAGATCGGCACTAGGCTGGAAGCCCACCTGCCTAACGCCGGAAGTAAAACCATCATGCGACGTCCTGTTCAACGACTATCCGTCATCACCCTCATGCTTGCGCTGGCTGCCTGCGGCGGTGGCGGTGCCGGCGTTACCAGCAGCACAGGCAACACCGGCAGCAATACAGGCAGCACCGGTAGTACGGGTACCACGGGCACCAGCACTGCCACCGCACCAGTGATTAACAGTTTTGTCGCCACTTCAGCCAGCATCAGTGCGGGTCAAAGCACACAGCTGAGCTGGAATATCAGCGGGGCCACCAGTGTCACTGTCAATGCTGCTGCCGTGACGGGCAGCAGCCTTACTGTCAGCCCAGCCGCCACCACGACCTATATCCTGCTTGCCAGCAATGCTGGCTGTAGCACCGCATGCAATACATCCGCCTCGGTCACGGTTACAGTCAACCCTGCCGGCACGGGCGGCAACACCGCTGGCAATGCTATTTATGGCGACTTGCGCAAGGCTGACCTGGGGGCAGGGGCTAACCTGAACGGGACAGTACCTTTCCCGGCAAATAATGCCTGGAACACGGATATTTCTGGCGCAGCTGTCGACCCCTTATCGGATGCGCTGATCAGCAGCATAGGTCTGGGCACCGGCCTGCACCCTGATTTTGGTGCAGGTTTGTATGATGGTGCGCCCATAGGCATACCATATGTCGTGGTTGCTGGCAGCCAGCCCAAGGTTGCCGTGCAATTTACCGACTATGGTGATGAAAGCGACCCTGGCCCCTACCCCATACCGGCCAATGCACCTATAGAAGGACAACAGGCCAGCGGCATCACCTTTGGCGGTGACCGCCATGTGCTGGTCATAGACCGCGACGCCAATCGTCTGTATGAAGTCGGCAATGCCTATCCGCAAACAGGTGGCAGCTGGAAAGTCAGTGGTGGTGCCATCTTTGACCTGACATCCAACACAGTAAGACCCGGTGGTAAGCCAGGCTGGACCAGCGCCGACGCTGCCGGCCTGCCCATCTTCCCTGGTCTGGTACGCTATGAAGAAGCCACCAACGGTGCGATACGCCATGCCTTGCGCTTTACCGTCAGCCGCAGCCGTCGTGCCTATGTAGCACCGGCAACCCACTGGGCATCATCGAATACCAGCAATACCCTGCCGCCCATGGGCATGCGCGTGCGCCTGAAAGCCAGTTACCAGATACCGGCCAATTTCTCGAATGAGAGCAAGGCTATTTTGCAAGCCATGAAAACCTACGGCATGCTGGTGGCGGACAATGGTTCCAACTGGTACATCAGCGGCGCACCAGATGCCCGCTGGAACAATGACAAACTGGTGTCAGAGCTGGGTAGCGTCAAAGGCAGTAATTTTGAAGTGGTGAGGATGGATGGCGTGATAACGCCCTAGTTTTAATCACTGACGACCATCTTTTCAAGCGAGACGGCGTATCCGCTACTGCCGGATACGATTTTTTTCTTGCTGGTCCAGCTCCAGTGTTCGCGTAAAACAGAGACGGTCAATGTATAACTGTCTTTGGGAACAAGCGGGCTCATGAACTTCAGCGTAGACACCGGGTATTTACTGTACATGTCAACGATGGATGACAATACAGTTTCACCTTTGCTATTGCGCAAGCTCACGCGGGCATAACCACCGTCAGGTGCCGCAAGGCTGTACACGCTGATTTGCCTGCCGCTAAATTTCACAGAAAAAGCAGCATCCTTCTCATCTGAAATGCTTTGTGCAAAGGGTGTCGTTTCATGCTGCCATGCGCCCGTGTAAACAATGCTTTTATCGGTATTGTTGATGAAGTGTTTTCCAGCTACGACAGGTGTGGTAGTGCCGCTCGTACTATCAATTTGCCATGCTTGCTGGTAGTGGGGAATCGAGATGGATGTACCATCAACGGTCAGCGCCTGCCAGACATAAGTAGCAGCAGATGCCTGTCTTGGAAATGACCAGCGATCGCCCATGAACATATATGTAGTGCCTTGTGATCCTTCAATCGGCAACACAAAAGTGACTTGCGAGTTCCAGGTCAGTGTACCTTCTGGTGCAATGAAGCCCCTGCGCGTCCACGGCCCCTTTAACGACGTGGCAGTAAAATAATAATTGTCATTGCGTTCCCAGCCGGTCAGGTCCGAACCAAGAAAATAGTATATATCGTCTTTTCTGAACAGGGCAGGGGATTCAAAACCTGGCGTCATGGCTTGATTGACCTGCTCACTGACACTGGTATAGTCGTCCGTCAGTTTGTAAATATCACCGCCGTGCAGCAGCACGTATCCCGCGCCATCCTTATCCTGGAAGCTGCCCATATCCCATTTTTTGATAGGCTTGCCCTGGTTCAGCAAGGGCCCGCGATAGGTATACGGGCCGGTAATGTTCTTTGACGTGGCATAGCCGACAAACTGATTCTTGTAGTCAAGCGCATCCACATGCATAAACATGACGTACTCACCCGTGCTGGGCGATTTCATGACTTTGGGGCGTTCCCCCACCGTATCCGGGCCTAGATCGCCGGCGGCTTGAACTGGCAGGGCAATGCTCTCGAATGTCCAGTTGTATAAATCTTTCGATGAATAACAATTGAAACCGGCAAACGCATTACCTGCATCCGTATGGACTTCGCCAAACAGGTAATAGGTATCTTTGTCCTTGATGATGTTGGCACCATGGGCACTGACGACTAGCCCCCGGTTATCAAACCAGGGGATACCCGAATGAATTGCGTTGTAACTGGTTGGTGTCTGCGCCACTGAAAGATGAGAAATGACCATCAGGATGATGAACAATGGCCAATCGTGGATCAGTGTGCGTTTCATTTTTCCGGACGTAAAATCAGGGTTGCGCAGCCGCTTCCTGCAAAAACTTCGCCTTGATGGTTTCAGGGCTGGCTTCTATAAAAAAGTTTTCAAAACTGGTTTCATCAGCAAATGAATTGCGCACACGTGCCATCAGTTCCCCCAGTTCCTTACCAAACAAGCCGGTAATCTCAGCAGCAAGGCCACCGTTGAATTGGCGCTTGACCTGCTTTTTGCGCGCATAGTCTGCCAGTGCAGTATGATAGGCTAGCCTGAAATCGGGGAACTGCGCAAACGTTGTATCGAGAAACTCATTTTTCTGATTGTTACGTTCTACCGTGCCGGCCTCGGCCCAGGGGTAAGCTGGCAATTCCACTTCGTCCTGGGTATCCAGCCAGGTCAGAAAAGCATTGTAGGTCGCTCTTTTGGCGTCCCGTATGCGGGCTTTATGGTTCCTGTTATCGAGCAGGTAGATTTCCCGGTTGACATAGGGCGATGCCACGACATAACGGAAGATGTCATTCAGGGTTCTGAACTGACTACCGGCACGCATGGTTTCGTAAAGCTGAGCATCATAGCCCAGCAAGCTCAGGGCTTCGCCAAAATCCGTCGTAATGCACACTTCGGCAATCAGGTGGCTGCTGTTGTCAGGATCGCGTATCGGGTAAAGCAAACCAAGATGACCAAATTTGGCACCAAATTTATGGGCGATGCGGCCCACCAGGTTGCCAAAGTCGTTCAGGCCAAAATAGCGCGAGGCAAAATCAAATGATGCCGACGCTGTCCGTATCAGATCGACCTGGAACACCCCTTCGGCTATCGCCAGGCCCATGCTGGTGACATCGCCGTTAAAGACCACTTCGGTCGCCTGCAATGCCTGCGCCAGTTGCGCAGCGTCATAATCCTGGCCAGCTTCGACCAGGATATCCAGATCACCAAAATCTGCCTTATCGGCATACGCGATGACAGCCTCAATACGGCGTTGCGGAAAACACCGCTGCAATGTGGTCACCGCATGCTGTTCCACTTCACGATATCTTGATGCTGGCAATCGAACTGATTCAGCCTGTAGCGCATTTCCACCCATGACATTTCCTTATTGGACGCCACCGTCACCATGTTTTAACGAATAGCTATTTGAGTGCCTGGCAGGACGTACGACCTTCCAGACGATTACATCATACAGCCTCAAAAGAGCATGTGAGATCCGGGGCTAAGGCGTGAAGGAAATTTTTCGCATCGAAGATTGCCCCTGGTGCGTGCGCGCCACAGCTCTTTAGTACATCACCACGAAGTATCCGCGCAACTGCTTCACAAACCAGCGGTGCCGTGAAAGCGTAGATGTCCCTTCCCTGTGCCACAAGTCTACGTGTATGCCCATCCTTGCGTGCGATTACCTCGATGAGAAAAATTTGTGACGACCGTCCGCTCTCATCGCTGGCGGCGGGTGGTGGCGTCGCCGGGTCGCGAATGTCACGCAGCGACGAAAGATTCAGGTAAGTGTGCAGTTGCAGGATGTTGAGATGTTGCTTCATCAGGATGACTTCGGAAAACGGAACCGCAATCGCATCCTGACGCCCGAATGGTTCGGGGAAATCCCAGGAAACTTCCGGTGCTGGCTGCGCCAGCGGTACCAGATGACCGTCGTTAACGACTAAACGCTGTGCGGTGTTGCGCGCACCGGTGATGCGTGTTCCCGGGGTCGGATGCCAGCTGTTTAGGGCGATGCCAACACGAATTTCGTCAATAAGATTTTCGTCAACACTATTCCAGTCGCCGATTACGGCTGTCGCCAGCAAGTCAGCAAGCCCGCCGTAAAACCCCATGGCAGGAAGGATAAATACTCCCGCCTCTTGTGCCGGACCTGCAAATTTTTTCAACGTCTCGTGTGCGCTTGGCTGCTCGGCACTAACGTCCAGATAATGGACACTATTGCGAATGGCAGCAACTGCGAGCCGGTCGGCAGTCTCCAAAAAGGGGCCGGCGCAATTGATCACTGCCGCGACACCCCGTAAAGCATCGTCAAGCGATGCCGGATCGTCGATGGAGGCACATCTGGTGGCAATGCCGCGTTCCGGGAACCCCGATGCAGCAAGCTTGACGCTGTCACGCGCCACAGCTACTGGCGTCATGCCACGCCGCAGCAGTTCATCGACGACAAACCGTCCTGTATGGCCGGTAGCGCCAAATACGGCGACCCTCTGATCTTGTAATGTAGGCATGTTTTTCTCGCAAAAAAATTGATTGATTTTACAACGATACAGACCGGTATGTAGCGTGTCAAGTATTTATGCTAGAATTGTGACCATGAATACTTCAAAGACCGCTATCACATCTGGCACCACAGAGGTAAGGGATCGCATCCTTGAAACGGCTTCGACGCTCTTTTATAGTCAGGGCGTACGGGCTGTGGGTGTAGACCTCGTGGCTGAAAAGGCTCAAGTGGCAAAGACCAGCCTGTATCGCCATTTCCGCACCAAAGACGATCTTGTGGCAGCGTTTCTACAGAGGGAAGACGAGGATTTCTGGCAATGCTGGGATCGTGTCGCGCAGCTTCATACTGGCGACCCGATGGCGGAGCTTGATGCCCATTTCGGTTGGATAGGTGAGCGTGTCGAGCGCCCAAACTATCGCGGATGCCCACAGATTAACGTTGCGGCGGAATTTCCCGAGCAGGACCATCCAGCTCGCAAGGTGGCACTAGCCCACAAGCTGGACCTCAGACGACGACTCAAAGCTATTGCAGAACGTCTCGAAGCAAAACGTCCGGATGAACTGGCCGGGCAGTTGGCCCTTTTTATCAACGGTGCCTTTGTCAGCTCGCAAATTTTCATGGCTGGCGAGGCCACGCGTCTTTTAATCGCCACGGCACATACGCTGGTTGCGGCCGCCAGAGTGTAGTCTGCGCCCGATAAGCAGATGAATAATGACTACTCTGTGTTAACGTTCAGGCCAAAGTGGCGGGGTTTTGGTCGGCCAACTCAAACCCCACTCACGGTAGGAGATATTAGGCAGGCATATTTATGATATGCAGAATTAAGTATTGAGGTGCCTGGTCAGTATCTTGCAACGCTGTTTGACTTTCTAAAGAGCTTTGCAAATTACCCACATGAGCATCAGACAAGGTCACTGTCTACTTTGCATACAGCTTCCAATGTGCAATTTGTTCCGCTGCTCGCGCGAAACGGAGCTCGTCGGCCATGTGATGTAATATTGAACAAGGCAAAGCTTCATTCCCGGTGCTGATTCCGACTACATTGGATCGAATACTTCTCTGGCCTCTACGACGATACGAACATTCTAGTTCATGTAGTGCCGTCAATGTACAACTCGCGCTTAGCATAGTCCGGCGCAGCCGACGCTACCACGCGCGTTGCAGCGGCTCGTTGTACATGTAGTCCACCAAAATACGTCCTTCATCGCTCAGCAGTAGCAGATTCAGGCCCGCAGAGATCGCATCACCGCCGTCTTTGGGGAGCATGACCCAGTTGAATTTCGCACTATCATGCAAGCCAGCGACGGTACCAACAAACTTGAAGAGATAGCCTGCTTGCACCACCCATTTTTCATGTGCTTCGATGACTCGGGCCTCTAGCGCAGCGTGACCACGCACCTCGCGCTCTTGCACGTAGTGAACGGCATCCTCAGTCCACAATGCTGCAATTTGCTTGCGTCTCTGCGCGGGATCATGCTCGTTCCAGACTGCGGCGTAGCGCTCTGCAAGCTCTGTTAAATTGGATTTCATAATCGGCTCTCTTTTAAAGATCTTAAAGTTAAATGGTTTAATAGTGAACTGTAACAGTCCACTAGAATGCGTTATCAGGCAGGCTCGGTATCTGCAATGATGACCTTGCCGACGTGTTGCTTCGCCTCGAAATGGGCGTACGCTTGTCGGGCTTCTGCAAATGGGAAAACGCTGTCAATCACAGGGCGCAATTGATGTTGTGAGATAGCCCGGTTCATCGTCTCAAAGCTTGCTTTGCTACCTACGAACACGCGGCGTATGGTCACTAGTCCGCGCAATGCATTCGCGTTCAATGAGCCTTCGCCCAGCGCCGCGACGAGTGCGAGTTCCGCGTTGGCAGCGCACGCGGCCAATGAATGTGGCAGTGTCTCAATTGATCCGGTTTCCACCACATGATCAACACCACGCCCTTGTGTCAGCTTGCGTACTTCGCTTGCCCAATCGGCATGCACTGTGCGATTGACGACTTCATCAGCACCCATGCCACGCAGCAGCGCCGCTTTCTGTTCACTAGACGTGAGAGCCACGACACGCGCTCCAAACAATTTGGCAAATTGAAGTGCAAATAGCGCAACACCTCCCGTTCCGATAGTTAACACCACATCTCCTGGCGCTAAGGCTCGCCCACCAACCAATGCGTTCCATGCGGTGACGCCGGCGCATGGCAAGGTGGATGCCTCGTTGAACGACAAATGCGTTGGCACCTTGACTGCCGACGAAGCATCCAGCAGCACAAATTCTGCAAGCATGCCGTCACGTGTGCAGCCAAACTGGTCAGCGCCCATAGGCATGTTTAACCGGCCATCCTGCCAGCGGGGAAAATAGGTCGCGGCTACACGGTCACCGAGCACGAGACTTGTGACACCTTCACCGAGCGCAACTACTTCACCCGCACCATCCGAAAGAGGAACTACGCCTTCTCTGACTGGAACGGCATAACGTTGCTTGACGATTAGCAGATCGCGAAAGTTCAAGGATCGTGCGTGAACTTTCATGAGGACCTGGCCGACCCCGGGTTGTGGCATGGGCCGTTCATGACGTACTAGGCCGTCAAAAGTACCAAATTGATCGAGTTGGTATGTGCGCATAATTTTTGGGGTTGAAATAATCGTTTATCGTTTATCGTCTAAATCATGCAGGTTGAAGATGTTGTAAGGCATCAGACCGTATAGTTAGCCTTCGCGTCCTTGAATCAACTTCCCACGTGGACGAGTTCATCGAACCACGATTTCGATACGCCTTGACAATGACCATGTGCTCCGGCGAACGAACAAACTGCCTGAGTGAGACTTCATCTGTCCACACAGTCAGCGAGCCGCAACGCTTTTGTGTGGGCATAAACCACAACCACATTCCTACCGCGCCGTCCATATCCGCCCAGCCACGCCGCAGGTCGAAACCAGCCAGTGCTGCTTGCGGCAAATCTAGAAATCGATTCACCTTGAAATCGGTGAAGCTCACCAATAACTTCCCAGTGGCCATCACAGCAGGGCCTGGCATCCACTTGCTCCAAATCATGGGGTTCCTTTTTGTTCCATACAACGAAAGCGCTTGAATACGAAGTTGCGCGTGTTTCTTTCGAAATCAGTTTCCAATGAAGATATATTCGATTGTGATGGTACTGAAATAACTTGGCAATTACTTCTGAGGTAATAAGTTTGCCTAAGAAAAACTGTCAGTTGCGCCCCAGCCGCAGCCAAGTTGTGTGCCACGATCGTGTGTGTCACCACGGCGCGCAACTCCAATGACACAGCCGCTAGAAACCGTCGGTAGCGAATCAGGTCCAGTTCACGCACCCATAACTAATGGTTGTGAGAAGTCTGCAATTGGCATCTGGCGAAACGAGCATTTTCATGAGCTTTTAGGTAATCGACTCCGTCTCATCAAACGATCAGACTCAGAGTCAGACTCAGACTCAGACTCAATCAGCGCTGGCAAATTTCCTGCCCTGAATAAAAGTCAATGGAATGGGTCTCACGAAATCCCTCCCCTATGGCTAAAAATACTTCAAATTCCATGCCGAGTATTAACTCGTCGAAATCAATACCGCCCACTCTCGCCCCACGCACGCATCGGATGGCTTTGCTAGTGATGCTCAGTGGTATCTTCAAGATGCTGGATTTCTTTATCGCCAATGTGGCGATTCCATCTATCCAGTAGGAATTGCGTGCCAATTCAGGAGCGATCCAGATGATCGGGGCTGGGTATGGGCATACCTCCTGGCTGCCGCGCTCACTATAGCTTCAACCATCCCGAATGATGGTGTCCAGATCGATGACTTGTGCGCCGTCACGGAAAGCGTAGCGCCCGTTCAGGTGCACGTGACGCCAGGCCACCGGCGATGTCGAGGAGGTGAGCGCCAGCGCCGTCTCGTTCCCGCTGGCCGTGTATATGGTGTCCACCGCATAACGGCATACCGGTGCGCGAAACGCCGTCTGGCCACGCGACTGGGGCGACTTTTTGCCGCCTCACGGCGCAGAGGTGAGCTTATACTGTGGCTGTTTCCCACCAACAAGCTTCCTCCATGTCACTTGTCATCGGCGCGTTGACCGAACATTGCCTCTCTGACCCCACACGCATCGCGCACGCTGCGGTACCGCTCCTGGCGCCGACAGCGCGTGGCTTGTTGCATGCGGATCGCGCCGGCGTAGTGCCTGTGCCCGACCTCGCGGCCTGGCATACTGTGTCCCGCGACGGCGTGACGCACGTCTTCGGGCTCCGGTCCGCCACCTTCCACGACGGTGCACCGGTGCGCGCAAGCGACGTCGCGCGCAGCTTTGCGCGCTTGGTCGCACCGGGCTCGACCGCGACCCTCGCCGGGTCGCTGCGGGGCCTGCTCTGGCGTGGCGGGCCGTCGCGCGCGGGCGATTTGGTCGAGGCAATCGTGCCGGACGATGCGCGCGGCGAGGTCGCCATCCGTCTCGCGGCGCCTTTCGGGGCCTTCGCCGACTTGCTCGCTCACCCATCCCTCGGCGTCGCGCGCGCAGACCCAGACGGCACCGTCGTCGGCTGCGGACCGCTGCGTCCGATCGCCGACGGCCCGGGCATATGGCGGCTCGTACCTCATAGCGACAACATAGAGCCGCGCCGCCTGCGCAATGATCTTTCCCTGCGCGCCTTCGGAACCATCGATGCGTTACACCAGGCCTTGCAGCAGCGTTTGGTCGACGTGGTCGCGATTGAACGGCAACACTATCCCCGCTTCGAAGGGCATGCCAGCACGTCGCTGCGCGATCGCTGGGTGGGCGCGATGATGCTCAATGCCGGCGGAGCGCTGCAGGACATAGGCCCACGGCGCGACTTTGCTCGCGTGGTGCATGCCGTGGCCGCGGCTACCTTGCCGGCAGCCGCGTGCACTCGGCTGCTGCTGCCCGAGGGGCTGGCGACAGCCGCCTACCACGACGGCGCTTCTGCGCGCCTGCCGCCACCCCTGTCCGCGCGCGATTTCTCTGACCGCTGGCGCACGCTGTTCGTGTCTCAACCCGTGCGCATCGTGTTCTCGCCCGGGCGCGGGCCGTTAACGCGCGTGTTGGAGGCACTCATCGACGAATTGGCAGCCGCCAAGTTGCCACTGCGCGTCGTCAACGAGCCCGAACCCGCAGGAGTCTATGCGCTCGTAGCACAAGGAGCGGTCGACGTCGTCGCGCGCGGTTGGTCGCAGGACTACGACGATCCCGAGGAATTCTTTGGGATTTACGACAAGCAGGCACCCGGCGCGTTGGCGCAGTCGCCGGTGCGCTGGTTTGCCGCGCGTGTGTCTGAAGCGCGCCATGCGAGCGCACACGAGCGACTAGCGGCGTGTACGGAGGCGCTACTCGAAATCGAGGCGAAGTGGCTGTGCGTGCCGTTCTGCCGCGACGCGAACCGCCTGTTCCACGCTGCCGACGTTCGACTGCGCGCCCACGAGCGGGACACCTTCAAACCGGTGGATCGCGTCGCAGCGGAATCCGCAGGCTGCGCTTGACCTCGTCCAACACCACGGTGGAGCGGAAACGGGCGACGTTGGCGTCAAGGACTTCACGCGTGAACCGCTCGAATTCCGCAATGCCGCGGGCGAGCACGACGAGCACGAAGTCATACTCGCCCGTGACATACCAGCACTGCTGGACTTCCGTGCGCGCTTGCGTGGCACGGCGGAAGCAGTCGATGGCCGCGGTGCCTCCTTGCTTGAGGGCGACGTCGACGATTACCGTGACCAGTGACGGGTCCACAGGACCCAGCACGGCCACCTCGGCCGCAATAGCACCGTCCTCGCGCAGACGCCGGATGCGTCGTTGCACGGCGGTGGCCGACAGCCCGATACGGCTGCCCAGGATTTCGGCCGGTACACGGCAATCACGCTGCAGCGCGTCCAGGAGGGCGAGGTCGAAGTGGTCGAAATCCATGTGCTTTCATTGTAAGGTCGTAGGGCACGTGCACCATGGCGCGCGAGACTGGGCTGACGCAGACCGCGATGTCTCGCATCTGGAGGTGTTGGCGCCGATTCAAAATTGAGCCATTGCCTGGGCCAGCTTTGCTGTTGTTAGATGCAACGACGAGGTTCACGATGGTTTCGCGAACCTGGTTTTCGGTGGCATGTTTGAGTGCGATTTCGTATTTCATAAGCGAAGGCATGCAATGTTTCTGCTTGTGAAGCCTACATTTTGATAGCTGGGATATCGACCATCATTAAGTCTTCTTGTATCAACGCTTCTGTGGCACGGCCTGGGCCGGATCGTAAAAGAATGTCTCCTGTGCAATGCGCTCACCCTCCCATCGCTGGTAGGCCAGCTCTTCCATATGGGTGAAGCTACCGTCGGCCCATTCAAAGTGGAAAATCCAGCGTATCACCACATTGTTGCCATTGACGAAAACAGGGCGTACGCACTGGGAGGTAGCAGATACGGTGCGGGCTAGCATGACTCGTTCTCGCGCCGCTTGCGGGTTGCGCCCTATGCGTGGCAGGGATTGGTTCTCTTGAATGCATGCGTCGGCGGTGTAGAACTCTTCTACAGCCTCGGCGTGCAGGTTGGATTCGACACGGGAAATGAAGCGTTCGATGGTATCAGGTGTGGGCATGTTTATTTCTGTACCGCCCTGGCTTTGAACCATTCGGCGGTGGCCGCATCTGCGGGAAAAAACGTCTCAATGCGCAGTTCATGCACAGTCACGTCATGTGGAGTTCCCATTGTAGTGATGGAACTGAACAGGTTCAACTCGACGCCATTTTTTTGGATTTTTGTGGCCAAAAAAGGCAGTGTCCGTGTATCCAGATTGGGTGTCTTTGTTGCATCGTGAATACCTGGGTACGCGAGCAGGTCGGCTAGCAAGCGAGTCGCTTCACTGCCTGGACCATCACCCATGGCTTCGCGCTGTATCCAGTGCAACAGGTCTGCACATACATCTTGCCAATTGACGATGTACTTTCGCAAGGCGGCAGGATCTAAGGTCAGCTTAAGGATGTTGACGCCTTCAAGTGGTAAAGGGTGGTCTTTTGGCAGATCCAGCAGCCACTGCATGAGCTGGATGGCGGGTCGATTCGTCATCACCAGATTCCATAGTCGATCAACCACCAACGCCGGGTAGGGTTCCTGCTGCTGCAACATAAAGTCCAAAGCCTGCTTGACGGCCTTGAGCTCGGGGTCGGACAGTTTTCGTTCTTGATAGGCAGGTGCAAAACCTGCTGCCAGAAGCATTACATTTCGCTCCCGCAGCGGAATCTCCAACACCAAACCCAACTTCATGATCAATTCTTTGCTGGGTTGAGCGCGTCCACTTTCCAGAAAACTGATGTGCCGCTGCGAGATTTGACTGTCCATGGACAAGCGCAACTGGGTGTGGCCGCGCTTGCCCCGCCAATAACGCAATGCCGTGCCAAAGTCACTGAAGTAGCGGTGATCTGCAGCAGGTCCGGTAGGTGTATCGTGCTGTGGCGTCATACCGCTGCCTGATAGAAGTTGAGCAGTTGATCGATCTGCGCCGACGATAGCCAGCGCTCGTTGACGATGACACCGCTGATCTGCGACATATTCTGGATATCGCTGAGCGGGTCGGCGTCAAGCAGGACCGGATCGACCCGTTGGCCAACGCGCACCGCTCCACTGGCACCGCCGGGGTCAACCAACCGGTGGCTGTTCACCGTTGCCGCACGCAACACCAGCATGGGAGAGAGGCCGATTTCACCGAGTTCGATCATTTCCTGATGCACGGAATAGCCATAGATCACCCCTGGCAAGCGTGCGTCGGTACCGACGGTCAGTATGACACCTTTCTTCCACAATTGGCGCGTCAGCACGCGGGCGAAATCATAGGACGCCGAAAACAAGGTGGCGCGGTCCCGTTGCCGGAACGCCGCGCTCAAATAGCGGTTGGCAGACGGCAGCCACTGTGCACGCGAGGCGGGCTCGATGCGAACGATGTGGGCGCCTGCAATAGTAACGGTGCGATGCGCAAGCACGTCGTCGGTGTCTGCCGGGATGACCGTGACATCAGTGATGACCAACGGCGATGCGGAAGCAAATGTTACCGGCGAGGCCAGCACTATCAGGAACGCAAGTAAAACTGACGATGACTGCATGAGAGAAGATCCTGGTTAGCTTGGACGTCACGGGGGGCAGCGACCGGCCAGCGACGATTGCCGATTAAAACATACCAATATATCAGGACATTAACATGCAATCTGCGTGCGCGGACTCCTGAGTTACTAATGGCAGCATATTGCATTCGACTCATTGCAAGCCCCTAAGTATCGGGTTGCGATGCATTTAGCCACGTGGTTGGCGTTAGCTGACATGATGGTAAACCTCTTGCAAGTAGACCGGTTGTACGGTGGATTGATGTCGACCTGGTGTCGCCAGAAGAATCTTCTCACTGTACGATGGCTGTGTCGATTACTTCACAGGTAATACGTCCTACGTCCCACGTCGACACCAAAGACATTGCAGCGGCTTAGAATAGCCGCTGCAATGTGGTCACTGCATGCTGTTCCACTTCACGATATCTTGATGCTGACAATCGAACTGATTCAGCCTGTAATGCATTTCCACCCATGACATCACCTTATCTGTCGCTATGCTTTAACAAATAGCTATTTGAAATCGCCTTGAATGACATACTGCCATCCAGGCGTTTGAATACCACCCCTTCTCTCGATGTTGCCGGGTTCAGTGAGCCACCTTCAGCATAATCCAGTACTTTGGCGACGTCGGCTTGAAAACGCTCCAGTGTCGTAGTTTCCAGCCATGGTACCTCATTGATGCTGGCACCTAATGCGCGCAGCTCAGCCACAACTTGCTGGCGTTCTGCTCTGCCCAGATATTGACGGGTATCGCTGTTGAAGACGTCAAACAGATAAAATTCCTGGCCACGCAGTTTTTCCGGATTACCCTGTATACCTTCACCTATGATTTCACCTTGCAATGCAAGATTGCGACCGTAAGCAGTCAGTGCAGTCAGCAGTTTATTTTGCTTTGCCACCTTCCACAGGCTGTTGCTTTCAGATTCCCTGATCCACCAGTTTCTACCGCACACACCAGATACATTGTCGTGGTGGAAAACCGTCATGCTGGAACCATCCAGTTTGATGGTGACTTCAAATTCCGTTTTTGCATCCGTGCTCAGTACCTCAGTCAGATTCTGGATGCGTTCCTGCTCTGTCTTGCTGATGAAGTCCGGAAATGGGCCTTCCACTTCGCCAGAAAGCGAAGCAGGGATAGCGGGTTCCCATTTTTCAATGCCAAGCAACGCCCCAAAATCAACATCTCCGGTGGCAGCGTGTGTAATCAGTTCCGGGAATTCACGCAAAGGCAGAATCAGACCCTGAGATAGCTGACCGCGCAATCTGATGCTACGCAGGCGCACGCCAACTTTATCGTTCCAGTTGATCTTGTTCTTTTCCAGAAAGGCAAAACGCACATCTGTCAAAGGCAAAAACGAATCTATCTCGAAATACACGCAGGCATCACCAATCTGAAATTCGTTTTTCTTGACCACGACAGACCAGCCATCCACGCTTGCGCATGCTATGGCATCTGCGCCAGGGATGGGCCTGATGTTGCTGACTTGTCTGATGGTGACTAATTTTCTCATTGTTGATTCCTTTTTATTCTTATGGTTTTCGTTGCCGCGCCCTGTGCGACAAAATGCAGATTGTATGTGATTAGATGTGAAATAGGGATGGTAAGCGGGGAAAGGGAAGTATGGGTTTTGTTGAAATGGTCGAGATTGCCGGATTTGAACCAGCGACCAGTCGCATATGAAGCGAATGCTCTACCAACTGAGCTAAATCTCGAATATAAACTTGAATGGAGGATGATCGCCACGAATCGGCAATGCCGAAACGGGTCTGTGTGTGGCGATCAAAGATGGTGCGTCAGGCAGTGGTAGTGGACTGTAACAGTTGAAAACAGAGTGCCTTCCGCTTGCGCGACGACCATGGCTGCGTTGCAAATGCTCGCGATAGTTCACTATCGCTGTGCTTTGCGCCTTGCCCTGATCGCCGGGCAAGCGTCTTTCACTTCTGTTTCAACTGTTACAGTCCACTAGAACCCGCAGCAGTCGGTATAGAAGACCGGGGCTCTATCCTTTGAGCTACTGACGCAATATGGAGGAAGCGGTGAGATTCGAACTCACGGACCTTTTCAGGCCTCCTGTTTTCAAGACAAGTGCGATAGGCCACTCTGCCACGCTTCCATGACTGGTGCCGGTTGCAGGATTTGAACCCACGACCCACTGATTACAAATCAGTTGCTCTACCATCTGAGCTAAACCGGCGAAAAATTGGCGCCCTATAGCGGAATCGAACCGCTGGCAACCCGCTAGATAGGCGAATACTCAACCATTGAGTTCAGAAGCACTGCCTAAGCTACTGCGCGACGCGATTTTGTGTCTGCGATGCTCACCGTACATTCGTACGGCTGCGCTTCTTTACACAAACTGGCGTCGCTCGCTACGCTTATCCAGTACTTCTGATTGGGGCACAACTGGCGCCCTATAGCGGAATCGAACCGCTGGCATTTCGCTGGACAGGCGAATACTCTACCATTGAGTTAATAGGGCAAAAATTGGCGGAAGATGTGCGATTCGAACGCACATAGGCTCGGGGAGAGCCCGCCGGGTTAGCAACCCGGTGCAATACCATTATGCGAATCTTCCTTGATTAAAAAAATTACCGTGCATGTGCGTTACACATCCTGCTGGTGAGGTAGCAGTGATTACCTGATCACACGATAAAACTGGACCCGCCTGCAGGGATCAAACCTGCGACCTCAACATTCGTATTGTTGCGCTCTTCCAACTGAGCTAAGGCGAGAAAAAAAATGGCATCCCAGACAGGACTTGAACCTATAACCTTCGGTTTTGGAGACCGCGACTCTGCCAATTGAGCTACTGAGATAAAGGGACCTGACGAAAAGCAGCTGCTAGCTTCTTGCGCAAGTCTTGTGAAAACTGGTACTTGCAGATGGAATTGAACCACCAGCCTCTGCCTTATCAAGGCAGCGCTCTGACCAATTGAGCTATACAAGTAAAGAAGTGTTGGTGTCCCTTGCTGGCTTTGAACCAGCGACCGACCGGTTATGAGCCGGTTGCTCTACCCCTGAGCTAAAGGAACCCGTTAAAGTGGAAGGGGATCAAGGATTCGAACCTTGGAATGCCTGGATCAAAACCAGGTGCCTTAGGCCGCTAGGCGAATCCCCTGAAGATTGGCTCCTCGACCTGGATTCGAACCAGGGACATGCGCATTAACAGTGCGCCACTCTACCGACTGAGTTATCGAGAAATTGAAAATTTTGGTTTGTACAAAACACCGGTTAAAACGATTGCGCTTTAATCGAAATTCTGTGGTGGTCGGGATAGAGAGAATTGAACTCTCGCCGTTCGGTTAAAAGCCGAATGCTCTACCTTTGAGCTACATCCCGAATGGTTTTATGGTTTGGCATCTGGCGATGCATGGTCTTTCGTTTCATGGGATGCTCCTATGATTACTATGATAAAAATTGGTGGAAGTGGACGGAATCGAACCGACGACATTCTGCGTGCAAAGCAGGCGCTCTCCCAACTGAGCTACACCCCCGTAGTTGTTTCTGCTAATTCATAAATAGTGGTCGGAATACGAGGATTTGAACCTCGGACCTTCTGCTCCCAAAGCAGTTGCGCTCCCGGGCTGCGCTATACTCCGATTGAATTTCTGGTCGTGCTTGAAGTTATTAATATGGTGCGTCCCCGTGGTAACGATCCACGCTCCCC
This sequence comes from Undibacterium sp. Di26W, assembly GCF_049340265.1. NCBI lineage: Bacteria > Pseudomonadati > Pseudomonadota > Betaproteobacteria > Burkholderiales > Oxalobacteraceae > Undibacterium > Undibacterium sp. Di26W. The sequence continues at coordinate 143,592 of NZ_JBMPOR010000009.1, forward strand.
GGTTTTTCAGACCGGTGCTTTCACCTGTTTAGCTTGAGACACAAAAAATGGTGGAGGTGGCCGGAATTGAACCGGCGACATTCTGCATGCAAAGCAGGCGCTCTACCAACTGAGCTACACCCCCGTATTGGTTTCAAAAAATTGGAGTCCTTGAGCGGAATCGAACAGCCATTAGCTGATAGAAAGTCAGCTGTTCTAACCTTTAGACGACAAAGACATCGTTAGGACTTACGCAAAGCCGCCCTGCCTGCGTTGCAGCTCCTAGCCGTACTAAAGTACTGTCGTCGTCGCTGTCGCCTTGCCAGGACGACTTTGCGTAAGTCCTAATCATGAAAAAAACCTCGAAATGATTGATTGCAAAGTCTCTTTCATCATGAAGCGGACGTAGGGAGTTTTACCCTTGTGAACTGTCAAAGTTCGTACGTCCTGGTATCCACTCTCATTCCACAGGCACATGAGGATGCCTGTGGAATGAGTTTGAATAATACTTCCCAAATTGTTAAAGAATTTCCATGATCCGGTGTTGTCCGGTCACGACCGCTTGCACGGGTTTGGCTGCTGTGATCTGCGTTGTGCCGATCAAAAAAAGGAAAAACAAAAAACAAAAAAGCCCGGAGCTGTTGAAGGCATCCGGGCTTTTCAGCGCTGGGGTCGGGGAGCGGGTTTAACTTGCTCCTGTGACCTCAAGGGTTGCCCCTCGTATGCTTGTTTGTATAAACCATGTATCTTGCAGATTCATGGGGTTGACATCATTGAACATTTCACTATCGGCGTGTTCTGGCGATGTAAAGAATGGAATCGTATTGCGGGCAGCTTTCTTCGCCGCGGCTTTGCTGGCCGTGGCCGATACCCGGGCTTGCGCATTAAAGCGCAGGCTTGGTATCAGTTGTTGGAGCAAAGTTGTTTTCACGATCATTCCTAAAAGAGTGGGTGTTGCTTAGTCGATGGATGTATCTTGCCACAGCTTTTTGAATAAAACAAGCATGGCATGACGAATTTACGTAAATATTTGATGTATTTTTGCGACAGGTGCAATATTTCTTCGTTTATTGCTATGATGCGCGCCTTCGAAGTGAGGTTCGGACATGCATACCATATCAGCAGTTTTACCGGAAATAGCCCCAGGCCATCAACGTATCAGGGTCGTATTACGACTACGCGAACTCATGGCGGAACACAAAATTCGTTCTGTCTCTGCCCTGCATCGCATACTGATCAGCAAGAAAGTCACCGTATCGCATTCGCAGTTATTGCGCATCGTCGACAACAAGGCAGATCACTGGAAGGTGGAATTTCTGTCGGCCTTTATTGAGGTGTTTCAATGTAATGAAAGCGAGCTGTTCAAGATTGAACGCTATATTGAAACAGAAGAGATTACTGCCGACACGTAAGTGCAGCACGAAGCCTGGTGTGGCCTTGAATAGGTTTGTCCGGGTATGGAGATCGGGCAGTAACTGCTGGCAGTAAGCCCCAGACATCAACCCCACACATCGCACCAGCCTTCTTCCTTCACCAGTTTTCCTGGGAAGATACCGCATGCACCCCAGCCGTTGTGTTTGTCTTCATAGAGCTGGCAACTGCCGCATTTTTGCGTATTCTTGAATTCGGGGAAGCGCTTCACATCGACCTTGGCGGCATTTTCCACATAGGCATGCTGTTTGGCTTCTTTTTCATCTTCTTTTAATGGCACCTCATTGGCGGCGCGGCCAGGCAGGGCGCATAGGGCAAGGCCCGCGCCAGCCAGGCGCATGATAAATACTCTGCGTTGTTGATTTGAGTTCATGATTGCGCCTTTGGTCAAAGATATTGTGTTGGTCAGTGTACTGCTGTTTATCAATTCAATTGCGCCCGGGCTTATTTTTGCAAATTCTCAATCTGCTTTTGCAGGGACTTGTCCACCACATAATCCGGATAGGCAATGCGGAACCTGTTCCATTCTTCCAGCGCTTCTTTGTTTTGTTTTGCCTTGATCAGTTTGTCTATTTTGGCCAATCGCCACTGGGCGTCTGGAACCATTATTGCAGCTGGTGGTGCCTGGATCAAGGGCGGTGCAGCTGCTACTGGCAGTGGTATTCCAATACGGCTGTTTTCTGTCAAGTGGGCTTCCAGCGATGGCTTGATGGCTGCCAAGGGTGGCACGTTGACCGGTGCTGCACTTTTCGCCATGCGCATATCCATGCTTGCTGGTGGTGCGGCTGGTCTGGCCTCGGCTGCATTCGCTCTGGCATATTGTAGTGGTGCTTCTTCTTTCATCGCGACGGAACCGGTGGCAAATGCGCGTGCCCGGTCAGCAGCCCGTCCACCGGTCGCCTGTTTGTCATCCGATGCTGCATTTGCTGCCATTTTAGCCATGGCCGATATGTCGGCAGCAGATAGGGTAGTAGATGCAGTAGTAGGTGCAGTAGTAGGTGCAGTAGTAGATACGGCAGCTAACGATGCAGGCGGGGCGGCCGCAATCACGGTGGCAGGTGGTGCAGCCGCCACGATCACTTGTTCTGTTGCGACTGGTGCAGCAGTAACGGCAGCGGCAGGAGCAGCAGCGGCAGCGGCAGGCACTGGGGCAACTACCTCAGGCCGGTTCATGGCGACTATCGTGCTGGTGCCGGTGTTGGTGCTATCTTTGTCCGCCAGACGTGGCCCGGTTTTGGCACTGCTTGTGGGCTTGCGCGGCGATTGTGCCGGGATGTTTGCTGCCACACTATCCATGTCGGCGGCCGGTGCTGCTGCCACGGCCTTGCGTTCTTCAGGCATGTGTAATGGCAGCTCATTTTTTGCAAGCTGCGGGTATGCATCCTTCGGATGTTTTTGCATTATGACTAAGGGCACCGCCAGCAACACACTGGCGGCCAAACCCAGAGGCAGCTTCCAGCGTGATAAAAATGCAGGCCGCTGTGACGATGCATCAGGGTTTTGGCCATCATTGGCCGCTGTCGATGGCAACGGAGCTTGCTGCGGTTGCTGAGATAGTGGCGGCTGCTGAGATAACTGCGGTGCCTGGCCAGCCGGCTGGATCATGGGGGCTTCAGCCGCAGCCAGTCTCATAGGTGGGGCCAGGGCCGCCTCGGCGTCCGCCAATATTGCTGCATCCAGCGTGGCCGAAGGTGCATCTTGTGGCAGTTCTTGCAGCAAGTCAGCAAGCGCGCCTTGACCTTGCAGGAACTCCTCAAATTCGGTGTCCTGCATAGCGGTGCTATCGTTGATGTTGGTATCTTTGGAAGTCATGCTGGCTCACCTTGCTTCGTCTGGCTATGCAATTGGGAGCGCAATTTTTGCATGGCATAGCGTAATCTGCTTTTGACAGTCTCCACAGGTACTGCAGTGATGGCTGCAATTTCTTCGAGGCTGAGTCCATTAAACTGTTGCAAGACCAATGCCTCTTTCTGGTCATTCGGTAAAACTCGTATGGCTGCATGCAGCCTGTCGGCTTGCTGTTTTTTATCCAGTGCGGCTTCCGGCGACTGTGCATCTTGATTGGCATGCGTGGCGTTGTCGATTGCAGCGTTGTCGAACACATCGTTTTGTTCGTCGTCACCAACCAGAAAAATTTCTTTTTTGCGCAACAGGTCAATCAGGCGGTTGCGTGCAATCTGGTACAGATAGGTACGAAACCCTGCCAGAGGTGTGTAATGTGGGCGGGCGGTGTGCAATGCTGCCCAGCTATCCTGCACAATTTCATCCACCCATTCACGGCGTGGCGAACGCCAACTGATAAACCGGTACAGGCCATTGCTGTGACGCTGATACAGCTCGCGAAAGGCTTGCAGATCCCCCTCGCAGTACAGCAGCATCAGGGTTTCGTCAGTTTGTGGGGTGGAAATCATGCCGTCTAGTTTAACGGATATTCCCCGGCTTATTGCGGATTTTATACTGGCTGCATTTGAAAATACCGCGCTTTTATGCGCGAGTTTTACCGCTATCTGACACCACTTGTGTGATGTCAGATAGCGGGGCCTGCTGCATCGCGTCAAGGCGTGATGTGTATGCTCATGGGAGCTGTCCACGTTTTATCCGTATCGTTGTAATACAGGTAGGCGGATGAGGCCGGGCCGGTATAGGTGCCCGGTACTGTTGCCACCAGATCAATCGCCAGTTTCCGCACTTCGCCAGGCCTCATGTCACGGAAGTACAGTATCACTTCACGCGCACGGGTTTCAAAGAAGGCGATCTGGCCTTTTTCGCGCATTTCCTTCAACTGCCAGTTCTGGAAAGTCAGGCCGCCGGGCAAGCCCAGACGCACCAGGTTCATAGGCTGGCCAATCTGCGTTGTATTGCTGACGATGGCATCCATGCGCACGGTTTCGCCCATCTTCATGTCAGCTTTTGCCAGACTGGTATTCAGATGGATGACCGCATCTTTCGACGACGCAGGCTCGGTACTGCGGTATTCAACAGCGATCGAATAGGGCAGGGCATCGGTGCTTTTTGATTGCAGGCTGATGCTGTGTTTACCCGGTGTCAGCAAATCATCGATATCGGTGAACATGACGGCTTCACGTCTGCCAGCTTCGTAACTTTGTTCACGCACCACGACGCCATCAATCAACAGACTGATCTTGCCGGCTTTGGGCGCAATGCGGGTGGCATTGTCAAAGGCGATCATGGCTTTCAGTGCGAGTACGGTGGCCTGCGTGGCACCCCATTGTCCAAAACCGCTGCGATTGTTTTGCAGCCAGTCTATGCCCTTGCGTGCCTGTTCCAGATGGCCACCCGCCTTCAACATGCTCAATATCGCCAGCGAGGTGGTTTCTATCTGTAAATTGCTGCCACCACTGCGGGTGATGGAATGATCTGCATTGGTCCATGCACCAGATGCCGATTGCATGGCCGCCAGTTTATCCACCGCAGCCTGACGCGCCTTGTCAGTGACGGCAGACGCGCTGCCTTTTTCCAGCATGGCGCCGGTGGCAAGTGCCAACTGATAGGCATCTTGCGTGCTTTCTGCCAGTTTGGCCGAGCGGGTAATTTCTTTGTCCAGCCCGGTTTCACCTGCCGACACCAGCGCCCAGGTGATATAGGCATCGGTGACTGCTGGTGCGGCACTGCCAAAAGTGTCCAGGGCCTTGGCATCGCGTTGGTAGCCGCCATTGCCATCACGTCGGGATTTCAACCATGCCGCAGTGCGTTCCAGCATGGCCCGGTCAACTGCGCCGTAGATCGGTTTCATGTCGGCAAATTCCAGCAGGCCATAGGCAGTCAGGGCTTCATGTCCGGGGTCGCCACCAAACCATTCATAACCCTTTTTCGGTGATTCAAAACCAGCCAGCTTTTTATAGCCACTGTCGAGCAACTTGCCGGTACGTTCCAGCAAGGCAGTGTCTGCCACATCATGCTGCTTCAGGTATTGCATGATCATCACATTGGGATAATTGGTGGATGAGGTCTGCTCAAAACAGCCACTCGGTTCACGCAGCATGCCTTCCAGACCCGATATCATGGTAGACAGGGAAGATGTATAGACCTTGATGGTCGCCTGCACACTACCCTTACTGGCCTTGCTCAGGTCAAGTTCATGGCTGGCCTGTCCTTTGATCTGCCCCGACTTTTGGAACAATTGTGGAAAGCCAGGTGCCACCACCGGGATGCTGCGCAAGATTTCATCCTTCAGGCCCGCTGCAGTGGCAGACAGACGTACTTCAGATTGCCCACGTACCCCAGTCACCTCCACCGGTATGAACAGGCTCTTGCGCTGACCAGCCGCCAGCACTTCGGACAACTTGCCGTTGCCGGACTTGGCTGTTTCCTTCAGCATGGCACCAAAACTGCTGTCCATGGATACCGGCATCGATTGCTCGCTTTCATTGGTCAGCGTTACCGGTATCAATGGATGGTCACCGGCAGATATTTCCAGCGGCAGTTTGGCGGACAAAGAAAACGGCAGTGACGACTTGATGACAGTCTCAGTGCGCCCTGCCAGCCCGGTAGCAGACTGGCCGCTGGCCGAACCCACGCCTTCAGTAGAAACACGGAAAGAAGTCACCGCATCCGACAAGAAAAATTTCAGATTGGCCTTGCCCTGTTTATCGGTTTTGATGGATGGTGCCCACATGATGGTTTCGCGGTAATCGTCGCGGGGGCCATCATGGCTGGCCTGGTTTGCCTGATTGAGTTGATAAGCTGGAACCGGGAACACACGTACCGGTGCCAGGGCCAGCGGTTCTTCCTGGAAGCGAAATTCCACTTTTGCGGCTGCCCTTGCAAAATCCTTGTCGACCAGTTCTTTCGCCATCACATTACCCGCTACCGCTCTTTCTTCCGGGATCATGATCATGACGGGCGCATTTGCCGGTCTTACGTCTGCGGCAACCGCAGCGCGTGGCGCTTGCAGATGCTGGACTATCTGGGCCATCTGGGCTTCTGCCTTGATGGCGTTAGGCCTTTGTGCAACCTGCATGAATGGTTTGCCTTCCGCTACTTTTTTCATATCCGGCGGCGGTGCCATCGCAACAGGCGGGCTGGGGACAGGGACCGGCATCGGTGCTTCAAGCATTCTCACCATCACCGGATTGGCAAATCCACCTCTGGCGACACCCATGGGCACCCTGCGTGGATATTCAGAATTGACGACGGGCATCCAATCAAAGCGGCGATAACCCCGTGTACCCATCAGCATATCCAGTGCCAATGCACTTTTCTCTTCACCCAGGTCCATATAAAAGTTGGGCTCTTCCACCTTGCCGGGCAATTCGGATTCCAGCAACAGACGCGACAGCAAGTGTGCGCTCTTGTCATCAGCAAAAGACAATACCGTATCATCGACTACTGCCAGGGCCAGTTCGGCAGGCATGGGTTTGCCGCTGATATCTCTGGTGGTGATGGACAGCGCCACCTGGCCGCGTGGTGCATAGCTTTTCTTGTCCGCTTCCACCTTGATATCCAGCCGGTTGCGGCGATTACGAAACACCAGTCTTTCTGCCAGCGGATTCAAAGCCTGGTCAAATACCGTGACCCGTGCAATACCAGCTGCATTGCGGATAGCCGCGTCACTGGCCCGCAAGTAAATGACGGCAGGCTTGTCGGGGCCAGCGTCGATGGCCCCGGCGTCAAACAGGTTTTCACGCACTGTTGCTGCGACCACCACTTTTTGTTTTTCTGAACATTGCACGGCGATGCGCAAGTCTTTTTCCTGGCCGTCCAGGTCGTCATAGCTGCGCAACACGCAGCCGCTTTCTTCGGCCAGTGGCAGGGTATAGGTTTCTGTCACCGTATCGGGTTTGCTGATTTCGGCATGATAACTGCGACCGGTGGCTGGGGTAAAGGCAATGCGGCCCAGCCCATTTTTATACGTTGCAAAGCGGGCTACGATATTACCCTGGTCATCCACCAGACGACCCTCGACATCGGCAGGTTTGCCCAACCTGTTCTTGGCTTCAAAATACAAACGGGTAGGCAGGCCGGCCACCATTTTCCCGCCTTCGGGGAAGAAAGATAGCGCCAGTTTTTTCTGCAATATTGGTATGGATTTTGAAATCGATTCAGTGATGCCGCCGTCTTCCACCAGTATCGTCAACAAGCCGTCGCCAGTATCTATTTTCTTCGGCAGGTCAAACTTGACCAGGGCATCACCTTCGCTATTGGTCGTGGCCTTGACGCGTGGCAGCTCTACACCATCTACCGTGATGATGGCAGTGATTGGTTTGTTTGCCAGCACCTCGCCGGTGGGACGTTTAACTTCTACCGTGGCGCTGACCTGTTCACCGGCACCATACGATTTTTTGATAAATTCCAGTTTCTTTTTCATGCGCGGCGCTTCATACGCCGACACGATGATGGCACGCGCTACCGTTTGCCCATCTGCACTGGTGGTACGCAAGGTGTATTCACCACCCTGCGCATCTGGGGGAATTTCAAAATCATTGCTCGCCGTGCCTGCCACCATGGCCACAGTCTTTTTCAAGACCGTGGCACCTTTGGGGGAAATCAGTTCCACCCGGGTTTGAGATTGGTCGCTGCCCGTCAGCGTGCGCACCTTTAAATCCCAGGTTTTAAACCAGATGGTTTCACCCGGTTTGTACAAAGGCTTGTCCACCTGCATATACATGCGATGACCGACCTGGTATTCAAAATAGCTGTTGATCAGTTCTGGCAGGGCTTTGCTGCGCACCGTATTGTCGCGTTTCGCTGCATCCGGTGCTGCTTCTGCTACCAACGCAGGAAGCACGTCCTTTTTTATTTTGGTGGCCTTGCTGTCCTGGCCATTCTGGTCGGCACTCGCCTGCAAGTCCTTGTCTGTTTTTGCGGCATCTGGTTGTGCATGTTCTGCAGTCTGGTCCGTCATATTGGTCAATTGGCAGCCGCCAAGTATCAGGGCTAATATAAGTGTGCTGGGCTTTTTCACGATGGGTATCCTTCTGTGGAATGGGATTTTTTTGTAAGCAGACGGTATGCGGTGTAATTACTCAGGATCAGGCACAAAGCCGCCGGGGAAAGGATTGGGCTGGTCATGGCGGATGCGTGGGATGATGCCGCGTGCCACCAGATGGGCATAAGTGTCGTATTGAATGCTGATGATTTCATTCGCCATGGGCGTGGCACGCCGAAAATCCGTAGACCTGACGGCGCTGGGCAGGCGTTCTCCGTGGCCGGTGCCTATCCTGGAATCAGCCAGTTCTGCACTGTCAGCACGTTTTGCCATGCTGCCTGTGATAGCAGGGGCAGGGGCTGGTACTTGTGTTGCAGCGGCGGAATTGCGCGAATACTCTTCTTGCCTGACAAGGGCAGGTTCCACATATTCACGAAACAGGGCAATGCCTATCACGCCTACATTGTCGGGGCGGCCAGTACGGGCCGCATACGAATCAGGCAATTGCGAGAAATAAAACGCTGCCACTTCATCCATATTCTTGCGCCAGCCTTTCACCTCCATGGTTTGCCAGGTGTTGAGCACATAGCCCGCCTGTGTCGGCGAGGCATTGCTGCCGGTCAGTACGTTGATGCCATCGACGGACAGTACAGACAAAATCCTTTCATCCGTCTTGTTCCTGATTTCTACCGCATAGCGGTCACCGGGCCTGCCCGCGATATAGTTCAGCCCCTGATGGCGCCAGATGGGCAGGCGTTCGCCCGTGGCTTGATTGATGATGCTGACAGCAGCCAGTTGCCCGGCACTGGCCATGGGGGCCAGCAGAGTCATGATCAGCGTTGCTACGATAGTTATCCAGGTTTTCATGTTCACTCCAAAAAATGAGGGTCTTATTCATTAAACGGAGCAGTAAAAGAAACGGGGTTAAGGTTTTTGAAAAATATTTGCAAGAGATCAAAAATCAGCTTTCTTGCAATCCAATGTCCAATTTTCAATTTTTAAGGATAATATGAAGCCAATAAGACCAATGCGGCGTATGCGTCCGCCGCAGTAATAACAACAGGAAGAACCATGAGCACAGAAAATACCGTCGAACCAGGCAGCCAGACCGCAGCAGATACCCAGTTTTTAGATGAAGTCGAAGTGCGCGTACTGGGCGCATTGGCTGAAAAAGAAGCGGCCACGCCTGACAATTACCCGCTGTCCCTGAATGCAATGGTGAACGCCTGCAACCAGCTCACCAGCCGCGACCCGGTCATGTCTGTGACTGAAGCCGAAGTGCTGGAAGCCATAGACAGGCTGGCCGCCAAAAAACTGGTCAACGCCATCCACCAGGCTGGTGCCCGCGTCGCCAAGTATGAACACCGCATGCGTATCAAATGGATGCTGGACCAACCCAAAGTGGCTGTACTGAGCATCCTCATGTTGCGCGGCTTCCAGACCGCAGGCGAAATCCGCAGCCGCGTCGGCCGCCTGCATGAATTTGCCACTGTGGCTGAAGTGGAAAAATGCCTTGATTACCTCATCGACAAATACCCGCCCCTGGTCGCCCGCCTGAACCTGACGCCGGGTACCAAGGAACCACGCTACGCCCACTTGTTGTCCTGCGATGAAGAAAGCCTGGACCAGGCAGAAGCCAACCACCCAGTCAGCGCTGGCAGTGGATCAAAAGGCGACAGGCTTGGTCAGTTGGAAGCAGAAGTCACGCAATTGAAGCAGCAGTTCAGCGATTTGAGCCTGCAATTTGCGGAGTTTAAGAAGCAGTTTGAGTAATTAGATTAGTAGTTGTTTATGTTCGATGTTCTTAGTATAGGGTGGTCATCATGAGGCCTGATTTGCGATCGCTTACGTCTGAAGACTTTCAACTAAATACGGTTCATGACGATAAATTAGGCAGAGAATGGTTTTTTAGTTTTGCCAATGACCCTGAAATTATGGTTCGGGGCAATGCTGATACGCCAGACGTTGTTTCCGTAGAGCAGATTAATTGCGTGATCGAGCATTTGGAATCTCTTGCACTAAGAGCTGTGCAATTGCTGGAAACATTTATGAAGGATAAGGGCGCGTGGCATTTGACAACGATTGATTGTGCCCGAAAAGCTAGCATGCTTGAATGCGACTTTGTCCTCAGTTTTTGCTTTGAAGCAGAACGAGACCCCTACGAATATATCTACACATATTTTGATGTTGGCTTTATCGTACTTGAAACATCACCGGCAATAGACAAATTTGGGCGCCCGGTGAAATTTTTGATTGGGTTTCAATAATTCGGCTTTGGTGCGTGTTGAATCATTGATTCAGCACCAAAGCCGTATTTGAGTGGAATTTTTACTTATGCCCCAGCATAATCAACACCCCAACCACAATCACACCCAGCAACACCGCCCCGGCAATCTTCCATGCTGAATACGGACGTTCGCCCTGCACTTCGCCCGTTTGGCCATTCACCAAAAAGCGGTAGGTCTTGTCGCCGTATTTGTACGAAGACAGCCAGATAGGCAGCAGGATGTGCTTGAAGCTGATATTGGAATAGCGCGGTTGCATGGCGATGATGCGCTGGTGGTCGCCCCCAATGTCGCGGCAGATGGCATTGCGGATTTCGTCTTCCATCTTGCCCTGGGCATCGACAAAGCCGGGTTCCAGTCCGACCTGATACGCTTCAACCGTGAAGCCGGATACATAGTCGTCACGATAACCCTGCAATTTATCCAGACGCCACGGTGCCAGGTTTTCTGCATAGGAAGTGGGCAGGGTTTTTGAACCTACCACCAGGACATCATCAAACGACACCTGCACCGCGCCCACGGCGGGGTACCAGTTGGTTCGGGTGACTTGCCGGCTCTTGGTTTCACCGTTTTCAGTATAGTTTTCTGTCACCGTGTAATCGACACCGCGCTGACCCTGATAGGTAGTATCGCTGTCGGCATCATAGGTCCAGTAAGGGGTGTAGATGCCTTTGAGTCCGCGTGCGGCTCTATACGCCTGCTTCAGCGCATTCGGGGCAAACCACAAGCCTGTCACCCAGTTGGTAAATTTTGAACGCGCTTCCGATTCCTTGATATCAAACGGTGCAATCGCCTTTGGCCTGATCTTGCGCGCTGCATAGGCGTTAGCGGCTATCAACGGCACCGAGCAAAACGGACAACGGTCAGACACCAGATTGGCTGCCAGTTGCGATTCTGCCCCACAACCCGTGCACTTCACATTCTGGCTGGCGAGCATGGGTTCATTGCCCGCCTGGTTGGCCAGATAAGACTGGTAATCCAGCTCTTCTACCGCCGCAACGGTGGCTTCCTGGTCTTCAGGGATGGCGTTCTTGCTGCCGCAATACGGGCATTGCAGGGCGTGCTGGCCAGGCGCATATTCCAGCTTGGCACCGCATGAATTACAGGGGTAGGTTTTTGTCGTCACGTGTGATGGTTCCAGAACAAAACAGAAATGGCGCCGCCCCCAGCCGGGTGCGACGCCGCATCATAAAGCAGGTTTTATTGTGGTGGCAGTGGCGGCGGCATGGCAGCAAACAGGCCAGACAAATCAGCCTGTTCACCCGCCTTGCCCCAGGCTGCCATACCCTGGCGCCACACCAGGCTGTCACGCGTCAGGCTGCCACCGGCAACATGCGATTGCAGCACAGGCAAATCAAACGGGCCAGTCTGGGCACCGTTTTGGGCGACAAAGTATTGTGCTGCCGTTGGCAAAGGTGGTGGCATGCCACCGCCCGCCGCAGGTGCAGATACTGGAGCTGCAGCAGGTGCTGCTGCCGGTTGTGGATTATTACCAAACATGGTACCCATGCTCTGGCTTAACATACCGCCCACGCCCACACCCATCATGGCACCTGCCATGCCGGGGTTTTGTGCGGCGTCACGCAAAGCCTGAGCGCCCTGGTACTGGGCAAACTGATTCATGTTGCCTATCACGCGCATGGCACCTTGCTGGTCAATGGCTTTTTCCACTTCTTCCGGCAAGCCTATATCCTGCACCTGTACTTCACACAGTTCCAGACCATATTGCACAAAATCAGCAGCGATCTTTTCTTGTATGCGCTTGCCCACTTCGGTGACCTTGGCTTCCAGATCTATCACTGGCACGCCAATTTCAGGCATCACTTCCTTGATGCGCATGCCTATCTTACCGCGCAGGTTTTCTTCGATATCCTGCGTGGTAAAGTCAGCCTTGGTGCCCACCAGCTCAGACAGCATGGCCTTGGCATCGACAATGCGTATGCCATAGATACCAAAGGCAGTCACACGCACTACGCCAAATTCTGGGTCGCGCATGGTGGCCGGGCCAGCCGTACCCCATTTCAGGTTGGTGAAGCGGGTGGTCTTGAAGAAATACACTTCTGCCTTGAAAGGGCTGTTAAAGCCATACTTCCAACCCTTGAGCGTACTCAGCAAAGGCATGTTTTCAGTCGACAGGTCATACATGCCAGGCATGAAGACATCCGCCACCTGGCCCTTGCCCATCTGGCCTTCATTGACCATCACGGCAATCTGCCCCTCGCGCACCGTCAGCTTGGCACCCATCTTGATTTCGTTCTGATAGCGCTCAAAGCGATGCACCATCACATCGGGACTGTCATCCAGCCATTCGACAATATCGATAAATTCATTGCTGAGCTTATTCCACAGACCCATAATCTTCTCCAAAAACAAAATTCTTGCAGGATGCTGGCAGGCAATTCCATTGATAGCGGCCAGCAGCTATTCGGCGAACAGGTGTGGATAATCATAATCCACCAGCGCATTCGGCGTAGGCGAAGTATTGCTGAATTGGTACATTATCACAAGGGTGAGGAGGGGATTTTGTGGTGTAAGCGTTTGTAAATGTTGATTCAGGGACATTTGATACGAAAGAAGTTGAAAATCCAGCTGATTAACTTGTATCTCATATGAGAGCTTCAGTTCGGCTTAAGAATTATGCCTAGAAACTAGCTCAAGATTAATTTAGTTTAAAATGTTGAAATAAGTATTTTTTTGAAATGTTTTTTGATTTCTATAGCTACTTCGTAAGTATAGTAAATTCTTTCGATATGTATGCGCATATGCTATCGTCCGGTTCTTTTTATGATCGCAGAAATTGGATCTAATAATCTAAAAACATAACGTAAACTTATGAATTGGTTTTTATGGCGGTTTATGTAGACAGAGCAAGGTATGAATTGCGAGGGGAGTTGTGGTGCCATATGGTTGCCGATTCTATCGACGAACTGCACGCATTCGCAAAATCACTAGGATTACGTAAAGATTGGTTTCAATCTACTTCTTTTCCACATTATGACTTGACGGTATTTTTTCGAGAAAAAGCTTTATATTTAGGAGCGATTGAAGGTGGCAGGCGACAAATCATAGCTTGTGCGCGTCAATTGAAAACCGAACTCTCTTTGCAAACATCTGCTCGCCAAGAACAATTGACTTTGTTTTCATGAAAACTGAAACAGGTCCCAGTATTATTTTACAAAGCAAATAATCATGGGTTTAATAACGGTGCGTTAAACAAATTTAGGCCTAGTTCCTTTTCTTTTCGGAGCATAGATCTCATAGCGCTGGTGCAGTATGCAACTCGTTTTAAATCTGCGTCTGCCAAATGGCCATATTTTTTCATTACACTATCAATTAACGCAATTTGAGGGGCGTTAAAATTATTTTCGGAAAACAAAGATTTTGTTGAATTACGTCGGATATACAGATTATGGTTTCGAGTATAAGTTGAAAGTTGTAGACCAAGAAAATTTAATTTCTTTGGATGTAAATCTACGCAATATGGACCATCTTTTTGCCTAATAATATATGAATCTGTCAGTCTAGAGCCGAGCTCATCTATCGCTTTTGCTTCGACCATAAAAAATAATTTATGCAAAGCAAAGTACGATAAATCTGAATTGCGCGAGGTGATTTCTTCAACAAGCTCTTTTGTTCCTTTACTAGAAATTGAAGAAATGGATTTCACCTTGTTTTTTCCATTACGCTTCGCTTGCTCTGAAATATATTGATAATCTGAAAGTTGATTAGGAAAACTTCTGTGAATCATGGCACGTTGACCAGGATGGTATGCAGGTATCAGGATTCTGTTTAACCATTTATTGGAGGTCCTAACTTGCGCTTTAAGTTCTAGATTGTGTTCCTCAACTAGCGAACATGCCTTCAATGCGGTTCCACCCAACGTGACAACAATTTGAGGATCGACTAATTCGATTTGTTTTTTAAGGAAGTTCGCACAATTTTTAATTTCAGTTGTCGTGGGAGTCGCATTATTTCCTTTTTCATCACGTGGATTGCACAGCACTGCATTTGTAACAAATAATTCATATCGACTCAACTGTACTTGTTCAAGTAGTGCTTCGAAGTTATGTCCCGATTTGTCTCCGTGAAATGGTATTTGAGATTCGTCTGCTCCTAATCTACCTGGAGCTTCCCCTATAAATAATACCTTCGCGTTTAGCGAACCACTCGCCGGCCCAAGCACCCTCTCGCTGTCGCACATTCTCGGACATTTTTTGCAATTTTTAACTTCAGAAATAAGTTCTGAAAATTGAATTTCAGTTTCCTTCTTTAAATTACTCATTTTGAATTGTTATCCCAGCTAGTTTTATGAGGCGACTATTTGAACCATCTGCATATGCATGGATCGAGTGGCAAATTAATTTGCCCGGTATTTTCCCTGACGAAAATGCAATGAATTCTAATAATTTTCCTAAGCCAATAAAATTACCAAGTGCTTTATTAAAAAAATCATGATTCCGATACACAACCACAAGATCGATTACGTTGTTAGAGTGCCACAAAATTTCCCCAAAATGCCAACATGGCCCACCACGCGTTCTTGGAGCATCTGTTGCGGGCGATGATAAGTGAAAAACTAGACCAGTTGTATTTCTCTGTTCCCAATTATTGAGTTTTTCTATTACACGTTCTAATTGATTGACACGATCATTTTTTCCGAATGCGATTAGACGCTCAAAATATGTACCCCAACGTCCTCTGTTTCGGCTCCACTTCATGGCTCGCGTATGACGTTTAAGATATTCAATATACAATTGAGTGCGATTCGCATATCGCTCATGCAATGAAATTGGAAATATAGTATCAATTACGTCAGAAATTCTTTCATTCCCATTTCCAGTCGCTTTAGGGCAATGATTTGAAATCCAATCTGGATCTAACAGACACGGATTATCGATCTGGGTAATTAGATTGAAAATTTCACCTCGTTCCCGAAGCAACATTTTTATCGCCTCTTGCCACGCAGCTTGGCACGTCGCTTCGCTGATGTCATTCATGATTTTGAATTGCAGAGGTAGATTGAAAAGATATTGTGGCTTTATCTAGATCCAATGCGACGGTCCCGCCTTTGTTTTTCTTAAGCATTCTGAAAACCATATAGCCTTGATAAATAGCTTCTTGCCATTGCTTGATGGTGCAGCGTTTTACCTCAAGTGTTTCGCTTAATTTTTTGATTGTTTTTAACAAACCAAAATCGATAGAATTTTTCTCATGATAGTAATTTCGGGCATCTGCTTGATTGAATACAAATACCGAAATTGCCTCCTCAAGAAAAATGGCCCGTGCACCATCTTCTATGCGATCAGTAGACGCATTACTTTTACGCTTAATGCGCAGTAGTTTTCGAACTACGGGGGACCATCCTAGTACTGCAGCATATGCTAAATGGAAAATATCGTGATATCTATACCCGTCGTCTTCGTGTGCGTTATCGTCAAGATCGTCTCCGACAAAAACACTATTAATAGCAATTTTTACTTTTATTGAAGAATCTACAGTTTTTTCGCTAAATGTTACTGAGAACTGCCTTGGGAATCTCTCGTCTGCGGGATAGTCTGCGTCGAAAATCGTTATACTTCCTTGATCAAAAAGTTGGTGTGCTTTCTTCAAATTCTCGTTTGCAATTTCTTCGAGTGACAATTTGTAGCACGATGCCAAGCTAGAAACGTACCAAAGTATGTCTCCAATTTCTTCAGATATTTCTTGTTTGAATGTCGGATGTGTATTTCGTAAGAGAGCCTTTTTTACTATGCTCTGTAGATCTCCAATTTCGCCTACTAAGCCTAACAAAGAAATAATAGCCCGTTTTTTTTCGTCGGTTTTATCAACCGCTTTTTGATATTCTCTGAGAGTTAATGGTGATCGCGCTCTTTTTCGAGTAATTTTTGTCACGATGGCACCTGTCAGTTTTGTTAAGATCAATAATTAATAATTTAACATCGAGTAAACTAATTTGATATTTATTTATCAATTATTTGCAAAAAATAAAATTTCTCAATGCATCCGCAACATTGCAGATGAGGATCTGTTAGGGGTGTTGATTGTATTTAAGTAAGTTTTGCCTGTATTTTTAGATTTGCTAGTTTGATTGCCTGTCAGAAATAAGAATGGCCTTTGTGTTAATAAGAGTAATTTGGTATCAAATTAATGTGATTTAGTAATCTCACTCGGCTATTACCCTTAGAAAAAGGGTGCCCATCTATAAATCCGGCTCGTCTGCATCTAAAAGTCTGGCCACGCCTGCCGGGAAAGTACATAAATCTTCGAATTCAAACTGAGGCAACCGTTCGCGTATCAAGCCGATGACGACTTTGGCCTGACTTTGGTCGCGAATGCGTTTGGCATATTCCCGGCTCGTTTGTTTCGCCATCCAGAGTTTGAAAAGAACGAATGCTCTGGGATCGACGGTGACCATGCGGGCGATTCCGCCGTTGACGCCGATGACAACTTCACTGAATTTCGGGGCACTGAGTAACCAATCGGCATTTTTTGCCTTGACTGCCCAGAAGTCATCGTCAATGGCCGACATACGTGCGGGTTCATTGTCGCTGCCCGGCCCCATTCTGCGCAGGATATCGATCTCGTAACCATGTTTGTTGACTGCAGTGTATTGCTGGTCGTCACGTAGGGTGAATGAAGAATCGATGCGGCGCAGAAATCCCAGCATGCCTTCTGCCAATGGTCCTTCCATGGTGGCAAGACTGAGCTTGCTTCGGTTGTCCCATAAAAGATCAAAGTCCCTGGTGGCCAGTTGCCCCGCCTCAACGCGAGCACTGGCGGCTGTCTCATAAGCGTAGAGCGCGTTCGTGCCGATCACCATCAGCTTTTCATTCAGGCCGGCACGTTTCAATCCATTCAATATGTCGATTAACATATCGGGTGTACGGCCGACTCGTAGGGCCTTGTTCATGCGGCGGTGGCGTTCCAGTGCAGCGCGCAAGTTTTTCAAATTGTCTTCAGCACGAGCCTTGCCTGAAGTGAATTTGTCGTAGATAGCTTCAGTTTCGGGGCCGCGTGCACCTAAGCCGGTTTGGGCACCTTTGGTGCTGGTTCGAACAAGATAGTCACGATTCTTTTGCTGACGCCAAATCATTCCTCCACGGAACTCGTTCAATTTGGCTTGTGCTTGCTCATAAGCGAGAAATGTCTGCCTTGCGTCTATATATTGGCGCAGAGTATCTTCAGGCAAATCCAGGGTTTCAACATTCTTTATCATTTCAATAGTTTATGTTGAAACTGTTTATTTATCAATGACTTACATTGTAAAATTTTATCTGAAGTTTTGAAATAAGAGATTTTTCATACAGGTTATCGTTATTTTAATTATATTGTAATAGGAAGTGCCAATAGAAAACACCCCAGCAATTAGACAAAATCACAAAACCTATCGAGCAGTTCTAAGCAAGCAACCTTAACCGATTCCCCTCAATAGCCTTGCCCACCATGCTCAATGTTTTTCTTGAGACAGGCAAATCCCGTGCAGCATTCTTGAAATCTGCTGCACTAATTAAATCCAGCACTTCATACATCATATGCTGCGCCTCTTTGTCTTTCAGGCCACCGTCTTGTGCAACTTTTAAAATATGTGCCCGCGTTGGTGATTTGCCTTCGCCGGCAACGTCCATGAAATGTTCACCCTGGTAGCCGCGGCAATAGGTCAGGTCGTAGGGTGGGGCGAGTTCCCATTCCTGATTTGTGTTGATCAGATAGGACAGGTTTTTTGCATGGTCGTCGCGGTTGTTCATCAATACATTAAAGACGCAGCGTTGGAATGCTTTTTTTAATTCCCTGGCATCGCGTGTCAGCCTGCGCGTTGCGCGCATGAATTCGCTGTAGCCCAGGGCGGGTATTTGATAGTTGACATGCAATAAGCCAGCTAATGAATGCACGTGGATACGTTGTCCATGATCGCGGTCAAAACGTTTGGTGCCAAATGCTGTCAGGCCATCGGGCAATTCAAAGAATTGCGTGTCGCCCATGCCCAAGCCACATTTTCGTGCCAGACGTGCATACAGTTCTTCCAGTGCGCAACTATCCTTGGCATCTTCTTTTGCAGGAAATTTCATCAGCCAGGCTTCTGCGTTGGGCATATATTCGGTGCTCACCTGTCCCGTTGCAGGCTTGTAATAGACCAGGGCCTTGGGGCGTGCGCCGCCGGGTGAGCTAGCTGCTTTAGCCAGTTCGGCCAAGACCTTGTGGCGATCATCTGTCTCCACAGCCTGCACTTCTTTTGCAAGGTCAATTAATGCAAGGTCTGTGATTTCCAGATTGCTTTCGCTGGCAGGTTCATATGTTAAGGCTCCCATGGTGTTGTTACCAAGATAGGCGAGTCTGTCCAGAACTGAAATTTTGTCGGTGTTTATGTCTATGCCTTGGGCTTTCATGCGACGATTCATCAACTGGAAACCCCAACTATCAGGCAAGGAATCGTAGATCAATCCAGGCACGCGCCTGATGGTCAGGTAATCCATCTGTTTGTCAGGATAGGCGTTTGGTCGTAGTGGCAGGCGTATAGGGGAAAGTTCGAGGCCACGTGCAATTGCGACTGGCGAATACTGGAACAAGATGTTACGACCGTCGTCGCCCAGTGTACCCAGCCAAAGTGATACGCCATGGGTCTGGTAGTTAACTTTAAGCTCTTTCATGGCGAGCTTTTGCGATAAGCCCGTTGCCTGGCTTGCACTACGGGCTTTGCCCGCATATCTTCTATGCTATTTGTTTGGGGTACCAGAATTGTTTGTAAATCTGGCGTCGCATTCAAGGACTCCAGTATGCGGACAATGCTAGTCAGCGTACATTTGCCTGTACGTTCAAAACTGCTGACTGTTTGTGCCGAGACGTCTATGCGCGGCGCCAACTCTTCTATGCTGATGTTCAGCAGCAAACGCCGCTCACGCGCCCGTTCACCGAGTTTTACACAAATTTCATCCGGCAAGAGTAAAGAGAAATCCATTGGTTTTCTATAGATTAAACTTGGTTAATCTAACTTTCCAATGAAATTATACTAGTTACGGTCGTGTATAAGGCAGGTTTTTAGGTCGGATTGATAGCCATAAATTTGCATTTTGATTCATCATTGTGCCTGGATTAAGCCACCCGCATTTCTCCAAAACTCCGCGCAAATTCGTCCAGGTAATGTTGGTACGGCCCCAGGTCTACGGCCCGCATTTTGTTCAGCAAAGCCTGCCCTTCTTTGTTGCGGCGCAGTTGCTGGTAGGCGCGCAGCAGGTTCAGGCCGGCCATGGGGTCGTGGCGTTCTGGCTGGTAGACGGGGGCGATCAGTTCGATGATATTGGTGATATGGCCGTGGCTGCCCAGCGCGCCGGAAATACTGGCCAGTGCGCTGGCGTCATACAGTTTTGCGTGCAGCACTTTTTGGTACAGGTTGACGGCGGTTTCTGGCAGGTTTTGTTCGAGATAGAATTGCGCCAGCACCAGTTGTGCACGCCAGGTCTGCGGCAGGGTGCAGACGGTGTGCAGGGCTTCCAGGTAGGCGACGTCGCCATGTTGTTCACGTTCTATGGCCAACCACCACATCAGGCTGTTTTCCAGGTTCGGGGCGGCTTGTATGGCTTGCCAGAGTATGTCTTTGGCTGCGACTTGGTCACCGGCTTCCCATATGACCTTGGCCAGATTGGTCAGCAGGGTGCCGGTGGCACCGATTTTTTGCATGCCGGCTTTCAGCGTTGCTTCGGCTTCTGGCAATCTGCCGTTTTCCAGCAAGACGATGCCGTGTACGGTGTAACCGCGTTCGGCGATGGTGTCGATGGCTAGCAGGCGGTCTGCTGCTGGCACCAGATCTTTGGCAAAGCCATCATTCAGCGCAGTCATGATGATGTTGTACAGGGCATCGGGATCATTCGATTTTTCTGCGATGCTGGGCAACAAGACTTTTTCACGCCATTCATTACGTGGCACCATGACCTGGCGGCCTTGCGCATCATAGGCCGTGATTGGTTCGCCATTTTCGATCTCGGCTGGGGTAGCTGCCGGGCTGCTGGTGGTCGCTGATTTTACTGTGGGTGTGACTGATGGGGTTGCGGGGGTTGCCGGGGTTGCTGGTTTTGGTGTGGATGCCGGCGCGGTTTGGCCGGATGATTTGTTACTGCTAAAAACAGACAGAAGGCGTTTGAACATGGTAATGAACTATTCAATGTTGACAGTTCATTATGACGGTCCGATATTTTGGCGCAAGAAATTATGTGTCAATAAATTACCGAAGTTGTAACAATTTCTTCCCGCAAATTATTTGTGACGATTTGCGTCAGCCTTGTTTATGCGCGGTATTCGCGGTTTTCACTACCAGTCTCTCCAGGAAATCAAAGCCCCATTGCGTCAATAAAGCCAGTGCCGCAGCAGGCAGGGCACCGGCCAGCAGCATCTGGTTGTCATTCAGGGCCAGGCCTATGGCGATGCGTTCGCCATAACCACCGGCACCGATGAAGGCGGCGATGGTGGCCGTGCCCACGCTCATGACGGCTGCTGTCTTGATGCCCGCCAAAATGGTTGGCAGTGCCAGTGGCAAATCGATGTGCAGCAAGCGGTCACGCGTTGAAAGGCCCAGTGCATGCGCTGCCAGCCGCAAGCCTGCCGGTACCTGCGCTATGCCGACACTGGTATTGCGTACGATGGGCAGCAAAGCATACAGCGACAGGGCAATCAGGGCCGGCGTAAAACCTATCATCCCCAATAGTGGTATTAGCATCGCCAGCAAAGCCAATGAAGGTATGGTTTGCAAAATGCCGACCATGCTCATGACCACCTCACGCAGGCGCGGACTAAAAGCGGCGACGATGCCAAGTGGTATGCCCAACACACTGGCCACAGCAATCGCCAGCAGCACCAGCAACAGGTGTTGCGATGTCAGACGAATAAAATCCGGACCAAACAACTTGTGCATAAAACTTTCTCGCACCGCTGGCGTGCCAGGTGCTTTCGCCACAAATTGCTGCGCCACCTGGGCAAAGCTTTGGCCGTCGATTTCCACCGCCGCATTCATGGCGATCATTTGCGCATTATTGATCTTGCCTTCCAGTTGCTGAATCGCCGCCCATGCTTGCGGGAAGCGTGCTGGCATGTCCAGCCTGTACAACAACACGGCATTATAACGGGGGAAATAATTTGCATCATCGGTCAGCACACGCAAGCCCAGTTGTCTGATCTTGGCGTCGGTAGAATAAATATCGATGACGTCGACCTGGCCCGCCGCCAGGGCTTCATATGCAATGCCGTGGTCCAGCCCGGTTGCCTGTTGTGGCAGGTGATAACGTCTGACCAAGCCCGGCCAGCCATCGGCACGCCCTAAAAATTCATGCGACAGGCCAAAGCGCAAGCCGGTCTGTGCCGCCAGGTCTGTCAGTGTTGTTGGTGATGTGTTGGCATCCTTGGGCAGCATCGCCAGCGCATAGGTATTATTAAAACCCAGCGGCACGGCAACACCCAGGCCTTGCAAAGCCAGTTCCGCCTGCATTTGCGGCAGGCTTAATGTGCTGTCGTGCTTGAGGATTTCAGTATTGATGGTGCCCATGTATTCCGGGTAGATATCAATGCTGCCGGTCTTCAGCGCATTAAACACGATTGCCGTGTTACCCAAGCCCTGCTGATGTCGCACAGAGGCATGGGGCGCAGCGGTCTGCGTCAATACTTCACCCAGCACATACGATTCGGTAAAGCGTTTGGAACCCACATTCAGCGTATCTGCCGCCAGCGCTGGTACCGTCACGGCACAAAATAGAACAAGTACACGCGTCAGCGCTATAGAGTGATATTGCAGCCTGCATTTGTTAAGCATCGTGTTTGCTCCGCTAAACTGCCATGGGTAGAATTCCTGCGTATTCTACATGCACCGCAGGTATGGCCAATTCAGCCCTGATATTGGCCAAACCACCGCTACCCGTGCCTGGTATGCAGACTTACACTGCAAGTTCCACATCAGACAGGAGCATCCATGTCCATCTCCATCAAAGATATCAGCAAGCAAGACATCAATAAACAAGACATCAATAAACAAGACATCAATAAACAAGACATGCGTGCCGATGACCCCTTGTCCGATTTTACGCCGCGCGAAATAACACTCAATGATGTCAGCAAACGTGTGTACCTTACGGGTAGTGGCAGCAGCAATGGCAGCGGGCCAGCCGTCATCGTCATGACAGAAATGCCTGGCATCAGCCCGCATGTGGCACGCTTTGCGCGCTGGGTGCGCGATGCAGGTTTTACCGTCTACATGCCTTCCTTGTTTGGTCGTGATGGTGTGGTGGCGACGGCAGAAGAGGGTGCCGCCGTATTCCAGAAAGCCTGCGTCAGTGCAGAATTTCGTGCCTTTGCCGGCAAGGGTTCCAGCCCGGTCACCTTGTGGTTACGCGCATTAGCAAACCTGGCGCATGCTGAATGTGGTGGCCCTGGTGTGGGTGCCGTAGGCATGTGCTTCACCGGCAATTTTGCCTTGTCCATGATGCTGGAACCGGCAGTGCTTGCCCCCGTGGTATCGCAACCCTCACTGCCCATGGATGACCCGGCAGGTACCGGCCTGGATACGGCAGAGCTGCAAGCCATACGGCAACGACTGGAAGACGAAGACCTGACTGTCATGGCATACCGTTTTGAAGGTGATGCCTTTTGCCGTGCCCAGCGTTTTGCTGCATTTGCAGAAGCACTGGGTGACCGCTTCATCTCCCGTGTATTGCCAGACAGCGCAGCGAATCAGGACACCGCCCCGTTCTTCAAACGTTACGTGACCACACCGCACAGCGTGGTCACCGCGCATTTGATTGATGAAGCAGGACAACCAACGCTGGCAGCGCGGGATGAAATATTGGCGTTCTTTCGCAGCAGGCTTGTGCCTGCTGACTCAAATTGAGCAGACATAAAAAATGCCCGGATAGTTCCGGGCATTTTCATTACAGCATAGTTGATTATGTTGGATTACGTTGGATTACGTTGGATTACGCAGCTTGCAGGCTAGGGTAATCGGTATAACCCTTGGCACCTGGGGAATAGAAAGTCGACGCATCAGGCGCATTCAATGCTGCACCTTGTTTGATACGTGCCGGCAGATCAGGGTTGGCCAGGAAACTGGTGCCAAAAGCAATCGCATCCAGCTTGCCGCTGCTAATAGCCTGGTTGGCTTCTTCGGCGTTGTAACCCATATTGCCGATCAACACGCCTTTGTAGTTTTCGCGGGCAATGGTCAGGACATCGCCAGTTTGTGCCTGGAAGAAATCAGAACGCATCAGGTGCAGATAAGCCAGTTTGAAATCATTCAGACGGGTAGTCAGGTAAGAAATCAAAGCCAGCGGATCGTTGTCCTTCATGCTGTTATAGCTGTTCAGAGGGGACAGGCGCAGACCAACCTTGTCAGAGCCGATGGCGGCATTGACTGCAGTCAGTACTTCAAACAGGAAACGTGCGCGGTTTTCGATAGAACCACCATAGTTGTCGGTACGTTGATTGGCACTGTCACGCAAGAACTGGTCGATCAGGTAACCATTGGCACCATGTACTTCAACACCGTCAAAGCCGGCAGCAATCGCATTTTTTGCACCTTGCACATAAGCGGCAACCAGTGCAGGGATTTCATCCAGACGCAGTGCGCGTGGAACAGCATTGGGGATCTTGCCGTTCGGTGTTTGCACTTCTGAATCAATGGCGATGGCGCTTGGCGCTACGTTTTCAATACCGTTATTGAATGCAGGTACGGCGGCGCGACCAGCGTGCCAGATCTGCATAAAAATCTTGCCGCCTTTGGCATGCACGGCATCCGTCACGACTTTCCATGCGGCGACTTGTTCAGCGTTGTAAATGCCTGGTTCAGCATAGAAGGCCGAGGTGTTTTCAGCCACCATCGTGCATTCAGTAACGATCAGGCCGGCACTGGCGCGCTGGCTATAGTATTCCGCCATCAGGGCGTTAGGCATGTGTCCGGCGTCAGCACGTGCACGTGTCAGTGGTGCCATCAGGATACGGTTAGGCAGTGAAACAGAACCAGTTTGCAGAGGGTTGAATAACATTTCTTTTTCCTTTATGGAGTGCGTGTGGGGTAGCAAAAAACAAACAGAAAAACTTAAAAATCAAGGCTTAAAAATCAGGGCAGATAAGCCACAATTGGAATGCTATGTGTAGCTTAATTAAGATACTTCAAGATAAAAATTAGACTGGTCGTCTATAAAAAACTTGCAAAGATAAATCGTTTATATTCATATCACCTTCGGGAAATTCGTTTTGGGTTTTAGCGAACCCTACAACTGAAGCATCTTGCGGGTGGCTTGCATCGCATTCTCCAGCGAACTCATGTCACGCCGTATCTTGGCCAGCAAAGTCGCACCCAGCCACATCGCATATAGGGTCTGGGCGCAATGGGCCGCATCCAGATCTGCAGGCAGCGAGCCATCGGCAATGCCTTCGCGCATGCAGTCGGCCAGCCGGGCAATAATGCTGTCCGTGCCATGTTGCAAGGCCAGTCGCATGGCTTCAGACAAATCGGATACTTCGCCACTCAGTTTCGCCGCCAAACACTGGCATTGCACACTTTCGCCCGGGCGTTCCGGCAACCAGCCTTGCCAGTAGCGCATCAGACGCTGCGCTGCCGGTTCCTCACTGGTTTTCAAGAGCACATCAATCGCTGCCAGATAGCCAGCAAAATAATCATCCAGCAAGGCTTCACCAAACAATTCCTTGGATTTGAAATAGTGATAAAACGAACCCTTGGGCACCGCTGCGGCTGTCAATACTTCATTCAAACCGACCACAGAAAAGCCCTTGCCCAAAATAATGGGCTTGGCTGTATCGAGGATATGTTGCCTGACATCGGCGCGCGGAGTAGTCATGTTTCGCATTCTAGATCAAATTAGACCAGTCGTCTAGTAATATATTTCAATGGCAAAAACTGCCTTCTAAGCCCCCTTCCCCTTCAAGGGGAGATTTGTGGGAATTCGCAAAGCGCAGCTTTGTGCCACAAATTTCTAAGCAGCTTGCAAGCTGCGCGGTGGAATGGTTGGGATGGGGATGGGTTTCCGACGTAAATTCGTCTATGATTAATCGACCGAAACCCATCCCCACCCCAGCCCTCCCCTTGAAAGGGAGGGGGCGTCCTGGTCATTTTTTGTCAGGTACATTATTCCGGACAGCAGTGAGCGCAGGCTGGAGCCCAGCGGCTTTCCTTGATCACGACAGAATTTTTTTGCCAGAAAGCATCAAAGCCTGATTTTTAAGATAACAAAAGCTGCAAGCGCCGAACCCATTACCCCCCGAAAAACTCCGCATGTATCGCTTGCAAAGCCAGCTTCCTGTCATCCTGCTGCACCAGCATATACGCCGCCACTTCGCTGGCCCCGGCAGCAGCCAGGCAGACATGCACTCCGGCAGCAATGGCAGCCGACAGGGCGCGGCTGGCAATGGCACCGCCTACGTCGGATGCTTCCAGCACGCCGTCGCCCACCACCGCGACGATGGCTACTTCGTCATTGCGTGACACTTCGACCACGCCTGCCAGATGATGTTCCACCAGCGCTGCATAGGCGGCATCCAGATGGTCGCGTGACACCAGGATATTAATGGCGGTCTGTGCCGTCAGCACACTCTTGATATTGATACCATTCGCATCCAGCGTCTGGGTCACCTGTGCCAGGATGCCTGGCTTGAATCCCACGCCGGGGCCATGCAGCTTGAGTATCGCCACGTCTTCGGTCGACGTGACGCTTTTCACCACATCGCGTGTCACCTTGCGTTGCGCATTGATGATGGTGTAAGGCTGCAAGCCCCGTTCCGGGCGGGTGATGTTCAAGATACGGATAGGAATGTTCTGGTCAAACAAAGGTTCTACCGTGCGCGGATGCAAAATCTTGGCACCAAAGTAAGACAGTTCGGCCGCCTCCAGGTAATTCAATTGCGTGATCGTATGCGGCACCGCCACCGTGCCGGGGTCGGCGCTCAGGAAACCATCGACATCCTTCCATACATCCAGCGATTCGGCCCCTATGCAACAGGCAATGGATGCAGCTGAATAGTCCGAACCACCGCGCCCAAACAACGTCGCCTTGCCATTGCTGTCTACACCATAAAAGCCGGGTACGACTATCACTTCATCCCCTTCCAGTGCCTTGGCGACAGCCGGGGCACTGACTTTAAAATCGCAGGCAGCATTGCCGAACACACCATCGGTGACCAAACCTATATCTTCAGGCAAGGCTTCACGTGCCTTGATGCCACGACTCAGCAAGACTTCAGTCAGCAGCAGGCTGGACAAGCGCTCGCCATAACTGAGGATGGCATCATTCACGAAGGTGGGTACATCGCCTATGCAATGTATGCCCGTCAGATAACGGTCTAACTGATCCAGTCGCACCGCCAGTGCTTTTTCTATACGCGCACGCTGCGCTGCATCGCTGATATTCGCTTCCAGGATCTGCTTTTTCAGTGCACGCAGATTGAGTGTGTAATTCTGGCTTTCGGCCAGGGCGGCTGCTGTGCCTGCACCTTCTTTGGCGGCTTGCACGCAGGCAATCAGTGCATTGGTAATGCCATAAAACGCCGACACCACCAGCACCAGCGGGCGCTGGTAAGTTTGTACTACGTTGACGACGCGATTGATATCTTCAGGCTGACGCAGGTTGGAGCCACCAAATTTGACGACGATTTTTTTCATTGCATTTTCCAAAACAGGGATGGCATATTGGTAACAGACATTTCACAAACATTCTGCAAAAAAAAATCGTAGCAAATGCGAAATGCAGCATATCGGAACCGACAAGGGTAATGCAGGGAAGATGGCAGGTCAACGCAGCTACCCGAGCATCCCGCAAGCAAATGGCAAAAGCCAGCCTTGTTCGCCCATATGCTCTGGCGCTTCAAGCCTTATAGTAGGATCATCGCCCGTACTGTGACCCTGTCTTACCATGAAAAAATGCCAAGCCCCGGATCACCCCCATTGCACGCATTGGGTGGCTGAAGGCGAAGCCATCTGCGCCGCTGGCCACGCGCAAGCCGCGCAGGTCAGCACCAGCCGCACCGCCGTGTTAAAGGCATCCGCAGGCGTCATCACCCGGCAAGCGGTAGCAACTGCGCCGGCCAATCTGCACCTGCATTTCAGCGGTTATGACCCGCGCGCAGCAGGTGGCCGTCAAACCATACGGCTGGAATTGCGTGGCACATTGCCGCCGGACATCCGCAGCCTGGCCGTGCATTTGCGTTCAGACCTGATTGCCGGTGGCGCATCCACACACAGACTATTGCGCACCGCATCCGGTCAATGGCAACCTCTGCTGATCAGCTTCACCTCCAAAAACAAAGAGCATGGACAATACCCGCTGGAAGTCGCCCTCTTATACGAACAGGCAGGCAGCATCCCGCGCAAATGGCTGTGCACCACCGTGATCTTCATCCCACGGTCAGATGTCTCATTGACAGAAATCCATAGCGTCTATTTAGCCGCACAAAAAAATGTCCGGGTCATGGCAGAAAATGGAGCGATTGCCACCCTCAGCGGCTTAGGGCAATCCAACGGCTATGCGCAGGGCAACATGAATATAGAAATCAATGCCAAAGATGCATCCATCGCCAAGCTAGACATGCGCTCACCCACGGGCAAATATGAAATCGCCATGGGCACCATTGCGTGGGATGAAGAATTGATCGAAGTCGCGGCGGACCAGGAAGCACCCGCCAAACCAAGGCCAGTTGCCCTACCAACTGTCGCAAAGACGCCAGTCAAGGCGGTCAGCAATGCAGTCACCAGTGCAGTCACCAGTGCAACCAAATCTGTAACAAATTCGGCCAGCCTGGCAGCAAGAGATAAGACGCAGCCGCACAGCACTATCCGGCTCTTCGCCCAGAATGAATGGGTACTCGGTCGCATGGAGCCACAACCCCAGGCCGATATCCTGCTATGCCACAGCAGCAGTGGTGCATCAGAAAATGCCCGACTGACCCGCCGCATCAGCGCCCGCCACGCCATCATCCGCAGAAAAGCTCAGGGGGCAGAGATTACCGATGTATCACGCTACGGCACTTTGCTGGATGGCGTCAACTTGGAGAAAAATCAGCCCTATCCATTGCTGGCTGGCATGCAAATCGAATTCTGCGCCAGCGTCAGAGGCATAGTGAAGCTGCAAGTCCTGGCCATACTGCCGCATGCCATCATCATTGGCGATGCAGATGCCAACCCGGCTTCAGAATTGTTGTACCTGTTAACACCAGAAGCCCGTCCCGGATCTACAGACAGCAACGCAACACCAGCATTGCCCATGCTGTTTCACTTCCTGGGCGGTTTCTGGTATCGGGATGGGCGTACTTTGCAAGACACGCGGCTGGATGGGTTTGCTGACCTGAAAGCACTGCCTCAGCTAGCGTCGGACTGCCGTTATTTCAATGTGCCATATGTCAATGTTCAGGAATATGGGATTAGCAGGAATGACAGCATTGCCAAGGAATCAAAGGAACTGAGCTGATATCTCAGTATTTCCTCTGTGTCTCCGTGTCTCTGTGTTGAGAGGTCTTGCCTTTTCCATACAAACCACGATCTGGACCCGAATCCTCCTTCTATTCCTGTCTTTCAAATCCACCCCCGGTGCTACCATTTTTGCTCAGGTGCAAAATTCATGTCCCCGCGCCGGAGGAGTCTCGCATGTTCAGTCTGTCCAGTCCATTTAGTATTTTTAGTACTGCCAAACTCAAATGTCCCCGTTGTGACCACGACAATATACAAGCAGCCGTGTATTGCACGCATTGCGGTTTGATGTTGAGCAGCCCCAGGCATGACGCCGTGCTGCGCCATAACCGCTGGTTACCTACCGAGAATGAAGTCGCCCTGTTTTTTGGCGTGCACCCGCTAGGCAGCATCGCCAGGCAAGGTCTGCATATCCCTGTCAGTGCGCGCGCCTATGTGCTGCAAGATAGCCAGATTGTTGAATTACATGCCGGTGATTATGTGGACAAGGATATTTTTGGTCAGCTGGCGGGCTTGCAAACAGAGCAGGCGGCAGAAATCTTGCTGACCCGTCTCAACCCCTTTGCCTTGCTATTCAGTTTTGATGATTTGCATACGGCAGAATTTTTGGCGATCGTTGCCAAGTTTGTGGTCAGCGTCAAGATTGCCGATGTGTCCGCATTTGCCAAACACTTCATGCATGCACCTGGCATCATCACTTGCCAGCAATTGCAGCAATTGCTGGAACCCATGGTGCGCCAGATCGCGGTTGAATTTTTGGGTGCACAATCGCTGCGCGAACTGCAAGACAATCTCCATCTGCGCCAGCAACTTGATGAACGCCTGCTGTCCACCCTGAACCAGATGATAGCCCAATACGGCTTTGTGGCAACCCAGGCGGTTACCCGTGAAGTGCGTCATGACAAGCTGACGGATGACAGGGAAAAAATCAGCGAAAAAATCGGCACTCTGCATCTGGTCATCGACGGCCAGCGCGCACAGCTGGAACACAGCAAACGCCTGGATGCCATCTACACCAATAGCGAATGGCAAAAAGTCGCCAAACAGGAAGAGCAAATCCGCCTGCGTTACCGGCGTGAAGAAATGCGCCAGCAATTTGGTAAAGACCTGGGTTGGTTGTATATGCAAGGCCAGTTGGAAAACGCCAAGAAACGCCTGGGCCGCGCCAAGCTGCGCCAGGATGAAAATGAACGCCTGCAAGCCATACGCGCGCGCGAGCTGGAATTATATGGCCGCGTCGTCGAAGCTACTAGCCGCAAGCATGCGCTGCAACGTGGTGCCGCAGAGACCATCAAAGAGCTGGAACATAGCCTCAAACACAAGTCAGAACATCGCCAGAACGAAGCGGACCAGTGGCTGCACATACGCACCCTGGCGCGCATCAAGATGCGTTCAGAATCTGAAATCACCCAGTTGCAAAGCAAAGAAGCCGCGCAACTGATGAATCAAAAAATCCAGCATCAGTTACAAAAATTCCAGCTGGAACATGAAGTCGCCCAGGCCAGCCTGATCGCCGATCAAGACAAGCAAAAAGCCCAAACGGAATTACTGCGTCACAAGCAAAACCAACTGGCACGCCGTGAACAGGAACTGGAAGACGAAGAACAAAAAAGCCGTCTCATCCTCATCAGCATAGAAGCCGAAGCCAAGGCACGTGAATTCCAGCGCATACAAGCCTGGGAAGAAGAATTGCAGCAACAACGCAAACGTGCCCTGTTGCGTGAAGACAGCGTTAGCGATGCCGATACCGGGCTACAACTGAGTCAGTTGCAAGAAAAGGTCAATAGCATCAAACGCAGCGACAACCAGGCCGATGCCATGGTTCAGCATGAAAAACTGCTCAACACCTTGAAAGCCCAGTCCCTGTTTGAACAACAAGCGCAGCAGCAACGCCATCAGACAACACTGGCGGATATAGAAGCAGAAACCCTGCGCCAGCAACTTAAACAGCAGGATGATGAACGCCGCTGGCAAAGAGAATTGCAACAGGCAGAAGCAGAGCGTGTCGACCAGTTCGCCAGATTAAACCTGGAGCGTGAACAACGTCAGGCACAACAGGCGCACGATGCCTTGCTGGCCCGCATCGCCATCGAGCGTATGAGCGCGATTGCCAATTTCAGCGAAACCGGCAAGATCGCCACTGCCGATGCACCCAATGCAGTTGCCCTGGCCGATATTGTCAAAATCCAGACACAAGCCAGCCTGACCGCAGAACAAATTCTGGCCATGCAGGCCGGCATGTCAGCACACGCGGCCCAGGCCATGAGTGCCATGGCCAGCGTGCAGCAAGGCATGACCTGGGAACAGGCTGTCAAGATGCTGCAGGAACGCATCCAGGACGAGCGGCAACAAAGAGAAACCGAACAGCAAAGACGCCACGAGATCGACCTGAGCATGACGCAAAACGCCAACCACCGCACTTCACAAACCGGACATGGTGGTCGCAAATGAAAATCATATGTTAGTCAATCAAAGAAATAACACACTGCACGACAACAATTGATTTTACCGTTTAAGAAAAGTAGCCGTTATCAATAACATGCAAACGCCAATACAAAAAATCCGTGAATTGCGCGCATTGCTGGATGAAGGGCTGCTGACAGAAGACGAATTCAAGCAGCGTAAAGACGCCATACTCGATACCGAACTTGCCCCCGTTATCTCCCGGCAGGCCAGCAAACCCGCGCAAGAAAATAGCCAGGGTACCGACCTCGGTTTTCTGGCAGGGCAGGAAGTGGGCGGGCTATCCAAACGCTATCGGCTGGAACGCCTGTTAGGGCAGGGCGGCATGGGCCAGGTATGGCAAGCCACAGACCTGGCAACCCAGGCAGAGCTGGGCCATAGCGAAATGGTGGCACTCAAGATTTTGTCGCCGCAGTTGACCCAAAGTACCATTCATGCACGCCTGCTGGTGGAAGAAGCATCCCTGGTGCGCAGGCTTGCGCATGAACATATCGTCAGGGTGTATGACTGGGCGCGTGACCCTGCCACCAGCAGCTATTTCATCATCATGGAATACCTGGATGGGCAAGACCTGGAAAATTATCTGGCCAAACACAGCCGTTGCACCCTCCGGCAAGTGCTGGACATGCTTGGCCCCGTAGCCGATGCCCTGCACTATGCATGGGACAAACACAAACTCGTCCATCGTGATTTAAAACCCGGCAACCTCTTGCTGACGCAGGCTAGCGATATCAAATTGCTGGACTTTGGTATCTCGGCCCGTTTGCGCAGCCACACCGAAGCCGGGCTTGTTTCCACCGGCATGACGCCATCGCGTTCACCCTATGCTGGCACCGCCGGCTACCGCGCGCCAGAAGCAGGCAGCCATCAGCACAGCCCGGGTCTGGATGTGTATGCAGTTGCCGTCATGATCTACCAGATGCTGGAAGCGGCCATGCCCTTTGGCGAATACCGTCATCCACAACAAAATCCCATGCCGCCCGCTGTACTCAATGCCGCACAATGGCAAGTCTTGCAAAGCGGCTTCGCCATCCAGCCAGACCAGCGCCCTGCCAGTGTGCGGGCATTGCTGCAAGCCTTGCAAACTGCCGGCAAACCAGGCCTGGGTACAGTGCAGGGTAAAGTGAACGTCAGCAAGGCAGGCATCAAGGAATCACCCATCGAAGCCGCTGCCCGTCAGCGTGCCGAACAAAGACAGCAACGCAAAGAACTGGAAAAACAAAGACGCGAGCACGCCAGCGCCGCCCTGCACGCACTCATCGCCAGGCAAAATCGCTTGCGCGCCATTGAAGACGCACAAATCCGCCAGAAAGAGGCGCAGTTGCGTCAGAAAAAAGAACAGCAAGAACAAAAACGCCAGCAAGAAGAAGCCCTGCTGGCCGCCACGCAAGACGATGCACCGACAGATGCCACCATTACCTGGGAAGAAGCACAACGCTATCTTGCCGCCATCAGTCGCAACGCCGGGCCAGAGAATGGGCAGCCAGCGGCTTAGCGCCGGTCAAAAATAAGGCCGCACTGCCCGGGGAAGCAGTACGGCCATCATCACATCACCATCAACAGCAGGAGCCAGGTTGGCCCGCCTGTTGATTAGCGCTGGACAGCAGCAAAGATTGCCTCTGCAACCGCTTTAGGCTGGGACAACATAGGCACATGGCTGCTTGACACAGTGGTGGTAACGGCATTGAGCTTCTTGGCGAAAGCAGCTTGCAGGCCCGGATCAATCATGCGGTCTTTGCTGGCCACGATGTAATAATTCGGCTTGTTTTTCCATGCGACGTAAGTCACCTGTTCACCGAATGCCTTGGCAGGGAACAGACCCTGTGTGGTGGCCAGCACGGCAGTTTTTTCCTTAGCCACATCTTGTGCAAAATTGGCCGCGAATGATTCTGGGGACAATTCAAGATTGCCATTGGCATCCGGTTTCAGTGTCGCTACACCGGCTGGTACAGGGTAATCTTTGCCCAGGCTGCCCAGGGTTTCACCTTCGGATGGGGCGAATGCTGCGACGTACACAAGCGCCTTGATCTTGTCACTGCTGCCAGCTTGCGTAATCACGGCACCACCCCATGAATGACCGACCAGCACTACTTTGCCAGTTTGTGCATCGACAACGCGCTGCACCGCAGCCACATCATCTGCCAGTGAAGACAGAGGGTTTTGCACGGCAATGACCTTCACCCCTTTAGCTTGCAGCAGCGGTGTTACCTGGTTCCAGCTTGAGCCATCGGCGAAAGCACCATGAACCAGGATCACCGTAGTGTCATTGGCAGATGCCGCCAATGCATGGCCCGGTAGGGCTATAGTGGCAGCGGCAGCGGATAAGGCAGCAGACAGGATCAGTGCATTTTTGCTTGTGGTTTTCATTTTGAGTACTTTCAAAAAGTGATAATAAGAAATTTATTGGTTAGCGCGCTAAGTATTTAAATGACTTTCTGATGCCTTTGCGCCTGACCGTGGAATATATAATAGCGCGCAAATAATTAGCGCGCAAGTTAATTTCAATTATTTTTTATGGCATTACGTCCAGGCCACGTTATTCAAAGATCGAGGTTACGGCCCAGTTTGTTCAGTGCCGCCATGAGCTGATGAAATTCGGCCAGTTGCAAGTCGCATGCTGCGGCAATCTGCTGACTGATGCGTACCCCGGCGGCGCGCAGTTTTTGGCCCGCATCGGTCAGGGTCAGTACACGATTGCGTTCGTCATTGGGATCGCGGTCACGCAGCAGATAACCTTCTGCTTCCAGACGTTTGGCTATCGGCGTGATCGAACCCGAATCCTGTCCAAGGCGTTCAGCTACATCACGTATACCCAGACCTTCTTCTTCCCACAACACGACCATTACCAGATACTGCGGATACGTCAGATTCAATTCGGCAAGCAGCGGCTTGTACAACTGCGTCATCTTGAGTGACGTCGAGTACAAGTTGAAACACAGATGGTCCGCCAGCAGAGGCGGTTGTTTGCGGGATGTCATGGTACTTAAACTTCTTAGAAGAGTGTTAGCCTAGCGTACTTTGGTCGCAACCGCAAATGGCAGGGCTGCATGCCGCATGGCTACGTCGTTGAGGCCAGCAAATCCAGCAATTTCGCATGCAATTCATCTTCCCATTCCACCTTCAATTGCTGCTTGGCCCGCAGATAATGGTCGGTGAACACATCCAGATACATTTCCAGCGCCTGCGCTGCGGCATGGTCGCCAGCCAGGCCCAGGCATATGGCGGCTACTTCAGATGTGCATAAATGATCATCACGGCGTGAGCGGCGCAGGCGATAGCGCGACAATTGTTCAGGCAACAGGCTGAGTACCGGGAATTGCGTCAGGTAAGGGCTTTTCTTGAAAATCTTGCGTGCTTCTGGCCAGGTGGCATCCAGCAAGATGAATAGCGGGCGTTTGTTTCCAGCGCCGCTGGTTGCGGATGTCGGTTGCGTAGTTGCTGGCAACAATTCCGTAATCACCCGTTCTGGTGTCACAAACTCACCGGGAAAAACGACATACGGCTGCCATTGCGGGTCTGCCAGCACCGCTAGCAGCGCCGGGTCCACCTCGGTACGCGCCCAGCCAAATGCCATCGTATCCGGCACCACATCGGCAATCAACCAGCCGGTGTTACTGGGCTTTAAGGTTTCATGTTCCGCCATCAGCAGGCATACCCCGGCATGGGTATGCACGACAGGCCGCAGCGTGCACAGGCAATGACTCAGGATCAGCCGACAGCCGCCACAACGTTCACCCTTGGGCCCACCACGCGCCAGAAATGGCCGGGTGCTGCGCAGCAGACGGGCAGAGCGCAGGCGCGATACAGCATGGGGCGGGTAGGTGGGTTTCATCAGCAAGGCAACAACAGTGGAGGCAACACCAATGGAGGCAACAAATAGGTCAGGCAAAATCCATTGATGACTGTAGTCGGCGCGCACTATATCGAACTATATCGCGCCAAAGACACCGGGCAAGCCCGGCAATAGAAATAATAGAAATGCTGGCTGGATGCTTTCTGCATCCAGACAAATCAATCAGCGATAAAACGCCTCGACCACGCCCTTGACCTTGATCATCAAAGGGTGGCCCTTGCGGTCACGTGCCTTGCCAGCAGCAACGCTGACCCAACCTTCGCTGATGCAATATTCCTCAACATCGTTGCGCTCTTTGCCATTGAGCTTAATACCGACATCGTGTTCAAACACGGCGGCAACATGATAAGGGCTGCGCGGATCAACCGACAGGCGATCCGGTAATGGGGGGTATTGTGTAGTGTCGTTCATGGTCGCAATTATCCCTTAGAAGTGCAGGGGATTCAATGGCCACAGTTTTCGTGTAAATAAGTTATTATTAATTGATAAGTAGGACTTACGCAAAATCGTCCTGGCAAGGCGTCAGCGACGACGACAGTATGATAAGTACGCCTAGGAGCTGCAACGCAGCCAGGGCGGTTTTGCGTAAGTCCTAATAAGGCTCATGCGTCATTATGAAGGTGAGCAGGAAAGACTCATTTATCCTTTGATAGTCAAAATGAATTGAATCAATAAATTAAATTAAGTATACCTATTAATCATCCATCCCTACAATCGGCCATGTAATCAGTGTCATTCAGAGGCTGTTGCGAAATGAAGTTGGTGTTATGTCATATAGCCAGCTTGATTTTGCAACAGCCTCCCCATCCAAGGAGATAACGATGTCAAACGAAGCAAAATGCCCGTTCGCGGGTGCCGCCCGCACCGCAGTGGCAGCCAGCCACGCCAACGCAGACTGGTGGCCAAATCAATTAAACCTCAAGATATTGCATCAACATGCCCCCGCATCCAACCCGTTGGGTGAAGATTTCAATTACGCTGCAGCATTCAAGACCCTGGACCTGGACGCCGTCATCAAAGACCTGCATGCCCTGATGACCGATTCGCAAGAATGGTGGCCTGCCGATTACGGCCACTATGGCCCCTTCTTTATCCGCATGGCCTGGCATAGCGCAGGTACCTATCGCACTGCTGATGGTCGCGGTGGTGGCGGTGCAGGTGCACAACGCTTTGCCCCCCTCAATAGCTGGCCTGACAATGGCAACCTCGACAAGGCACGCCGCCTGCTGTGGCCCATCAAGCAAAAATACGGCAACAAACTGTCATGGGCAGATTTGATGATACTGACCGGTAATGTCGCGCTTGATTCCATGGGCTTCAAGACCTTTGGTTTCGCCGGTGGCCGCACCGACATCTGGGAACCAGAAGAAGACATCTACTGGGGCCCCGAAGGCAAATGGCTGGATGACCAGCGCTACAGCGGCGACCGCGATCTGCAAAACCCGCTCGCGGCAGTGCAGATGGGCCTGATCTACGTCAACCCCGAAGGCCCGAACGGCAAACCAGACCCGTTTGCATCGGCACGCGACATCCGCGAAACCTTTGCCCGCATGGCCATGAATGACGAAGAAACCGTCGCCCTGGTAGCCGGTGGCCATACCTTTGGCAAAGCCCATGGTGCAGGTGACCCATCCCAGGTCGGCGCAGAACCAGAAGGTGCCAGCCTGGAAGAACAGGGCCTGGGCTGGAAAAACAGCTTTGGCACAGGCAAAGGTGTGCACACCATCACCAGCGGTATCGAAGGTGCCTGGACCGCCACCCCAACCACCTGGGACAATTCTTACTTTGAAACCCTGTTCGGCTACGAATGGGAACTCAACAAGAGCCCAGCCGGTGCCCATCAATGGACACCCAAAGACCCAGCCGCCAGGACCACCGTACCCGATGCGCACGACCCGGCACTGCGTCACGCACCGATGATGACGACCGCAGACATGGCCCTGCGCACGGACCCAGCCTACGAAAAAATCTCGCGCCGCTTCCTGCAAAATCCGCAAGAACTGGCTGATGCCTTTGCCCGTGCCTGGTTTAAACTGACCCACCGCGACATGGGCCCCATCACCCGCTACCTTGGTCCTTTGGTGCCAAAAGAAGAACTGATCTGGCAAGACCCTGTTCCAGCCGTCAACCATGCATTAGTGAACGACAATGACATTGCCAGCCTCAAGGCCAAGCTGCTGGCGTCTGGCCTGTCTGTATCCCAACTGGTGAATACCGCCTGGGCATCGGCATCCACCTTCCGTGGCAGCGACAAGCGTGGTGGTGCCAACGGCGCACGCCTGCGTCTGGCCCCGCAAAAAGATTGGGACATTAACCAGCCCGCAGAACTGGTCACTGTGCTGGCCAAGTTGGAAGCCATACAGGCAGAGTTCAACGCCAGCCAATCCGGCAAAAAAATCTCGCTGGCCGATTTGATCGTGCTGGGTGGCAGTGCCGGCATCGAAGCAGCGGCGAAGAAAGCTGGCCATGACATCAAGGTGCGTTTTACGCCAGGGCGCATGGACGCCACACAAGACCAGACCGACATCGCATCGTTTGAAGTGTTGGAACCAGCGGCCGACGGTTTCCGCAACTACCTGCGCAAAGGTTTGGAAGGAACAGCCGCAGCCTTGCTGATCGACAAGGCACAGTTGCTGAACCTTGGTGCACCTGAGCTGACAGTCCTGATAGGTGGCCTGCGCGTACTGAATGCCAACGCCGGAAAAACACAACAGGGTGTGTTCACCAAACGACCAGAAACCCTGAGCAATGATTTCTTCGTCAATTTGCTGGACATGAACACCAAGTGGCAACAGTCAGGCACCGCAGGTGTACTGGAAGGCCGCGACCGCGCCAGTGGTGAGGTGAAATGGACTGCCAGCGTGGTGGACCTTGTCTTCGGTTCCAATTCACAACTGCGCGCCGTGGCAGAAATCTACGCAAGCAGCGATTCGCAGCAGAAGTTTGTGAATGATTTTGTGGCGGCGTGGACCAAGGTCATGAATGCGGACAGGTTTGATTTGGTGTGATTGTAATTAAAAAATGCAATGAGTAAAATTTTCCAGTAGCCAGTCCCCTCCCCTTCAAGGGGAGGGTTAGGGTGGGGATGGGGTTTGGTTGATTAACGATAGATGAATTTACGTCGGAAACCCATCCCCATCCCAACCTTCCCCTTGAAGGGGAAGGGGTGAGGTGCAGCCCGTAGGTTGGGCTACGCCTTATCAGCCCAACGGGGCCCGGCCCAACACCTCTCCACAGGCCAAGTCCTGTTTAAGTAGATTTCCCCGCCAACGCATCCTTATCAAACCCAGCCAGCCGCTTATAGCGCAAAGAAATCGCCTCCAGCTCCGACTGCGCGATCACATCCGTTACATTCGCAAAACCCTGTGGCGCACGTTCTTCTGCCAGTTGCATCACCTGTTCAGGCCCGTTCATACGGTTGCGCAACACAATGCCGGTGGTGCGTGGCAAGCGTTCTGCTTCATATTCACGCAGGGCGCACAGGACGTTGACTTCATTGGTCAGGCAATCGGCCAGGTAACGGGCATCCAGAATCGCCTGTGCACTGCCGTTTGAACCTATCGGATACATAGGGTGGGCGGCATCGCCCATCAGCGTTACGCGCTCGAAGGTCCAGCGCGGTAAGGGGTCGCGGTCTACCAGTGGAAATTCATACACCACCTCTGCCGCTTCGATCAGCGCAGGGATATCGATCCAGCCCCATTTCCAACTGTCAAACGGCTTGCTGAAGGTGGACTTGTCGACCTTGCGGTTCCAGTCTGACGTGGGCAATTCACCACCCGGCACGCGCAGCTCTGCAATCCAGTTGATCAGCGAGCGGCCTTGCGTGCGTAAGGGTTCAGAGATAGGGTAAGCAACAAATTTCTGGTCCTGGTAGCCTGCCATGAACATACTGCGCCCATCCATGTAAGGCTCTGCCTCTGTCACCGCCCGCCATAACATACGACCAGAGAAGCGTGGCTGATCACCCTGTGGATACAAAAAGCGCCGCACTGCAGAATGGATGCCGTCCGCACCGATCAACAAGTCAGATTCCACCTGCACCGCCGATTGATCTGCCTGCCTGGTGAAGGTAGAAATCACCTTGTCTGCCACTTGCACAAAAGAAGCAAATGCATGCCCCTGGTGAATGTTGTCAGCGCCCAGCCGGTCTATCGCGCTTTGCAACAAAGTCATTTGCAATTCACCACGGTGTATGGAATATTGTGGCGAATCATAGCCAGCGGCACGACCACGTGGCTCTTGCCAGATTTTCTGGCCAAATTTGTTGAAATAAGATAGCGATGCAGTCTCAATACCGCGCTCGGCCAGGCAAGCTTCCAGCCCCAGCTGACACAATTGCTGGCTGGCATGGGGCAATAAATTGATGCCCACGCCCAGCGGTTTGATTTCACTGACTGCTTCGTACACCTCTACATGGATCCCACGCTCATGCAACATCAGCGCAAGAGTCAGGCCGCCTATGCCGGCACCGGCGATAACCACTTTCACGTCTTCCTCCCGCAGGATTTTATTTCGCACGCCTTTATAAGTGTGGCGCAATTGTTATACTGTATTACAGTTATTCAAGGTAACACAAGATTTGTTGCATATTTCCTAGGGATGCAAGAGAGAAAACGCAGGGCACTGGCAGTGCCGGATGCTACCGTGTTTGTGTATCAGCAAGGCTCCCCGTTTTTATAACGACGCCCAGCATGTACAATAGGCAAGACAGGAAGCCCATCGCAAAAAAACGTCATAACATGCCCAAACAGAAACCAGCCACCAGCAAACGACAGCCCAGCGCCGCAACCCCCAGGCGCCCAACCAGCACGGCGCAAGCTATCACTTTCAATGCGCGCATAGAAGGCATCAACTACGACATCCTCGAAGAACTGACAGGCTACGCCGTACGCCGTGCCCAATTGTCGATTTACGCAGATTTCGCGGTCAGCCTGGGTGCTTATGACATTACCCCTCAGCGCTTTTCTTCATTGGTCATTATCAGCAGCAACCCCGGCATTTCGCAGACCCGCCTGGCCGAAGTCATGGGCATTGCACGATCAGGTGTTGTTTCCATCATAGACAATTTTGAACAGGCCGGCCTGCTGGAACGACAAGATTCCGGCGACCGCCGATCCTACAACCTGCACCTGACCAAAGAAGGCCAGCGCCAGTTGGAAAAATACAAACAGGCCGTCAAAGAACATGACGACCATGTCAGTCAACAACTGACAGCAAAAGAGCGCGAACAGTTGCGGGTGTTGCTGGGGAAGTTGTGTGTAGTAGCTAAGTAGCAAGTTGCTACCTGCGTTACTTTTAAGGCTCAGGCATCAAAACAAATCCACGACATAGACAAACCTCGTAGGTTTTATCCCCTCCCTTTCAAGGGGAGGGTTAGGGTGGGGATGGGGTTCGGTTTATTAACCAGTTCGTAGGTTGGGCCGGGCCTCGCTAGGCTACGCCTTATCAGCCCAACACTGGGGTTTTGATAACCGAATACGTTATTTCAATGCTAGGTGTTGGGCCGGGCCCCGTTGGGCTGATAAGGCGTAGCCTAGCGAGGCCCGGCCCAACCTACATCCTCATATCCGCAACGTTTAATTTTAATGTGTGCGCCAACACCCACCCCAAAAAACCTCAAACCCCAGTTGCATCTCACCGAAAATATTATTATATTGAATAACTGTTCTGCGACATAACAATAATAAACTGCAATAACGAACTGCAATAACGAACTGCAATAACGAACTGCAATAACGAACTGCAATATGCACGTCACCAATTCCAAGCCCAGCCTGGCAAACAAGGCTAAATAACCATAAGCCACACCCGCATCCGCAATACCAACAATAAATCAGGAGACTGCAATGCAATTCATCACCAAACCCACGCTACTGGCCCTGCTGATAGGCGCGACCATAGGCACCGCCCAGGCCGACATCACCATCGGTGTCAGCCTGCCCCTGACCGGCCCTGCATCCGGGCTAGGCATCCCCACCAAAAATGGCATTAGCCTGTGGCCCGACACCATCGGTGGTGAAAAAGTCAAACTCGTCATCCTTGACGATGCATCTGACACCACCCAGTCCAGCAAGAACGCCCGCAGGCTCATCACCGATGACAAGGTGGATGTCATCATCGGCTCCACCGCCACACCTGCTTCGGTGGCCCTGGCAGAAGTCGCGTCTGAACTCAAGACGCCACAAATCTCTACCTCACCAGTTGAAATGGCACCCGGCAAAGGCGCCTGGACCTTCCGCGTCGCGCAGTCAACATCGCTCATGGCTCATGCCGTTGCTGACCACATGAAAAAAGTGGGCGTCAAAACCTATGCCTACCTCGGCTATTCAGACGCCTATGGCGAAGCCTGGTTAAAAGGCATCACAGCCGCCGCCAGCAAGGATGGCCTGCAGTCCGTCGCCACTGAACGCTTCAACCGCCCCGACACCAGCGTCACCGCACAAACCCTGAAGCTGGTCGCCGCCAAGCCTGACGCCATCCTCATCGGTGCATCCGGCAGCGGCTCAGCCATGCCGCACAAAGCCCTGATAGAACGCGGCTACAAAGGCAAAATCTACCAAACCCATGGTGCTGCCTCGCGTGATTTGATACGCCTCGGCGGCAAAGATGTGGAAGGTGCTTTCGTCGTCGCCGGCCTGGCCATCCTGCCAGAGCTGCTGCCAGAAGACCACCCATCCAAACGCCTGGCAACCGACTTCACCAATCGCTATGAAAAACAATTTGGCGAAGGCACCAGAAACCAGTTCGCCGCCCACGGCTATGACGCCTATCTGCTGCTGAACCGCGTCATTCCGCTGGCACTAAAAAAAGCCAAACCCGGCACGCCAGAATTCCGCACTGCCCTGAAAGACGCCATGGAATCCGAAATCGATATCCCCATCACTCAGGGTGTCTTGCATTACACAGTGAATGACCATTTCGGCCTGGAAGAAAAAGCACGGGTGATGTTGACGATACAGAATGGGAATTGGAAAGCGGTTGGGCCGTAAAGCGCTGGCTTGGGCCTTGCAATGCTAATGCAGGGCCACAATTTCGTGTTTTCATGAAGGTGCAATCCAACTATTCTATGGAATGCCTGGATTGCACCTTCACTATGTTTCTACCGCAATCGCCTCGTAGACGCCCGCGCCAATTCAATCAGCGCCGCTTTCGCCGCAGAATGCCGCACCGGTAACAAGGCCTCGACCCCCAGCGCAATCTGTCTGGCGGCTTCGGCCCGCGTATCATCCAGAGCTGCATTGGCAACCAGCCATGCACTGACCTTGGCAGCATTGGTAAAGCCATCAGCCGCCAACACATCAAAGCCTTGTGGGTCGCGTTGGCGTGCCAGTAGCAAAGGGTAAGTCAGCAGGCCGGTAGACAGGTCGGTGAAGCGGGTTTTGCCGGTGTCGCTGGTTGCGGGGTCAAGATCCAGTATGTCGTCTATCAATTGAAAAGCCAGGCCCATGCGGCGGCCAAACTGGGCGGTGGCAGTGACCGTGGCGGCGTTGCAGCCGCCTACGGTGGCACCGGCGCGGCAAGACCAGGCGAACAGCCCCGCGGTTTTGCCATCGATGATGCGCAGGTAATCTTCTTCGCTGGCTTCCAGGTTGCGTCGGCCTGACAATTGGTCAGATTCGGCAGCGATCATGGATTCGATGACCTCAAACAAATCGTCTGCCAGCCCGTTATAACCGATGCGGTACAGTGAACGCACGGCGCGTGACACCAGCAGGTTGCCTGCCAGCACACCGGCACCCACGCCATATTTTTTCCATGCGGTGGGGTGGCCGCGCCGCTGATCGGCTTCGTCGATGATGTCATCGTGCAGCAGCGTGGCTGCGTGTATGGATTCGGTGATGATGGCAACCTGTATCGCTTCGTCCGACAAAAACCGCCGCATCAGCATGGAACAAAGCAGGGCGCAGCTTGCCCGCAAGCGCTTGCCGGATTGAAACAACGAATCAGCCAGCACACCATCAATCAGATGGCGCTGGTGGCTAGCCCCGTATTCACGAAAATGTCTATCCGTCTGATCAAGCGCGCTAATCAAATGCGTACGCAGCTTGTCCAGGTCGTCAGCCAGTGCCTTGTCATTAATGGCTCCGACAACATCATTGATAAGGGCATACACACCGGATGCCTTAGCTTGTGCCTCTTGCTTACCTTGTTCAGGGCTGTCTGTAGTATTGCCCGCAGTATTACCTGTACTGCTGGCCCACTTGGATACAGGGGCCACACCCCGGCCCAGGTTGTTAATGAAACGCATGGCCCTGGATTCAAATTCAGGCAAGCGCTTGTCCCAACCCAACTGGCGCACCAGGTCACCGGCCTTTACTGAATAGTCGGCGACGCGGGTAGTCATTGCGCCCAGCCATGCGATAGTTTCCCCAGAAAATACCGGCACCAGGTCCAGCAAATGCGGCAAGCCAGCATCAAACCGCAGCTTGTCGATGACCTTGAGCGGGGTCAGTGCCGTCGGTTCTTCCAGTGGGAATAGCTGGCAGCGCTGTGCACTGGAACCAGTCAGTTCCAGCAGGTGGTTGACGGCCCTGCGTGCAGATTCGTTGGCGCTTTCCATCGTCGCCACGTCAGTAGATGTACGCACAAAATCGCCAGCAACGAACAGGTTGCTGATACCGATATCAAGCTCTGGCCGCGCCGCCCATGATCCGGCGGTGTTGACGAATAGCGGCGCATCGTTTTCCATACCCTCAGCAGTCCAGCGCAATGACGGGTCGATGGAACAGGCAATGACCCCGGCAGCTTCAAGTTCAGCCCTGTCTGTTGGTGCAAGGTGGGCTAGGATTTGTTGCCAGACTTCTTCCTGAATTTCTGCTGGCGTGCAATTCCTGGCGGGTTTGCGTATGTATTCGCCGGGTGCATCGAAATCAGATATGCAGACGCTAAGTATGCCGCGCACAGTGCCATCTCCATATTGCGCCAGCCCACGCGGCCAAAAACGCTGCTGGCACAACGAGGTCAGTGCCCACGGCGCATCCAGGAAAATCGTGTGCCCGTGATTCAGTTCTATGTCTTGCCCCAGATAGAAAAGGATGCCGTTCATCCACTCGGTTTTGAGTTCGCCCAGCCTGCTAAGACCAGGTGCCCTGGCCAGCATGTCTTCATTGCCGATTGCCTGCAAGGCTTCCAGCGGCAACGCCAGGATGAAATGGTCGGCTGCCAATTCTGTGCCGTCACTGAGTTGCAGCGCACGTGCTGCTGTACGATCCCACAGCACATTTTCTACAGAAGCACCAAGTACAAATTCCACCCCCAGATGTTGAAGATGCGTGACCCACGGTGCTATCCACACCTCGCTGGTCGGGCCATTCAACACCCTGTCGGCACAACTGCGGTAGATATCACTGAGCAATTGTATGCCTACCACCACGTTGGATCGTGCGCTCATATCCGCTGCGCGACAAGCCACCAGGGTGCGGGTCACCGCATTGATGACATATTTTTGATAGGCTTCTGAGCGTGACGGCGCCTGGA
Source organism: Undibacterium sp. Di26W (assembly GCF_049340265.1). NCBI lineage: Bacteria > Pseudomonadati > Pseudomonadota > Betaproteobacteria > Burkholderiales > Oxalobacteraceae > Undibacterium > Undibacterium sp. Di26W. The sequence goes on from NZ_JBMPOR010000009.1 coordinate 188,417, forward strand.
AATAATCCCAGGCGGAGATGTTTTCGAATTCACCAAAACGTCGCTCGTCCGAGCTGGTCAGCATGGTGAACACACATCGTACATAGTGCAGCATGTCTTCGCGCGGCACATCGACACCACTACCCACAAAAAGATCATACAGAAATGAGAGCAATGATGCCGCATCATGCGATGACGATCTTAACTGGTTGGGTACTTCCCACCGCCCCTTCTTTGACAATGCAAGCGTGCGGGACGTGTGCGCCAGGTTGTCTGCCACGCTACCGTAAGAGCCATCGGCCAGCAGGCAGGGAATACGCGCCATCGTATCGGGGATATGTCGGTAAAACCCCGGAAAGAAGCGAAAACCATGTTCACCCGGCAAAGCCTGGTGATCTGCAGTAGCTGATCCTTCCACCGGGATACTGCGCGATTTTCCGCCGGGTGCGGCCAGCGCCTCTACCACTGTCACCAAAAATCCACGTTCGGCCAGCTCCTGGGCTGCCGTCAAACCAGCGATACCTGCGCCAGCAATAAGTACTCTAGTTTGCTTCAACGAGCTTTCTCCTGAGGTGAAATCGCGGAGATGAGTCACAGATGAGCTCCCCCGCCATTAATCAGCAGGTATTATGCTGGCAGTCTGCAGGTCTTAGGCAAGCAAAGTGCTGGAGAGCTTTGATTTGTTTAAAAAAACAGACAGTGGCGATCAGCCAGCTTTACTTTATGCGCATTCTAATGCTGCGTCATAAGTTGCGTCATAACAGGGCTTAAAGTTATGCATAGCTGCCATGCTGGTCGCCAGCTTAAAATTCATACGTCATTGAGGTGATGGTGCCGCGCCAATAAGGCTGGCGCCCATCAGGGTGCAGCCATGCTGCCTCGCCGCTAAGCGGCACCAGCATGCCATTACGTTCTTGATAGTTGTACCAGCGCCCTTCCCACGGTGTAGGCACGACGACCTTGCCCACCGTCGCGGCACGTGCCGCAACGTGTACCGATTCAATCAGGCCAGCCGGGTTGAAATTGACCAGCATACTTGCGCTGATTGTTCCATCGGCAAGCGTGGCAATGGCAGAATGGTCGTCAACAGCTTGCCAATGTACCCCCTGGCTTGGGAGTAAAGCCGTGGGGTACCAGGCAGCTTCAGCAAAAAACCGTATGAATTCACCTTCAGCCAGATCGCGGGCGCTGATGTTGCCCGCCAAAGTCAACAAGCCAAGTAAGGCAGGCGTCAGCATGCCTTCACCGCCCACATAAGCGTCGTGTACATAAACACCTATACCCGGAGCCATGGCAATACGGGCATTCCATACAAAGCCGGGCCTGCGGGTGATAACCCGCTGTGCGGATGCAAAAGGCTTCCACTTATCCGCAGTCGCACTCAGGTTAAAGCTGCCCACATGTTCAACCCTTGCCGCAGAGATGATACGCTGGCCATCCTTCAATACGGTACGGAAGTATCTGCTTACCGGTGCCGGCAGCTTATCGATTTCCTGAACGTCATATGACAACGGTATTACCGACAGGCGAGTGTTTTCAAGCCGCAGCAACAACGCCCGCGTCTTACCTGCCCAGCGCGCAGCACCGTAAGCGGCAAGGCCAGCTACAATGGCTGCGGCAGAAACAAGGGCAAGTAACACCCATATAATCCAGGTCATAGTGAATTTGCCAGTGAAGGGGAAGAGATAGAGTAGATTATGCCCAAAGCACACAGCCTTGTTCGTCGGGTATCAAACATAAGCGAACCGGATTTGTGCCGGTGTTTTCAATTCTCTTTACCTGTCAAAAAGCAAGTGTTGATACGGCGCGTTTGCCAAACAAACTTCTCTTGTTCGTGATGGAAGCGCACTAGTTGTAATGGTGTGAACTTCTGAATTTCCTTTATTTGCAAAAAAGTAATAAACTCTGACACTTTGCAAGTACGTCTTTTGCTGCAAAAGATGCTTGAGGGATTTTGCTTAAAGAATGCCCTCAGTTGAAAACAGCGAGCCAAAAATAATAGATGTCTACAGGAACCTCAGGAACTTCAGGAACTTTGATGATCAAAGTCACACAACTGCAATTTGAATATGGGCGCAAACGCGTCTATGACGATTTTTCGCTGACGCTTGCCCAGCCAGGTGTATATGGTTTGTTTGGACGCAATGGCAGTGGCAAATCGACGCTATTAAAGATACTGTCGGGTTTGCTGTTTCCGCATGGCGGCAGCGTAGACGTGCTGGGGTACAAGCCTGCCGCCCGCTTGCCCACGTTTCTGGAACAAGTGTATGTAGTCCCCGAAGAATTTCACCTGCCCAATATCAAGCTGGAGGTGCTGCTGAAGACGCATGCGCCGTTTTATCCGCGCTTCTCCAGTACCGATTTTCAAAGCTATACAGATATTTTTGAAGTGCCACGCGACAAGGGCTTTGCCTCCATGAGCCTGGGGCAAAAGAAAAAAGCCGTGATCGCCTTTGCGCTGGCAACCCACACACCCGTGTTATTGATGGATGAACCGACCAATGGGCTGGACATCTTGGGCCGGGCGCAGTTTAAAACCATCATGGGCGGCAAAGAACATGCAGACCGCATCGTCGTGATCAGTACCCATCAGGCACATGATTTAGAAAGCCTCATGAGCCACGTGCTGTTTGTCGATGCCGGCAAGCTGGCATTGTCCGCCAGCATGGATACACTGCAACGCGCCTTGCATCTGGGCGTCGCAGACAATCAGGCAGACATTGCCGACAGCATCTATCAAGAAGCAATCGGCCATCAATGGGCCTATGTCGCAGCCAACAAGGGCGATGCCCCGGGGGCAGTCAATCTCGAATTGTTGTACAAGGCCCTGAGCATGAACAAGCAAGCCATTCTGGATGCAGTGGCAGTTCATCAAGACCCAACAAGGAATCCGCAATGAGCAATTTTTTCGACAGCGCACGTTTTGCCCGCTTGTGGCGCGCCCATTGGGCAGAAAGTTGGCGTGACTATGCGTGGTTCGTCGGCATCATGGCCATGATAAATTTGATTAGTATATTGATTTCCTTCACTACGGATACAGAGCGTACATTCTCGCAGTTTCACTTCGGCAGCCAGGTTCAATGGTATGTGGGGGGTCTGCTTGTGTCGGCAATGGTGTTCTCTGGCCGCTATTTCAAACACATGGTCAATCCTGGGGCCAGCCTGATTACCCTGATGCGCCCAGCTTCGGTGTTTGAGAAATGGTTGCTAGCATTCGTGTTCATCGGCATCCTGTTCCCGCTGGCATATACCGTTGGCTATATGCTGATGAATTATCCCGCCGTCCAGTTGGCCAAGGCGTCATATATTACGCCATCGCTTTGCGAATCCTGCTCCCTCGCTCAACAGGATTTTGGCTTTTATATCCCATTCATTACCTCAGAAATGGGAAAGACCGGTGCCGATGTGCAGAGATTCATTAAGATGCAAATATTTTTTATGCTGTTCTTAACAGCTGGTCAGGCAGTAATTGCCGGGGGCACGGTATTTTTTAAGCGTTCGCCCGTGCTAAGAACAGTTTTGACATTGTTTTTACTAGCCATCTTCATGGCATGGATAGGCTGCTTCCCACAGTTGGGAATATTTGCATCGCTCAATGATGATGTGCTTGTACCACAGGGCCTCGCTGAATACGGTCTTTCAATTGGCTTGTGGCTTGGGTTGCCTGTGTTGCTTTGGGCGGCACTATTCTTCCACCTCAAAGAACGTGAGGTGTCATGATGAAACGCCTGTTTTCAAAAGCTGGGGTTTGGCTATTTCTCGCTGCCGTAGTCTGGTATGTGGCAGGCAATTTCACACTGGATAACATCAATAAAAATAACCGGGCACGCGCCAAAAGCCAGCACCAGGCCGAGCATCATTTCGATATCGGTGAACAGGCAAGCGTGGTGATTCGCACACAAGGTAACGAAGTCCATACCGGAGGAATCACGGTCATTTTTGACCCAAATGTGTCACAAGCATCGATTAATAATGAGAACCTGCGCCTGTCCGTCAACGGAAAAACGGTTGATGGCATCTTGAACATTACCCTAGCCAGCGTTGAAACGCATCTGTATCGCTCATTCAATAAATTTACGATCCACCTGCCATCGTCGGTTAAAAAAGTAGCATTTTCTGGTGTTGGTACCACTGAACTGTCTGGCACTTTACTTGGTGCTGAATTGAGTTTGGAAATTGCAGATTGTCAGTCAACTGTGAATATGACAGATTTAAAAGTCAACCACCTCAAACTCATATCGACATGCCAAATGCCGCCAAAAAAAGATTGGCGCACGAATGGTTTTGTTTTAGGTAATGACGTGCAGATCAATCGACTTGATGTGTCAATGCAACGCGGTTTACTGGATTTTTTTGCAGCCACTATCCCGCAACAGATTCAGTTGAATATCGGTGATGAAGTGGCCGTGTCTGGCCAGCGAGAATTTTTAAAGTCAGCGCGTTTTAGTAACAATTTTTGATGAGGTGATAGAACAATTGAACGCTTGCGTACCATCCAAGATGTGCTCACGACATTACGGTGTCATTCCACGGGACTGCGTGTTTAAACAAGATGTAGTGCAGCGGGATGAACCTTGGAGCCGGCCGAACGCAATATAAATGTGCTGGATAGACAGCTACAATTCGAACGTAGCTCAACATGAAAGCAATAATGAAAACTGCCAATCAGAATTTAACCACTCTAAAAGTCGAACGGTCGCAGCGATATTTTAATAAGGTGAGTCTATTTTTCTACGACTTCATCTTGTATGGTGTGATTTCCAAATATGCCTGGGGCAGCTCTATCCAGCGTTTGGACGCGCATTATAAAAAATACGTCTCTTCCAATCATCTCGAAGTCGGTGTTGGAACTGGGTTCCTATTAAACAGGGTTGTCTTTGATTCCACCAAGCCGAGACTCGCTCTGATGGATCTAAGCCCTGAGTGTCTGGCAAAAACCAAATTCAAGGTTTCAAGATATGCGCCGGAAACATACATTCAAAATTTGTTGGAGCCGGTCCAACACAAGATGGCTAAATTTGACTCCATTGCGATCAATTATGTCATGCATTGCGTTCCAGGTAGCTTCAAAGAAAAGGGCATTGCATTCAGCCATCTACAACCACTTCTCTCTGAAAATGGCGTGCTGTTTGGAACCTCTGTCTTATCTGAAGATGTCCATAAAAACTTGTTTGCAAAGCCATTCATGTGGCTGATGAATTATCTAGGCGTCTTTAACAATCGCAATGACAATGCACGCGACCTGAATGATTTCTTGGAAAAGAATTTTCAAGTGCTTGATTTTGAGGTGGTTGGCGTTACCGCTTTTTTTGCCGTTAAAAATAAATAATTCAGTGAATGTACTCCCAGCATATAACTATCGGAATGATCCACCGGTTCCCAAAGTTCCATGCGACAGACCTGACATTATTTGAACGCACGTGTAAATTGTGAAATCATTCTTGGACATCTGGATTCTAAACAGCTTGAAGTCTGCCCGGGTGCGTAAGCGGTGATCGCCGCATTGGTCCTTGCACTGACGCAGCCCGGCGATGTCATCCTGGCAGAAACAATGATTTATCCCGGCTTGCGTGCCGCAGCGACCCAATTCGGCGGCAAATAATTGCGGTAGAAGCGGACCAGCACGGGATGCTGCCAGAGATGCTTGAGCAAGCATGCCGCCAGCGCAAGCCTGGGCTGGTCTACATCAACCCCACATTACAGAACCCAACCGCCATCACCATGCCGGAACACCGGCGTAAGGAACTCGCCAGCATCGCGAAGCGCTGCAATGTACGCATCGTCGAGGACGATCCCTACTGGCTCCTTGCCGATGCACCGCCGCCACCTATTGCCACGTTTGCCCCAGAGCAGGTGTACTACATCTCAACCTTGTCGAAATGCCTGCCCCCCGGCTTGCGTGTCGCCTTCGTGTTAATACCCGCCCCGCTGACGGCCGCACTGGCCACGCAGTGGATAATCGACGGTTCGGCTGACAGATTGATGGCAGGCATACGCAACGAGGCGCGCCTGCGCCACCGCATGGCTAGGGATATTCTGGCGGGGCGGTACAGCGGTGCCGGATACGGCCTGCACATATGGCTAGAGTTGCCAGCGTATTGGAACTCCGCACAGCTTGCGCGTGCAGCCAACAGCGAAGGCATCGCACCAGTGAATGCAATCCGGATCTCTTTGGGGAGTATCAAGGACCGTGGACGCTTACAGGCGGGTCTTCAACGGCTGTCTCATCTGCGTGCACGGCGACCCGGGTCGTTCAATGCTGCTGTGGTTTAGCTGTCACTAAGTCTGACACTGGAATCCCCAAACCGCTCCCGCACCGTGGCGGCAGTCTCAGCCAGCGTAGACGTGCCCCAGAACTTCCGCTGAAAGCCAACTGGCACCGGTTGCGCCTCAGTCATGATCATGAACGGCACCAAAGACCCGCTAGTGCCATATAGGGGTGGCGAAGTGAACCTGTTAGGCCTATTCTACAAATGCGGTGAAGTACTCAATGCACGCCCACCGGAGCAATATTTCACCGACCTGAACAAGATCACCGCCACACCCATGGCGCAAACAATCGGCTTATCAGGTGTCGATGTAGAGCGGATAGTTGGAAGAAAGACGCCAGAACCGAAGTTGAACTTGTCGCAATTCACGGCGGCGGACATGATTTGCCGCAGCCCTACTACCGCCGCAAGGTGGATACTTAGCCTATCATTAATGGAACCGAATGAGACGGAAATTGTTTGGGAAATTTTTGCGCCAAAATAGCTTTGGCGCTGGTACCATTTCAATTAGCGTAGACTTGATTGCAAGGTGTTTATCTGACTGGTGACTCTGTGAGAGTATCATCATAAGCTATGAACATAACCGACTAGTCCGTTAGCAGGAATGTTAGCATGTTCCGTTACTCACTATTTCCTTATTTCCTGGCACACCCGATTTTCGAGCACGATTCTTCGAAATCTGCAATGCCGCGTTATTATTAGAGTGAGCACTACAGATAAGCTTTTACATTCAATGTAGAGTCAATAATTATTGGCAAACTTAAATACAAATCCATCACAAATCTCTTTATGAGTTTATTTTTATACTTATAATTTATGCCAACAAACCAAATTCAAATATCCATTCAAAATTCGCAGAGGCGGCTCTTACCGCAACTCTTTTGGCACCTGAAAATGCACTGTCATCAGAAATTTTTTTCTTGATACTAGTTAATCTTGTCTCAAAAGATTTTTTTGATACAACATTTCCAGGGATAGTTTTCCATAACTCATAGTCAGTGTTTGCATTAAATAAATCGAGAGATATTTCATCCATATGATCTCGTCGGCGACTGACTAAATCTTGCTTATCTAAGTGATAAAGCCAGATTGAAACTTTCACCCTAAATTCATCTTCAACAGATTTCTTTCGTTTCCAATCTGAGCAAGACGGAGCACCATTCGAATCAAACCAAAGTAAAGCTACATCAGTTCTGTTACATGGGTCAAGAGGAATTACGTCTTCTATACATAAGTTATAGCTAGTCCCTTCATTTGCTCTTGGCCCTTTTACTGGAAAAAAATCAGCTTTCCCGCCATCTGTGTGCAAATCAACTCGTCTTTGATTGGAATGCATCGATGCTAAACGAAAATTTCGCCATTCAAAAGCCCACCACCAATATCCTGGCAAATAGTTATTTGTTGACTGAAGTTTGTCATCGACTTCTTTTACACGTCCCTTGGGGCGAAAATGATCAACATTTGGATCAGCCCCTTCAAGGGGAACTTCAGAATACCAACATTTGTTCCCGACTATTTTTCTAATTGCTACTAATAATTCAGGATGCGCCCATGTTTGAAGGCGGCATTTATCAATGAAATCTGATCTTTGATCTGCTGGCTTTGAGTTTAATTCTGCGAGAAGATTCTTTGCTTTCTCTTCCCATCCTTGAGGCGGGATTAGTTTTTCTAAATCTACGTAAATCATTGAGCATTATCCTTCGCTGATTCATAAAGCATTTTTGCTAATGTCTCGACCGCACGTACCCTCATCTCGATTGGTGACTCGTCTTTAACCAGTTCTCTCATTGCGATCTCATACGCATCTCGCGCAATGTTCTTATAAGGATCTGGAGAACCTTCTTTTGTTACTAGAGAGGGAACAAGTTTTCTAAGACGTTGCAAATGACGAGAGCGACTATTGCTGTTCTCGTTCATCGACACGTCATAAATTTTTTTTAATACACGTAAGCTGAAATTATCGAGCTGACTTTCCAATCCATAAAGTGGGCTTGTTAGCACGCCAGCAACTCCAGTTCCTCTTGGACTTTCATCGGGCATAACCGCACCAATCGTTCCATTCGCATTTCTAGTCATAACTCTGATTTCTTCTTTTCGAAGACTTGCTACAAGTAATGGCTGATGAGTTGCGAGTATGGTATGACTATTCCGTTGGATACCTCCAATTTTCCGCAAATGGCTTAAATATTCAACACCCCATTTAGGATTTAGATGTGTGTCCGGTTCATCTAGAACATATAGCGAACCTTCATTTTGTGTAAATCGCATCAGCCCCAAAACCGTCAATAATTGCTGTTCTCCCTCGCTTAATTGCCGAGTATGAATTGGCCCGGTCGCCCCTTTGACCCTGACACGAACACGAAAGTCTTCAATGAGACCGCTCAAGCGCATCGTATCTAGAGCCTGGAAAAGTGCTCTAGGGTCTGCACCGTACTCATCAGCGAGATCACGAAGTGCATTAATATCTGGGATAAACAGATGCGTGACTTCTCGATCTTCTGAGGTTCTGAAATCAGGCTTTACGGTAATTACACGAGATATTGGGGCAAGTGAGTGGCGGCGGAATTTCTCCAATAAATCCCTTACAGGGCCTTTTGCTCCCCAAAATTCTTGTGCAGTAGATTTCTTGGTGGCCCAAACCGGCTTCCGAACAGTTAGAAGTGCTGAATCAAAGTTTTCTATTCTTGGGTGGCTTTTTAAGAATTCAACGATCTGAGCATCATCTGAAAAATAGAATGCTAATAATGCAAAAAGTCCATGGACAGGACGTGCACAGATAAATCGACGAAATTCGAGCTTGCTAGCTTGATCATTATTTTTGCTTACTTTTAGTGTTGCATCCAAGGCTCTGCGGTCATGACGTCTGAAAAGTTCCTCGAAACGATCACTTACACCTGAGTAATATCCTACAACATATTTGGGTGTCCATTCATTTCGCAGTGAATCAAAAGAGATTTTTTTTCCATTAACAGTAGCTTTGGGTTGTTGACTAACTTCAGCCGAAATAAAAACCTTCGATCCAAACAGAAAATAAGTGACTTCGTAAGAAAAGGCAGCCTCGTCTTTTAGATCAATATTGCGGAAAATAGTGATAATAGCTTCAAGCAAATTACTTTTAGCTGAGCCATTCTGGCCGATAATCACCGCAACATCACAGCTCTCATCAAAAACTACTTCCAATCCGCCAAGATTCTTCCACGGGCTCTTGATTTTTAAACTGTTAATGCGCATCTACGTGTCTCCGAATTTTTTCGGTTGGACCCAATTTTACGAATAGCTTTCCTGCATCCCTAGCTAATCTTAGTAAATCATAAAAATTCTCAATATCTTCCCCTAACCCGCATTGTCTCAATAAGCGCTCTGGTGCGCACTCGCCCTCTAGGTCATCAATACATTCGATTAGTTGCGCAACGGTTTTTGCTGGATCTGAGATCATAAAGAGCGGAGCCTTTTCAATTGGAAGTTCATTTTCCAAAGCGAGTGAAGTTTTTTGTTTCTTGAATGCAGGTATCGAATTGAATTTTTGAATTCCAAGCAAACGGTCAATTGATGTCTCAAGCAATCGAAGACACTCAGAATGAACTGTGGAGATTTGTACCTTTAGTTGCACGCACAAGGTCACAATTTTATCGATTACTAGTACGATTTTTTTTTGCTCGTTTAATGACGGGATAGATACATATAGATCATATACTTCTGTACGATTTAATCCTGGCTTGATGCCTTTGCCAAGAGATTCTAGATCAAGTGTCTTGAATAGATTAAAAGCGAATTCCAAATCTATTCCGTCTGGAGGGATGCAATAATAGGCAACATCTGTAACCCAACACGACGATGTAAGGTTCAGATTCAATGCACCTGCTGATCCTTTTCGCCCAATTACAATGCAAGGGCTTTTGACCATTGACTCGTTATGAGAGCCTACAATTCCGTTTGATCCGTAAACTGAATACTCACCAGAATTCGAACGCATTCCGGCAGGCAAGCTTTGGCCATACTTGAGAGAAAAGACTTCGCCAAATCGTGATAAAACCCAATCCTTAAGAGGAATGTTTATAGCCATTCTTCCTTCAAATAGTTCGTTTTTACGTTTAGAGTGAAGTAAATTTCCTTTGACTTTGTCATCTTCAATATTTGTGTCTTGCATGTACAAACGGCCTCTAATCGCGAGTTTCAACAAAGTTCTTTGAAGCGAGGTTATATGTTCTTGGCGCGCTGTCATTCTAGACATATTATGTAAATAAATGGCAATTATTTCACGCTGCTTTACTGGATCGAAAACCTCGAGGGATTGATCTAAATGATTCTGAGATGTTTTAATTAATTCATCTTGAATTTTGTTGCGATCTTTTTGTGCAGCTTCAAGCTGATCGCAAAGAAACATCAATTGATCAATTTTGGTAACGATGCGATGCTGTTCGGCTAATGGTGCAATAGGGACTAAGATTTCATCCATTCGATTTTTAGGCAAACCTTGGCGTCCCGAGCCTGTCTGATGGATAAGTATTTGTTGTTGGAAGTAGTCAGAGCAAATAACAGCATGAACGAATCGTTTAGACTCTAAAAGAGCCAGCCGAATGATTGCAATATGTTGGTTTATGTTTCCTTCAATAAAATCATCTGGAACAATTGCACAACGCCCAATAGATCCCCCAGTAATGTTCAGTAGTAAATCACCTGCTTTAACCGCAGTAGAACTCATTCGCTCATGTGTAGATTGAGTTATGTAAACCAGGCCATCCAGCTCTAAACCGTGATTGTAAATATTCTGTGACCGTAAGAAAGGAATTCCTGTGTGGGGATATACGGATTTGCCACCTGCTGGTGTACTGCCTGATCCTGTTTTTGTACAAAGAGCGCCAAGCTTTACCCAAGACCATCCTGTTGGGAGAAGAATATTCGCATTATTATCTTTAGACTTTGAAGGTGCTTTCTTCTTAATCAATTTTGGATTTTTTTCCCTTAAGGAAGTTACCAGTTTCAGAAGCTCCTCAGAAGATTCATCTTGATTGTTTTGATCGGCAAGTTTGCCACGAATAGCTAAATCGAAAATAAAGCGACGAAGACGTGGTATCGCACCGGGAGTCTCAATGATTTGGTCGAAATGCTCCACTAGCTGCGATATACTCATTTTAATAACGCCTCTTTTAGAATGGCTTTAAGTTCATCACGTAGTGCAAATGCTCTTATCTCGGCATTCTTTAAATTTGTTAATAATTCTTCTGGATCAACATATTCGTTCTTTGTTGCATGGGGATTCTTAAAGTCGAGGTTGTAACCTCTATTCTTTACTTCGGTAGCGCTGATACGCCAAGCAACTTCATTTTCTTTTCTGTCTTTGCGATCTGCCCCACCCCACCATTGAATGCAGTCTTGAAAATATTCAAAGCGAATAGGCTTTGTCATTGAGTAGGCTTTTTGGCCAACAGGGATTTGATGTTCATAAAACCAAATTTCTTGAGTGGGAGAGCCTTTTTCAAAAAACAGTATATTTGTCCCAATGCTAGCATAGGGTCTGAAAACACTATTTGGCAGACGCACTATTGTGTGTAGATTGCATTCCTCTATCAAATGTTCTTTCAATCGTGTCTTAACTCCCTCACCAGATAGATTCCCGTCAGGAAGAACTACTGCGGCCCGTCCATTTTTTTTTAGTAACCTAACTATTAATGCTAAGAATAAGTCTGCTGTTTCCTTGGTGCGTAAATGCTGAGGGAAACTAGTCTCTATGCCATCTTGTATCGAAGCACCAAAAGGCGGATTAGTAACAATTACATCCACTTGGTCTTCATTTGCATAAGATTCATATGAACGACTTAACGTATTTTCATGTCTAACAAAGCTTGCATCTTCAATGCTATGAAGCAGCATATTTGTAACGCACAACATATGCGGTAATTGCTTTAATTCAACCGCACGAAGACATCGTTGCATTAATTTTTCATCATCTTCTGTATTTACATATTTCTCTCGCATGTGGCGAATACTACAGGTCAAAAATCCACCTGTCCCACAGCTTGGATCCAATATGATTTCGCCAGGAGTTGGGTCTATACGATCTACCATAAAAGCCGTTACTGCCCGAGGCGTATAAAACTCACCTGCATTTCCGGCAGCTTGTAAATCATTAAGCATTTGTTCGTAAATATCACCAAAATGTTTACGTTCAACCAAATCGTTAAAATTGACCTCGTTTATTTTGTTGATTACTTGACGTATTAGGTTTCCATCCTTCATATAATTGTAGGCGTCCTCAAAAACTCCTTTGATGACTGAGGCCCGATTTGATAAATTGTCGTTAGTTACAATTTTCTTTAGACTTGGAAAAAGAGTGTTATTGATGAAATTAAGAAGATTAACTCCTGTAATTCCCTTTGGGTCTGCTGCCCAAGCTTGCCATTGCAATTTTTCAGGGATGGGGGAGTAATATTCTTTTGTTTTTTTCGTTATCTGTTTGTCTTGATCGTCGATAATTTTTAAGAAAAACATCCAACACATTTGTGACAGACGTTGAGCGTCGCCGTCTACCCCCGCGTCCTTCCGCATGATGTCTTGAATTGATTTAACTATATTTCTTGCTGACATAATATGTTGGATTCGAGTTTTTAAAATAATTTCAAGTATAGTTTTACAATCAAAGAGATTAACTCTAGCAATTTGAAGAGGAAATCTAGATAGTAACTAGCTGCTCAGTTTGAGATTAAATCTACTGCCCCAAAAAAATAAAAGCGCTTGAAAAATTCAAGCGTTTTTATTTTTTGATTCGAAGAATTTTACAAAAAGAACATAATTTTGTCTTTCAACGAAGATTTTTATCTAATTGCATGAAAATAAATCAAACGTCAATATTCCCCGCCCGCAACGCATTCGATTCAATAAACGCCCGGCGTGGTTCTACGTCGTCGCCCATCAGTGTGGTGAAGATCTGGTCGGCGGCGATGGCGTCTTCGATCTGTACTTTGAGCAGGCGGCGGACTGTGGGGTCCATGGTGGTTTCCCAGAGCTGGCTTGGGTTCATTTCGCCCAGACCTTTATAGCGTTGTTTGCTGACGCCGCGTTCGGCTTCGTCGCGCAGCCACAGCATGGCCTGGTGGAAGTCTTGTACGGCGATTTCCTTGGCTTTTTCGCCTTCGCCACGGCGCATGAAGGCACCTTCGGTCAGCAGGCCTTTGAAGGTGCTGGCGGCGTTTTCCAGCACTTGGTAGTCGGCACCATCCACAAAGTCGGCGTCGATGCTGCTGACTTTGATGTTGCCGTGGTACAGGCGTTCTATGCGCAGGCTGAATGCGCCTGAGAGTTCGTCGCTGCGTACCACTGCTTTGACTGCAGTGTCGCCAATGGCGGCGGTCAGGGCGATGGCGGATGCTTCGGCATTTTCTGGGGTATCCAGTTTCAGGGTGACGCCGGTCATGATGGCGGTGAGGGCGGCGCGGTCGATGACGCGGGTCAGGCGCATCATGATGGCGTTGGCCAGGTTGTACTGGCGTACCAGTTCACCCAGGGCATCACCAATGATGGGGGTTGCACCTGTGCCTGGGGTGAGGGATGCACCGGTCAGGGCCACGGTCATCATGTAGGTGGCTTCTTCGGCATCATCTTTGAGGTAACGTTCATCGCGGCCGGCCTTGACCTTGTACAGTGGTGGCTGGGCGATGTAGATGTGGCCGCGTTCTACCAGTTGTGGCATCTGGCGATAGAACAGGGTCAGCAGCAGGGTGCGGATGTGGGCGCCGTCAACGTCGGCATCGGTCATGATGATGATGCGGTGATAGCGCAGTTTGTCGGCATTGAATTCGTCCGGGCCTATGCTGGTGCCCAGGGTGGCGATCAGGGTGGTGATCTGTTCGCTGGACAGCATTTTTTCAAAGCGGGCTTTTTCTACGTTCAAGACTTTACCGCGCAGTGGCAAAATCGCCTGGAACTTGCGGTCGCGGCCTTGCTTGGCTGATCCACCCGCAGAGTCACCTTCGACGATGTACAGTTCACACAGGGCCGGGTCTTTTTCCTGGCAGTCTGCCAGTTTGGACGACAGGCCCAGGCCATCCATGACGCCTTTGCGGCGTGTCAGTTCACGGGCTTTGCGGGCGGCTTCACGGGCGCGGGATGCCTCAACGATTTTGCCGCAAATGATTTTGGCGTCGTTTGGTCTTTCTTGCAGAAAATCAGAGAGCGTCTTGGCGACGATTTCTTCTACCGGGCCGCGCACTTCACTGGAGACGAGTTTGTCTTTGGTCTGCGAGCTGAACTTTGGTTCTGGCACTTTGACGGACAAGACGCATGTTAAACCTTCGCGCATGTCGTCGCCGGTGACTTCGACCTTGGCTTTCTTGGCGTATTCGTGTTCTTCAATATACTTGTTGATGACGCGTGTCATCGCGGCGCGCAGGCCGGTCAGGTGAGTGCCACCATCGCGCTGCGGGATGTTATTGGTGAAGCACAATACCTGTTCATTGTAGGCGTCGTTCCATTGCATGGAAACGTCAACGGTGATGGTGGTGTTCTGGTCAGACTGGCGTTCGCCAGTGGCCTGGAAAATCGTCGGGTTGAGTACACTTTTGTTTTTGTTGATGTATTCAACAAAGCCACGGGTGCCGCCTTCAAAGGCAAATAATTCTTCTTTGCCGGTGCGGTGGTCGTTGAGCTTGATGCGTACGCCATTATTCAAAAAGGACAATTCGCGTATGCGTTTGGCCAAAATTTCATAATGGAATTCAACATGGGTGAAGATTTCTTCATCAGCCCAGAAGTGCACTTCGGTACCGCGTTTGTCGGTGTCACCCAGGACTTTGATGGGTGAGGTAAGAATGCCGTCAACGGTTTCCAGCTCGCGGTTTTGTGGTACACCGCGGACAAATTCCATGGCGTACATTTTGCCGTCGCGGCGGATAGTCAGCTTCAGCAATTTGGACAGGCCATTCACGCAGGACACACCCACGCCATGCAGACCGCCGGATACTTTGTAGGAGTTTTGGTCAAACTTGCCGCCGGCATGCAGTTCAGTCATGACGATTTCTGCCGCGCTGCGTTTGGGGTCGTGCTTGTCATCCCATTTGATGCCGGTAGGAATACCACGGCCATTGTCGGTAATGGAGATGGAATTGTCGCTATGGATGGTGACGTTGATCTCGGTACAGTGGCCTGCCAGGGATTCATCAATCGAGTTATCCAGCACTTCAAATACCAGGTGATGCAGACCGGTGCCGTCCGAGGTGTCACCGATGTACATGCCAGGGCGTTTACGCACGGCTTCCAGGCCTTCCAGAATCTGGATCGAGGATGCGCCGTATTGATTTGGCTGTGCTGGAGTATTGTCTTGGGTGTTATCGGACATGGCTACCTTCTGAAATATTTACAACTGTTTCACTTCTGGATTACTGCTTGTTCAAAAACGAACTGCAAAAAATTACGTAAATTACAACTTTGAATACTGATTCAGATTGGAATTTATTTAGCTCCTTCCCCTTCAAGGGGAAGGCTGGGATGGGGATGGGGTTCTTACGCAATTTGCTTATGTTGTTGATCAACCGCACCCCATCCCCACCCTGCCTCCCCTTGAAGGGGAGGGGATTAGGACTATATCCGCATCGGCATCACGACATATTTAAAGTCGGTATTGTCGGGAATAGTGATCAGGGCGGATGAGTTGGAATCGCCCAACGATACGCAGATCTGGTCGCATTTCAGGTTATTCAATACATCCAGCAGATAGCTGACGTTGAAGCCGATATCCACGCTGTCGCCACCGTAGTCGATTTCAATTTCTTCTATCGCTTCTTCCTGGTCCGCATTGGTGGACAGGATCTGCATGCTGCCTGGGGTGATGACGCAACGCACGCCCTTGAACTTGTCGGATGTCATGATCGCGGCACGCTGCAACGACCGCAGCAATTGCTCGCGGCCCAAAGTGAAGCTGTTTTTATAGCCTTTGGGGATGACGCGGTTAAAGTCAGGGAACTTGCCTTCGACCAGTTTGGAAATCAGTTCGATATCGGCAAAAGTCAGTTTGACCTGGTTGTTGGCGATGTCGATCTGGACCGGGTCTTCTTTGTCTTCCAGCAGACGCTGCATCTCGATGATGGTTTTGCGCGGGATGATGACTTCATGGCGCGGGAATTCTTGTTCCACTTCGACCTGGCAAAACGCCAGACGGTGGCCATCGGTGGCCACGGCAATCACATTCTTGCCATCGACGACCAGCAGCAGGCCATTCAGGTAATAACGAATGTCTTGTTGCGCCATCGAGAAATGCACCATGTTGAACAAGTGCTTCAGGGTTTTTTGTGGCAGGTTGACGCTGGCATTGAAATGCTCGGCCTGGGCCACGGTAGGGAATTCTTCCGCTGCCAAAGTCTGTAAAGAGAAGCGCGATTTGCCTGACTGCACGCTCATCTTTTTGTTTTCAAGCTTCAAGACAACATCATTGTCATCGGGCAGGGCGCGCAAAATATCCAGCAATTTGCGGGCGGCCACGGTGGTGGCAATGACATCGCCGCCAGAACCAATGGCTGCCTTGGTTGTGATCTGCACTTCGATGTCGGTCGACAAGAACGACACCTGTTCGCCATCTTTGCGAATGAGGATATTGGCCAGAATCGGCAATGTGTGCCGACGCTCGACAATACCACTCACAATTTGCAAAGGCCGGAGCAGGGTGTCCCGGTGGGTTTTAACCAATTGCATTTGAATATCCTCACTATTTTGTTGATAAAGGACCGGTGCAAGCTAGCTTGCCCTATTGTCGGGCGCATACCTTTGTCACAAAGCCTCGCAATACCGACGTATTGCTGCGTTTTGTTTCGCGGTCTGCATCCCGAAAATAGGGCAATCTAGCTCGCCCCCCCTTGCTTCTTTTTTACTGCTGTCTTGCTTGCTCTTGCGTAGGGTGCGCCATGCGCACCGCACTTGTCTGGCTTTATAACCATGGTGCGCATGGCGCACCCTACAAATTTCATTCCCTCCCTTTCAAGGGGAGGGTTAGGGTGGGGATGGGTTTCGGTTGATTAACTTGCCATCATATTGCTTTGGAAACCCATCCCCATCCCTGCCTCCCTTTATGGGGGAAGACCTAAAATTATTGCCAACCCGTAGGGTGCGTCATGCGCACCGTTTGAACCGGCTTTACTGCCATGGTGCGCATGGCGCACCCTACAAATCTTGACCCTGCCAATTACAAACCACACTTGCACATCCTACAACATCCCTGCCATTAACCCTTGAGCGTTTGTTCTAACACATGCAATTCATGATTGCATTCGGGGTTTTTGGTGCGGTCTGCGGTGATCTTGCGTACGGCGTGCAAGACCGTGGTGTGGTCGCGGCCACCGAAGAGTTCGCCGATTTCTGGCAGGCTCTTTTGTGTCAATTCCTTGGCCAGGTACATGGCAATCTGGCGTGGTCTGGCGATATTCGCCGGACGTTTCTTCGAATACATGTCGGCGACTTTGATGTTGAAGAAGTCGGCCACGGTCTTTTGTATATTTTCTACCGATATCTGGCGGTTTTGTACCGACAGCAAATCTTTTAGTGCTTCTTTGACCACGTCGATGGTGATTTCTTTACCATGGAAGCGTGAATAAGCCAGAATCTTGCGCAGCGCGCCTTCCAGCTCACGCACGTTGGAACGCAAATGCTTGGCCACAAAGAAAGCCACGTCGTCAGAGATATGCACACCTTCTGAATGGGCTTTCTTGAGCAAGATCGCCACGCGCATTTCCAGTTCTGGCGGTTCAATCGCGACCGTCAAACCAGAATCAAAGCGTGAAATCAGGCGGTCATCCATGCCCGTGATTTCTTTGGGGTAAGTATCACTGGTGATGATGATCTGTTTCTTGGCGGCAATCAAGGCCTCAAAGGCATAAAAGAATTCTTCTTGTGTACGGCTCTTGCCGCCAAAGAATTGAATATCATCGATCAGCAACAAATCCAGCGAATGGTAATAGCGTTTGAATTCATCAAAACCCTTGCGCTGGTAAGCGGTCACTACGTCGCGCACATATTGCTCAGCGTGGATGTAGCGGATTTTGGCATGCGGATTATCCACCAGGATCTGGTTGCCGATGGCGTGGATCAAATGCGTTTTGCCTAGGCCAACGCCGCCATATAAGAACAGCGGGTTGTACGATACGCCAGGGTTATTTGCCACCTGGATGGCGGCGGCGCGTGCCAGCTGGTTGGCCTTACCGGTGACGAAGCTGTCAAAGGTCAGTTCGGAATTGATGCGGCTTTGTTCACGGCGTGGCGATATCACTTCTGGTGCAGCCGGTTCGGACATCATTTCCGGCATGTTGCCCTGGGCATCGAGGTCGGCGTTCAAACCTTGCGGGCGGGGGGCAGGTGCAGCAGGTTTTTTGCTGCCGCGCGGGTCCAGCACAAACTGCACTTCTACTTCATCATCCCAGAACTGATTCGCCAGTTCCGAGATACGATTAGCGAACTGGGCTTTGACCCAGTCCAGTTTGAAACGGTTAGGCGCAGCGATACGCAGCTTGCCGTCTTCAAAGTCGAGCGGAACCAGCGGTTTGATCCAGGCACTATATTGCTGTGGTGGAAGCTCTTGCTCAAGTTGGGACGAACAGGCCTGCCAGAAATTTTCCATGTATGACTTTAATTATTAAATGCAAATGCGCGGTGCCGAATTAACCTTCTACCCAGGTGAAGTAGGCTAAACTTGCGCCACTAATTCTGCCTGTATCGCTGGGTGAGTTGTCTGAAAGACATAAAACGGTGCCGCGCTAATCCGCTATTTTAACCCCGCTTGACTGAGTTATCCACAGGTTTGCTTTTAAATTTATTCTTTGCATTGCACCAATAGATGTGCCTGTGTTGATTAAAATTTGCGCTAAGTGATTGACAGCCAAGTCAAAAGTGGTGTCTAATTCAGGGTTCCCTACCCCTCTTTTATTGGTGCGGCGCTGAT
The DNA here is from genome assembly GCF_049340265.1 of Undibacterium sp. Di26W. Taxonomy (NCBI): domain Bacteria; kingdom Pseudomonadati; phylum Pseudomonadota; class Betaproteobacteria; order Burkholderiales; family Oxalobacteraceae; genus Undibacterium; species Undibacterium sp. Di26W. Next base: position 207,581 of record NZ_JBMPOR010000009.1, read on the forward strand.
AAGCGGTTTATCCGGTTATCTTGCACACACCATGAGCAGCGGTTTTGGGGCAGTAAAGGCGAAAGGCCTGACGAACATGTGCAAGCCGAAGTCGCACCCGAGACAGCCTTTATCCGTAATTCCGATTTTTTTTATTGCTCAAATAGCGAGACCAACATGAAACGTACTTACCAACCTTCCGTCGTTCGCCGCAAGCGCACCCACGGTTTCCGCGCACGCATGGCAACCCGCGGTGGCCGCGCTGTTCTGAACGCACGTCGCGCCAAAGGCCGTAAACGCCTGGCAGCTTGATTTTCAGTTTGTTGGTCTGCGGCAGCTTTGCTGAATTCGCATGATCAATCATATAACTGAGTCAGTTCAGGCAGGTGCCGACGGTGCAGATTTTGCACGCGTCAGGCGCATCGTTAAAACGGATGAGTTTTCATCCGTTTTTCGTTTGCGCCCCGTACAAAAAACTGCACATTTTGTGCTGTATGCCAGAACCAATGATTTGCCGCATGCCCGCCTGGGCGTGGTGGCCGCCAAGCGTTTTGCGCCACGTGCTGTGACGCGCAATACGATCAAGCGTGTTACCCGCGAGATTTTCCGGCGGACAGCCTTATTGAATGTGGATTGCATCGTGCGTTTGTCCCGACCTGTTAACAGCAAGGATGGCCCTGCCACAACTGCCCAGCTCAAGCGTGAGCTCAGGGCGGAAATCCTGCGTCTGTTCGCCGCACCGGCCTGCCAGCCACATAAGGCAGCTTGAGATGAAAACCCTGCTGCTCCTGTTGCTGAAGTTCTATAAACTGGCAATCAGTCCTATGCTGGGGCCAAATTGCCGTTTTTATCCCAGCTGTTCTGAGTATGCGGCAGAGGCGATCAAGATTCACGGTGCCGCCAGGGGCAGCTTGCTGGCAGGCAAGCGCTTGTGCAAATGTCATCCCTGGCACCCTGGTGGTGTGGATCATGTGCCACCTGCTAGTGAAAAAACGCAAAACGTCCCCACATCCGCCAAGTGCTGCCATGAACCTGGCCACACTGGTCATTCTTCCCCCCTTTCCTGACATACACAAATGGATATCAAACGTACCGTCCTGTGGGTAATTTTCTCAATGTCGTTGTTTCTGATTTGGGATAACTGGATGCGCCATAACGGCAAACCATCCCTGTTTTTCCCGACACCGACAGCGCAGACCAAAAATGCCAGCGCTCCTGCATCCGCCAATGGGGCTGTCCCAAGTTCTGCTTCGGCAACTGTTGCCAGTGCCGCTACTGCTACCGGCACCCCGGCCACTGGTGAAGCTGCGCCCGTGATCAAGAGTGAGATCATCACCGTCACCACCGATGTGGTCCAGGCCGAGATCGATACCATTGGTGGTGAGCTGAAACATCTGGAATTGCTCAAGCATAAAGATGGTACTGATCACACCCGTAACATGGTCTTGTTTGATCGCTCGACTAAACGCACTTACCTGGCGCAGACAGGATTGCTGGGCGGTGCTTTCCCTAACCACAGGTCCGGCTTCGTCGCCAAACCTGGTGTCCGCACCCTGGGTGATGGCAACCAGGTGCAACTGGTGCTGGAATCTGAACAGTCTGGCATCAAGCTGACCAAGACTTATACCTTCAAAAAAGGCGATTACGCGATTGACGTGCGCCATGACGTGACCAATAACAGTGGCGCAGCCATTAGCCCTTCGCTGTATCTGCAACTGCTGCATGACGGCACCAAGCCTGAAAGCGGCGGCATGTTCTCTGGCAGTGGCGAGTTTTATGCGCCTGCCGTGTATACCGAAAGCGACAAGTTCCAGAAGCTGGATTTTGAAAAAATCGGTAAAGGTACGGACAGCCACGCCAAGCAATCTGACAATGGCTGGGTGGCGATGTTGCAGCATTTCTTTGTGTCTGCCTTTATCCCGCAAGAAAAAACCAAGCGTGAAATCTTCACCAAGCAGGTTGATACCAATCTGTATGCGGTTGGCAATGTCCTGCCTATGGGGTCGGTAGCGCCAGGTGCGACGGTGACCATGAATGCGCGCCTGTATTCTGGCCCGCAAGAATCGGCGAAACTGGAATCCATCGCGCCAGGTTTTGAGCTGGTTAAGGATTATGGCGTACTGACCATCATCGCCAAGCCTTTGTTCTGGGTCATGGAACAAATCCACAAGATGCTGGGTAACTGGGGCTGGACGATCGTGGTCTTCACCATCGCCATCAAACTGGCACTGTTCCCCTTGTCGGCTGCCGGTTATCGCAGCATGGCGAAGATGAAGGTTGTCACGCCGAAGATGCAGGCCGTGCGCGAGCGTTTCAAAAACGATCCGCAAAAAATGAATCAGGCCATGATGGAATTGTATAAAACTGAGAAGATCAATCCTCTCGGCGGCTGCTTCCCTATCCTGATCCAGATGCCGGTCTTTTTGGCACTGTACTGGGTCTTGCAGGCCAGCGTGGAAATGCGCGGCGCGCCATGGGTGGGCTGGATCACCGATCTGACTTCTCCTGACCCTTGGTACATCCTGCCTGTGGTGTATGCGATATCCATGTTCATCACCACCAAGCTGAACCCGGCCCCGGCTGACCCTATGCAGGCGAAGATGATGATGTTCATGCCCCTGGCATTCTCGGTCATGTTCTTCTTCTTCCCGTCTGGTCTGGTGCTGTACTGGGTAGTGAACAACATTCTGTCGATAGGACAGCAGTGGGTGATCAATAACAAGTTGATCCCACCTGAGCACAAGGCTTAAGCGTAAAAATTGAGCAAATGAGAAAGCCCGCAAGTTTGCTTGCGGGCTTTTTGTTTTTGGTGGTGGTTTTGTTTTAACTCCTTCCCCTTCAAGGGGAGATTTGTGGGAATTCGCAAAGCATGCTTTGCGCCACCAATCTCTAAGCCGCTTGCAAGCGGCGTGGTGGACAGGTTGGGACTGTTTTAACTCCTTCCCCTTCAAGGGGAAGGTTGGGATGGGGATGGGGTTCTTTCGAAAATTTCGTAACGGTTGTAGTGGTCAAGTATTTTCGGACACTGGGATAGGTTCTTTTTCTGCCATTTTTTGCTCATAGACACTGGGTGGCAGATTGCCCAGGGCAGAATGCAAGCGAACGTTGTTGTAAAAGCCCACAATAT